>NZ_JBITLI010000008.1:0-166083 GCF_044465085.1 Streptomyces sp. NPDC049813 | reverse complement strand
GGCCCCCCCGCGCCCCCCCCCCCCCCCCCCCCCCCCCCCCCCCCCCCCCCGCGGCCCGGGGCCCGCCCCCCCCCCCCCGCCGCCCCCGGGGGGGGGGGGGGGGGGGGCCCCCCCCCCCCCCCGCCGCTGGTGTCACGTCAGGCGTCGACCTTCTCCATGACCTCGTCGGAGACGTCGAAGTTGGCGAAGACGTTCTGCACGTCGTCGCTGTCCTCGAGGGCGTCGATCAGCTTGAAGATCTTGCGCGCGCCCTCCTCGTCCAGCTCGACCTGCATGGTCGGGACGAAGTTGGCGTCGGCCGAGTCGTAGTCGATGCCGGCCTCCTGGAGCGCGGTGCGGACCGCGACCAGGTCGGTGGCCTCGGAGAGCACCTCGAAGGACTCGCCCAGGTCGTTGACCTCTTCGGCGCCCGCGTCGAGGACGGCGCCCAGCACGTCGTCCTCGCCCAGCTCGCCCTTGGGGACGACCACGACGCCCTTGCGGTGGAACAGGTACGACACCGAGCCCGGGTCGGCCATACTGCCGCCGTTGCGGGTCATGGCCACGCGCACGTCGGAGGCGGCGCGGTTGCGGTTGTCGGTGAGGCACTCGATGAGCACCGCGACGCCGTTCGGACCGTAGCCCTCGTACATGATCGTCTCGTAGTCGGCGCCACCGGCCTCCAGGCCGGCGCCGCGCTTGACCGCGGAGTCGATGTTCTTGTTCGGGACCGAGCTCTTCTTGGCCTTCTGGATGGCGTCGAAGAGTGTCGGGTTACCGGACACGTCGGCGCCGCCCGTGCGGGCCGCGACCTCGATGTTCTTGATCATCTTCGCGAAGAGCTTGCCGCGCTTGGCGTCGATCACGGCCTTCTTGTGCTTCGTCGTAGCCCATTTAGAGTGGCCGGACATCTGCCTGTCTCCTTCGCGTAACCAACCTCAGTACGAACGCAGCGATCCTACAAGGAACCCGCGCCGTCCTTCGCCCGCACCATGTCGACGAAGAGACCGTGCAGCCGGTGGTCCCCCGTGAGCTCGGGGTGGAAGGACGTCGCGAGCGCGTTCCCCTGCCGGACGGCGACGATGTGGCCCTCGTGCTCGGCGAGGACCTCCACGGCCGCGCCGACGGACTCCACCCAGGGAGCGCGGATGAACACGCCCTCCACGGGGTCGCCCGCGACGCCCCGGACGGCGACGGTCGCCTCGAAGGACTCGTTCTGTCGCCCGAAGGCGTTACGGCGCACGATCATGTCGATGCCGCCGACGGTCTCCTGGCCCGAGCGCGGGTCGAGGATCTTGTCGGCGAGCATGATCATTCCGGCGCAGGTGCCGTAGACCGGCAGACCGGCGCGCACGCGCGCGCGGAGCGGCTCCATCAGCCCGAACAGCTCGGCCAGCTTGGAGATGGTCGTCGACTCGCCGCCGGGGATGACCAGGCCGTCGACCTCGGCCAGCTCTTCGGGGCGCCGCACCGGCCTGGCCACGGCGTCGGCCGTGGCCAGGGCGATGAGGTGCTCCCGTACGTCGCCCTGGAGGGCCAGGACGCCGATGACGGGGGTGGTGCTCATGGCGGTTACCAGCCCCGGTTCGCGTAGCGCTCGGTCTCGGGCAGGGTGTCGCAGTTGATGCCGACCATGGCCTCGCCGAGGTTGCGGGAGGCGTCCGCGATGATCTTCGGGTCGTCGTAGAAGGTCGTGGCCTTCACGATGGCGGCGGCACGCTTGGCCGGGTCGCCCGACTTGAAGATGCCGGAGCCGACGAAGACGCCCTCGGCGCCGAGCTGGCGCATCAGCGCGGCGTCGGCCGGGGTGGCGACGCCACCGGCGGAGAAGAGGACGACGGGCAGCCTGCCGAGCTCGGAGACCTCCTTGACCAGCTCGTACGGGGCGCGCAGGTCCTTGGCGGCGGCGTACAGCTCGTTGTTGTCGAAGCCGCGCAGGCGGGCTATCTCGTTCTTGATCTGGCGCAGGTGGCGGACGGCCTCGACGACGTTGCCGGTGCCGGCCTCGCCCTTGGAGCGGATCATGGCCGCGCCCTCGGCGATGCGGCGCAGGGCCTCGCCCAGGTTGGTGGCGCCGCAGACGAACGGCGTGGTGAAGGCGAACTTGTCGCTGTGGTTGACCTCGTCGGCCGGGGTGAGGACCTCGGACTCGTCGATGTAGTCCACGCCGAGGGACTGCAGGACCTGGGCCTCGACGAAGTGGCCGATGCGGGACTTGGCCATGACCGGGATGGAGACCGCGCCGATGATCTCCTCGATCATGTTCGGGTCGGACATCCGGGCCACGCCGCCGTCCTTGCGGATGTCGGCCGGGACCCGCTCCAGGGCCATGACGGCGACGGCGCCCGCGTCCTCGGCGATCTTCGCCTGCTCGGCGTTGACCACGTCCATGATGACGCCGCCCTTGAGCTGCTCGGCCATGCCGCGCTTGACGCGGGCGGTGCCGGTGGCAGGGGCTTCGGTGGGCTGCTGGGTGCTGCTGGACACGGGTGACCTCACTCGGTGACGAAGGCTTGATGCAGCACTGAGGAAACCGCCGGGGCCCAGGCCACTACAAGAGCCAATGGGTACCCGGTGGCTCCTTTTGCCGCCCGGCTCCGTGCCGGTGTCTCCTTTGTGGCTCAGGAGGCGGCGCGGTCGGCGACGGTCGCCGGCGGTTCGTCGTCCATCTCGAAGGCCAGCGGGAACGGGGCGTGACCCGCCAGCCGGAACCAGCGGACCTTGCGGTGGCGGCGCAGGGCGCGGGCCGCGCGGACGGCGTCGTTGTGGAAGCGGCGGGCCATGGGGACGCGGCGCACCGCCTGGGCCAGTTCCTCGGCGGCCTCCTCGCCGCCGGGCGCCTCCCGGACGGTCTCCAGCTGGGCGGCGTCGCCGAAGACCGCTCTCAGCGCCTGGCTGAGCTCACTCTCGGCGACCTCCCGCTGCTCCTCCTCGGCCTGCCGGGCGGCGTGCGCGGCCTCGTAGAGCACGATCGACGCGGCCGGGTCGAGGACGCCGGAGGTGGCCAGCTCCTGGGCGACCGACGCGCGGCGCAGCAGCTGGGCGTCGAGGGCGGCGCGGGCCGCGTCGATGCGGGCGTGCAGCCGGTCGAGGCGTCCCGCGGTCCAGCTCAGGTAGAGGCCGATGGCGAAGAGGGCTACGGCGATCCAGATCAGGGTGGCGGTCACGGGCGGCAAGATTACCGGTGCCGGGGTGGGCCACCGCGCTCACGCGGCACGGGCAGGGGGCAGGGCGGCGTGGATCGGGCCGGGGTACGCCTCTGGGCCGCCGCCGGGCCCCGCCCGGGCCCGCCCCCGATACCCCTCAGTCCCTCGCCAGGCCGAAGCGGGCTCGCAGGCCCGTGCGTTCGTCCGTGGCGACCACCGCCGCGCCGTGTGTCACCGTCTCGTAGACCGAGAGGATGTCCGCGCCGACCGTGGACCAGTCGAAGCGGCGGACGTGCTTGCTGCCGCGGTCGCTCAGTTCGGCCCGGCGGCCGGGGTCGGCCAGCAGGCGCAGCGCGGCGCCCGCCAGCGCGTCCGCGTCCTCGTTCGCGAAGAGCTCGCCCGCCGCGCCCTGGTCGAGGACCTGCGCGAAGGCGTCCAGGTCGGAGGCGAGGACTGGGGCGCCCGCCGACATCGCCTCGACGAGGATGATCCCGAAGCTCTCGCCGCCGGTGTTCGGGGCCACGTACACGTCGACGCTGCGCAGGAACCGCGCCTTGTCCACGTCGCTGACCATGCCGAGGAACTCGACGCGCTCGCGCATCTCCTTCGGCAGCGTCTCGACGGCCTCCACCTGGTCGCCGCGCCCGGCCACCAGCAGCCGCGTCCCGGGCCGCTCCGCGAGGATCTTCGGCAGCGCCTTCATCAGGACCGGCAGGCCCTTGCGGGGCTCGTCGATGCGGCCGATGAAGCCGATCGTGCCGCCGCGCTCGTGCTTCTCGGGGGTCTCGGGCGGGCTCTGCCACTCCGCCTTGGGCTCGGCGCGGGCGAAGAAGTCGACGTCCACCCCGTTCGGGATGACCACCGCGTCACCGCCCAGGTGTTCGACGAGCGTGCGGCGCGCGTACTCGCTCACCGCGATGCGGGCGCTGATCTTCTCCAGGGCGGGCTGCAGGATCGGGTACGCGGCGATCATCGCGCGCGAGCGGGGGTTGGAGGTGTGGAAGGTCGCGACGATGGGGCCCTGGGCCGCCCAGCAGGTGAGCAGGCCGAGCGAGGGCGAGGCCGGCTCGTGGATGTGGATGACGTCGAACGCGCCGTCGTGCAGCCAGCGGCGCACCCGCGCGGCGCTCAGGAAGCCGAAGTTGAGCCGGGCGACCGAGCCGTTGTAGGGCACCGGCACGGCGCGGCCCGCCGACACGACGTACGGCGGCAGGGGGGTCTCGTCGTCCGCCGGGGCGAGGACGGAGACCTCGTGCCCGAGGCCGATGAGGTGCTCCGCCAGATCGCGGATGTGGAACTGGACGCCGCCCGGCACGTCCCAGGAGTAGGGGCAGACGATGCCGATCCTCACGCGGGCCGCTCCTCGACGTGGTCCAGGTCGGCGAGCCACAGCCGTTGCAACATGTGCCAGTCCTCCGGATGGTCCGCGATCCCCGTGGCGAAGGCATCGGCCAGCGCCTGTGTCATGACGGACGTCTTCTCGGCCCGCGTACCTGTCTCGGGGACGTCGACGGGCGGATGGACGCGGCCCCGCATGACGGGCGAGGAGTCGTACCAGAGGGTGACGGGCAGGAGCAACGCGCCCGTCTGCTGCGCGAGCATCGCGGGACCGGCCGGCATCCGCGTCGTCTCGCCGAAGAACTTGACCTCCACGCCGGAGGTCGACAGGTCGCGGTCGGCGACCAGGCAGACCAGGCCGCCCGCGCGCAGCCGGCGCGCCAGGGTCCCGAAGGCGGAGCCGCCGGTGTGCGGCAGCACCTCCATGCCGAGCCCCTCGCGGTAGGCGACGAACCGGTCGTACAGGGTCTCCGGTTTGAGCCGCTCGGCGACCGTGGTGAACGGCGTGTCCAGCTTGGTGGTGACCCAGGCGCCCGCGAGGTCGTAGTTGCCCATGTGGGGCAGTGCGAGCACGACGCCCTTGCCGGCCGCCAGCCCCTCGGTGAGGTGGTGCAGGTCCTGGGGCGTGAAGCCGTCCGCGATGCGCTGCCTGCTCCACGCGGGCAGCCGGAAGGACTCCATCCAGTAGCGCAGGTAGGAGCGCATGCCCGCGTGGGAGAGCTGGGCCAGCTTCTGGGGCGTCGCGTCGGGAACCACCCGGGCGAGGTTGGCCTCCAGGCGGAGCACGCCCTTGCCGCGCCGCTTCCAGACGGTGTCGGCGATGGCCCGGCCCAGCCGCCGCGCGACCGGTTCGGGCAGCTTCTTGACGGTGGCCCAGCCGAGCCCGTACAGCGCGTCCGTCACCCGCTCCTGGACGCCGCTCACGAGGTGGCCTCCTCCTGGGTGGCGGCCGCGGCGGCGGCGTCCGCCTCCGCGGACTCGCGGCGGACGGTCACCACCCGCTGGATCAGCGTCACGAGGCTGCCCACGGCGACGATCCACAGGGCGACCGGCAGCAGGTACTGGATGCCGGGCACGCCGAACTTGTGCAGGCCCGCGAAGCCGGCGGCGACCAGCGAGATGACGAGCCGCTCGGCGCGCTCCACCAGGCCGTTGACGGCGACGGGCAGCCCGATCGCCTCACCGCGCGCCTTGGTGTAGGAGACGACCTGGCCACTGGCGAGGCAGAAGATGGAGACCGCGGCCAGCACGTCGTCGTTCCCGGAACCGCCGTACCACAGGGCGAGGCCGCCGAAGATGGCGCTGTCGGCGACGCGGTCGAGCGTGGAGTCGAGGAACGCCCCCCAGCGGCTGCTGCGGCCGAGCTGGCGCGCCATGTTGCCGTCCACGAGGTCCGAGAAGACGAACAGCGTGATGACGACCGTGCCCCAGAAGAACTCTCCGCGCGGGTAGAAGACCAGCGCCCCCGCCATCACTCCGGCGGTGCCGAGGAGCGTCACCGTGTCGGGACTGACCCCGCGACGGATGAGAAACGCGGCGAACGGTGTGAGGACACGCGTGAAGAATGCACGCGCGTACTTGTTCAGCATGGCCTTCCCGAGGGTCGGTGCCTGCGTGACCCCTCTGGCCACCGGCTGGCCCATCGTAGTCACGCGCGCGGGAGAACGACGGCCGGGCCACCACGCGCGCGTGGACCCGCGTACGACGTATGGACGCACCGTGACCGGAGTGGAAAGCTCGATGGCACCGCGGGCGTCGCAGCTCCTGGCACGCGGATCCCAGCGCGTCCGCGCCCTCACGTCCCACTCGAACCACCTCACCGTGCGACAACCGGGAGGCAAGGCATGGGCGACAAGGCGAACGGACACCCCGGAGCCGCCGGCAGGGCGGTGACGGCCGACCACCCCGCCTCCGTGCGGAACGTGGTGCTGGTCGGCCACAGCGGCTCGGGCAAGACGACTCTGGTGGAGGCCCTCGCGCTGACGGCGGGGGCGGTCGACCGGGCCGGGCGGGTCGAGGACGGCACCACCCTCTCCGACCACGACGAGATCGAACACCGTCAGCAGCGCTCGGTCCAGCTCTCGCTCGTCCCTCTGGAGTGGGGCGGCTACAAGATCAACCTGTTGGACACCCCCGGCTACGCCGACTTCGTCGGGGAGTTGCGGGCCGGTCTGCGCGCGGCGGACGCGGCCCTCTTCGTCGTCTCGGCGGCCGAGAGCCCGCAGACGCTGGCGGGCGCGACCCGCATGGTGTGGGAGGAGTGCGCCGCCGTCGGCATGCCGCGGGCGATCGTCGTCACGCACCTGGAGGCGGCGCGGGCGGACTTCGCGGAGGTGACGCGGGCCTGCGCGCGGATCTTCGGGGGCGACGACCCGGACGCGGTGCTCCCGCTCTACCTGCCGCTGCACGGCCCGCAGGGCGCGGACGGCCACGCGGCCGTGACGGGTCTGGTCGGTCTCCTCTCGCAGCGTCTGTACGACTACGCGTCGGGCGAACGCGAGGAGTCCGCACCCGGCGCGGAGCGGCTTCCGGAGATCGAGGAGGCCCGCAACCGGCTCATCGAGGGGATCATCGCGGAGAGCGAGGACGAGACCCTCATGGACCGCTATCTGAGCGGCGCGGAGCTCGACTTCAAGACCCTGGTCGAGGACCTGGAGCGGGCCGTCGCGCGCGGTGTCTTCCACCCGGTCCTCGCCGCGGCCCACGCGCCGCAGGGCGCCCGCCAGGGGCTCGGCACGGTCGAGCTGCTCGAACTGGTCACGGGCGGCTTCCCCTCGCCCCTGGAACGCGCCGCGCCCGCGGTGCGCACGCCGGGCGGCACGGCCCGCACGGTCGGGTCCTGCGATCCGCGGGGCCCGCTGGTGGCGGAGGTCGTCAAGACGGCGTCCGACCCGTACGTGGGCCGCGTCTCGCTGGTCCGGGTCTTCTCCGGCACGCTGCGTCCGGACGAGACGGTGCACGTGTCGGGGCACGGTCTGGAGGACCACGCGCGCGCGGGCCGCGCCCTGCACGAGTCGGACGAGCGCATCGGCGCGCTGTCGGCCCCCTTCGGCAAGCAGCAGCGCACGCTGACGCACTGCGTCGCCGGGGACCTGGCGTGCGTGGCCGGGCTGCACCGCGCGGAGACGGGCGACACCCTCTCGGCGAAGGACGATCCGCTGCTGATGGCGGCGTGGGACATGCCGGACCCGCTGCTGCCGCTCGCCGTCCGGGCCCACGGCAAGGCGGACGAGGACAAGCTCTCGCAGGGCCTGACGCGGCTCGTCGCCGAGGACCCGACGATGCGGCTGGAGCAGAACCAGGACACGCACCAGGTGGTGCTGTGGTGCCTGGGCGAGGCGCACGCGGACGTCGCCCTGGAGCGGCTGCGCAGCCGGTACGGGGTGCGGGTCGACGTGGTGCCGCACAAGGTGTCGCTGCGGGAGACGTTCGCGGGCCGGTCCGCGGGGCGCGGCCGGCACGTGAAGCAGTCCGGCGGGCACGGGCAGTTCGCGATCTGCGCGATCGAGGTGGAACCGCTGCCGGGCGGGTCCGGCATCGAGTTCGTGGACAAGGTCGTCGGCGGCGCCGTGCCGCGCCAGTTCATCCCCTCCGTCGAGAAGGGCGTACGGGCGCAGGCGGCGCGCGGCGTCGCGGCCGGGTATCCGCTGATCGACGTGCGGGTGACGCTCCTGGACGGCAAGGCGCACGCGGTGGACTCCTCCGACGCGGCGTTCCAGACGGCCGGCGCGCTCGCGCTGCGCGAGGCGGCGGCCGGCGCCACGATCCATCTGCTGGAGCCGGTCGCCGAGGTGCAGGTACTGGTCGGGGACGACTACGTGGGTGCCGTGATGAGCGATCTGTCCGGGCGCCGCGGCCGGGTCGTCGGCACCGAACAGGCGCCGGGCGGGCGCACTCTCGTACGGGCGGAGGTGCCGGAGATCGAGATCGGACGGTACGCGGTGGACCTGCGGTCGCTGGCGCACGGGACGGCCCGCTTCGACCGCGGCTACGCCCGACACGAGCCGATGCCACCGCAGTTGAGCGAGCGGATCCGGCAACAGGCCGGCGCGGCACCGTGATCGGCCCCTGACCGCCCTCTCCTGCCGGTCCGGCCGCCACCGGGCTTCGCCGTCCCGGGGTGGATGTCGGCGGCGGCCGCTACGCTGGTGCGGATCAGCGGATCAGGACGATCAACTGATCAACAGGTGTGCGGGGCGTGGAAGTCGGGAAAAGCCGCAGCAGCGACGGCGTGCGGTGATGGGGGCGGCAGTGGCGGACGATGCATTCGATTTCAGGCCGGGCGCGCAGGTCCCGTTGCAGGGGTCGGCGGGCCAGACCGCGGCGACGTTCGCCATCGCCTCGGCGGCGTACCGCGACGACAGGGCCTCGAAGATCGAGGACGCCAACAACGAATGGCACAAGACCGAGGCGAAGGCCGGCCGGTGGTCGCTGTTCGCGCCCAACCTCGGTGAGGCGTTCTCCCGGGCGGTGCAGCTGCGGATGCTCGCCGCGGGGCGCAAGCCGCTCATCCAGTCGTTCGGTACGGAGCCCCAGGTCGTCGTCGAGCACTGTCTGGCGGCCAACCGGATCCGGCGCGAGCGCGACAGCCTGCTGACCATCGTGACGGCCGTCTTCGGCTTCCTCTTCCCGCCGGGGTTCCTCCTGTGGCTGGGCGCGTTCCAGATCCGGCGGACGAACAACGCCCGGATCGAGACGGCGGAGAAGATCGTCAAGGAGACCGAGGGCAAGTCCGCGAAGGAGCAGAGCGAGGCGAAGAAGCTGGAGCGCAAGGCGCGCGGCCGGGCGGCGGTGGCGACCACGATCATGACGGTCGTCGGCATCGGGATCGTGATCCTGCTCGTCGGGCTCCCGTTCGGCGGGTTCTGGGCCTGGTACCTGCGGGCCTCGTTCGTGGCGCCGGTCGTCGGCGCCCTGTGGGCCCGGCGGATCTGTGAGCGCACCGCGAAGGACTTGCGCGACCGCTGGGAGGCGCTGCTCTCCGGCGGCGGCATCGGCGCGAAGATCCCCGAGGCGGTGCCGGGCAGCCCCGGCGAGACGGCGGCCGAGCAGCTGCGCCAGAGCCTGGCGAGGCTCAGCGCGGAGCAGCAGTCGAACGCGGTCTTCTACGCGGGCCCCAAGGGCATCCTGGGCATGGGGACGCGCTGGGGCAGCTGGCAGCTCGCCGAGGACCTGGTCTCCGCCGAGCCGGGCAAGGAGATCCACCCGTTCCGCAGCTGGGACGTCATCCGCGCGATCCAGGACGAGCTGCGGATGCTCCAGCGCGGCCCGCTGCACACGGGCGGGTTCCCGACCCCGTCGGTGAAGGACTGGATCGTCACCCCCATCGGGGAGAACGCGAAGGCGGTGGCCCGCCCCACGGGCGAGGACGTCGACGCGTTCCAGATCAGGCAGCACGAGATACAGCGGATCTGCAACGAGCAGCAGTTCGGCAGCGGCGACCGGCACTACCTGGGGGTGCAGTTCACGCTCTGGGACGGCCAGCTGGTGATCACGATGCTGATCACGGTGACGGTGCTGCACGAGACTCTGCGCATCGAGGTGACCGGCCACGCGCTCGGCCCGGTCAACTCGCTGTTCACGTCGAAGCCCGAGGCGAAGACCAAGGAAGTCGCCAAGGCGGTGCGGTTCTGGGAGACGACGAAGAAGACGCTGCCACTCATCGACCCGGACGAGGCCGTCCGGGTCGCGGTCCGCGCCCCCTTCACCTGGTACCCGCCGATCCTGGACCACCTGGGCGGCAAGATCGTGCTGCCCGAGCCGTTCGGTCTGCGGCACGCCTGGGCGGACCAGCCCTGGCGCCACCGCTTCATGGCCGACGACGCGCTGCGCACCGCGACGCCCGTGCTGCGCGTGGTGCACGCCGCGGCGCTGCGGGTCCTGGTCGACCACGGCGTGGACACGGAGAAGTTCGGCACCCGCTCGGGCGTGCTCAGCGGCCTGGTCCAGGACGCGGCACCGCGCAAGGCGGACGTGTACGACGCGTAGGCCCGGCCCGCCGGTGGCGCGGCCGGGCCGGGCGGTGCCGTGCGTCGCTCAGGCGGCGGGCCAGGCCTTGGCCAGGGCCGTACGGGTGTCGCCGAGCAGCTGCGGCAGCACCTTGGTGTGGCCGACGACCGGCATGAAGTTCGTGTCGCCGCCCCAGCGGGGCACGATGTGCTGGTGCAGGTGGGCGGCGATCCCGGCGCCGGCGACGGCGCCCTGGTTCATGCCGATGTTGAAGCCGTGCGCCCCGGAGGCGGAGCGCAGCGCGGTCATGGCCCGCTTGGTGAAGGCGGCCAGTTCGGCGGTCTCCGCCTCGTCGAGGTCCGTGTAGTCGGCGACGTGCCGGTAGGGCAGCACCATCATGTGACCGCCGTTGTACGGGTACAGGTTGAGGATCGCGAAGACGTGCTCGCCGCGCGCCACGATCAGGGCGTCCTCGTCGGAGGTGGCGGGAGCGGCGCAGAAGGGACAGCCGTCGTCGGCGCCGGGGCCCGTCGGCTTGCCCTCGCCCTGGATGTACGCGATGCGGTGCGGGGTCCACAGGCGCCCGAACCCGTCCGGCTCACCCACTGGACCGATCTGCTGCTCCGGCTCACTCGTCATGAAGTGCAGCATATGGCGTCACCTGGGCGGGGCGTGTCGGCGGGTGCCGCCCTCGCCCGGCAGGGCGATGCTGTCCGGATGACCGACACTCCTCTGGCCCGCTGGGAGCGGCGCACCGGCGCCGGCCTCGCGGCGGTGTCGCTGCTCTTCCTCGCGTCGTACGCGCTCCGGGTCCTCGGCGAGGGCCTGCCCGGCGCGCTGCGGGACCTGTGCCTGGCCGTGACGCTCGCGGCGTGGGCCGTGTTCCTCGTGGACTACGTGGTGCGGCTGCGACTCAGCGGACAGCGCCTGCCGCGCTTCCTGCGCACCCACTGGCTGGACACCGTGGTGCTGCTGCTGCCGCTGCTGCGCCCGGTCCGGATCGTGCAGGCCTACCAGCGGGTGCAGCGCCGCCGCGACGGGCCGCGGCTCGCGCTGCACGCCCGGGTGATCACCTATGCGGGGGTGGCGGTGACCCTGCTGGGGTTCGCGGGCTCGCTCGCCCTGTACCAGCAGGAGCACGGGGCGCCGGGCGCGGACATCGTCACGTACGGCGACGCGCTCTGGTTCACCTGTACGACCCTGTCCACCGTGGGGTACGGGGACCTGGCGCCGGTGACGCCGCTGGGGCGGCTCGTCGCGGTCGGCGTCATGGTCTGCGGCCTGGCGCTGCTGGGCGCGGTCACGGGCACGTTCTCGTCCTGGCTGCTACAGGCCTTCGCCCGGGACGGCGAGCGGCCCCCGGAAGGTGCTCCGGGGGCCGCGTCAGGTGAGGACGGCTGAGGCCGTCAGACCTGGGACCGCTCCTCGACGACCTTGGCGATCTTCGCGATGGCCTCGGCGACCGGGATGCCGTTCTCCTGCGAGCCGTCGCGGTAGCGGAAGGAGACCGAACCGGCGTTCATGTCTTCGTCGCCCGCGATGACCATGAAGGGCACCTTGGCCTTCTGCTGGTTGCGGATCTTCTTCTGCATGCGGTCCGAGGACGAGTCGACCTCGACGCGCAGGCCCTGGGCGCGCGCCTGCTCGGCGAACTCCTCCAGGTACTGCACGTGCGCGTCGCCGATCGGGATGCCGACGGCCTGCACGGGCGCGAGCCACGCCGGGAAGGCGCCCGCGTAGTGCTCCAGGAGCACGCCGAAGAACCGCTCGATGGAGCCGAACAGGGCGCGGTGCAGCATGACGGGCTGCTGGCGCGAGCCGTCGGCGGCCGTGTACTCCAGGCCGAACCGCTTGGGCTGGTTGAAGTCGACCTGGAGGGTCGACATCTGCCAGGACCGGCCGATGGCGTCCTTGGCCTGCACGGAGATCTTCGGGCCGTAGTAGGCGGCGCCGCCCGGGTCGGGCACCAGCGGCAGGTTCTGCTTCTCGGCGGCCAGGCGCAGCGCCTCGGTCGCCTCCTCCCAGTCCGCGTCCTCGCCGATGAACTTGTCGGAGTCGTCGCGGGTGGACAGCTCCAGCTCGAACTCGGTGAGGCCGTAGTCGCGCAGCAGGTCGAGCACGAAGGTCAGGAGCGTGTCGAGCTCCTGCGGCATCTGCTCCTTGGTGCAGTAGATGTGCGAGTCGTCCTGGGTGAAGCCGCGCGAGCGGGTCAGACCGTGCACCACGCCGGACTTCTCGTAGCGGTAGACGGTGCCGAACTCGAAGAGGCGCAGCGGCAGTTCGCGGTAGGAGCGGCCGCGCGACTTGAAGATCAGGTTGTGCATCGGGCAGTTCATCGCCTTGAGGCGGTAGTTCTGCTCGTCGAACTGGATGGGCGGGAACATGCCCTCCGAGTAGTGCGGCAGGTGCCCCGAGATCTCGAAGAGCTTCTCCTTCGAGATGTGCGGGGTGTTGACGAACTCGTAGCCGGAGACCTCGTGGCGGCGGCGCGAGTAGTCCTCCATGACCTTGCGGATCACCCCGCCCTTGGGGTGGAAGACCGCGAGGCCCGGGCCCAGCTCGTCGGGGAAGGAGAACAGGTCAAGCTCGGCGCCGAGCTTGCGGTGGTCGCGCTTCTCGGCCTCGGCGAGGAAGTCCAGGTACGCCTTGAGCTCGTCCTTCGACGGCCACGCGGTGCCGTAGATCCGCTGGAGCTGCGGGTTCTTCTCGCTGCCCCGCCAGTACGCGGCGGCCGAGCGCATCAGCTTGAACGCCGGGATGTTCCGGGTGGTGGGCAGGTGCGGGCCGCGGCAGAGGTCCTTCCAGCACAGCTCGCCGGTCTTGGCGTCGAGGTTGTCGTAGATGGTCAGCTCGCCGCCGCCCACCTCGGCGTCGGCCCCGTCGGCGGCCTGCGCCGCGTTGCCCTTGAGGCCGATGAGCTCCAGCTTGTAGGGCTCGTCGGCGAGCTCTACGCGGGCGTCCTCGTCGGTGGTCAGGCGCCGCGAGAAGCGCTGCCCCCGCTTCTGGATCTCCTGCATCTTCTTCTCGATGCGCTTGACGTCCTCGGGGGTGAACGGCTCCTTGACGTCGAAGTCGTAGTAGAAGCCGTCCTTGATGGGCGGGCCGATGCCGAGCCTGGCCTCCGGGAACAGCTCCTGGACGGCCTGCGCCATCACGTGCGCGGTGGAGTGCCGCAGGATGCTGAGACCGTCCTCGGAGGAGATCTCCACGGGTTCGACGGTCTCGCCGTCGGCCACCACGTACGCGAGGTCCTTGAGCTCACCGCCCACGCGGGCCGCGACGATGCTGCGCTCACCGGCGAAGAGCTCGGCGGCCGTAGTGCCCGTCGTCACCACGCGCTCGTCCCGCTCGGAATCGCGTTGGATGACTACACGGACGTCTGACACCGGTCTCTCCTGCCTGAAGGGGGTACGCCACGTCAGTACCTGTGACGCGCGCAGTAGGGATCGTACCGAGTCACCGGGCCCGCTCGCGAAGCGGTTGTCCGGCCGCCGCGGGCCCGGGCCGCTACCCCTGTCCCGCCTCGTCCCCCGCGCAGGCCTCCTCGAAGAAGTCCAGGTTCTCCTGGAGCGACTTCATCAGCCGGTCCCGCTCGGCCTCCTCGACCTGGACGGGGACGACGCCGCCGGCGCCGGTCAGCCGCCGGAAGCCGCCCCTGCTCTCCAGGCGCCCGTGCACCCGGACCGGCAGGCCGACGAGGTGGGCGTGGCCCGCGGTGCGGTACCCCTCCTCGTCGAGGACCACCCGCACGTGCGGCACGTCCGCCCCCGCGATGACGTGCAGCCGCACCGTGCCCGCGCCGGACGGTCCCGACCTGCGCATCCGCACGACGGTGCCGGTGATGCGGACGGGCACGGAGGGCTCGGCGTGCCGGTAGCGGGCGCCGGCCGCGCGCAGCACGTCCAGGTCGCCCGGGGAGAACTCGACGGGCGCGTCCCCGTCGGTGCACTCCTCGGGCACCCCGGCGGCGGGCGCCCAGGCCACGCAGACGCGCGCGCCCTCGGTGCCGCGCACCAGGGCGACGAGCGCCTCGGTCAGCTCGTGGCTCACCCCGGCCTCGACCGCGCCGTCGAAGGCGTCCATCCCGCCGGTGGCCCGCCGGTAGTCGACGGCCTCCCGGGCCGCGTAGAGCGCCTGGTGCAGCCGGACGGCGAGCGGGCGTCCCGTGGCGACGGGCACGAACGCGGTGAGCCGGTGTCCGCCGGGGGCCGGCTGCACCAGCACGTTCTCCAGGGCCGCGGCGGCGGGCCGGCGGTGCCGCGCCCCGTGGTACCCGGCGCGGCCGCGCACCGCGAGGGCCCCGGCGAGCAGCATCCGCCGGGCGGCGGAGCGCAGATCCTCCTCGGCGGTCCAGGTGGCGGCGCCGGCCGGTCCTTCGGGGCCGTCGCGCCACCAGCGGATCTCGTCGCTCGGCACGGCGAGCGAGACGAGGATCTCCCGGGCGGCGGGGGTGCCGCTGCGCTCCAGCGCGACGAGCGCCTCGCCGAGCAGTTCCTCGCTGTCGGGGAAGGCCGGGCTGTCGGGCACGAGAAGGCTCGGCCTGCTCCCGGGCCCGGGCGGGGTCCATCGCGTGTACCGGCCCGCGGCGCCGCCCCGCCGCCGCCAGCCGTGCCGGGCGAGCAGCGCGGTGAGGACCGCCGGGTCGACCCGGGACGGTTCGGGCCCGGTGAGTTCCGCGGCGCGGGCCGCGCCGAGGAGACGCAGGGGCTCGTCGCTCGAACGGTGCTCCATCTCGTGGCTCCCTTCCGGGCCGGCCGGGGGGTGCGGTCTCCGGCGTCCCGTCAGGGCCGCCCGCCCGTCCCGACGCGGGTCATGATCTCGCAGAGCGCGCGGTCGTCGAAGATCCGCGCGGTGGGCACGCGCACGGTGGTCCGGTGCCGGCCGGTGACCGGGTGGCCGGCGAGGTTGGTCCAGTAGCAGCAGTGCCGCAGGTCGAGGCGGTCGTGTCCGGCGCGCAGCCAGTCGTCCTGGGAGCGCGGGACGAGCATCACGACGAGGATCTTGTGCACCGACACCGGGGTCCTGGCCAGCTTCACCAGATGGGCGTTGTCGAGCGTGAAGGAGAAGGAAGGGCCCGGTGGGTGCGGCGGGATCTGGTACGTCGCCTTGAGCTGCACCTTGATGGTGACCTCGTCGTCGACCGTGTGCCCGGGGGCGCTGTGGCTGACGTGCCAGTCGATGCCGTTGTCGGGGAAGGGCTGCGAGAGCGAGCAGCCGGCCGCCGCGGCCACCGCGTGCAGGTAGCCCACCTGGAGTGTCTCCATGCAGGCGGTGGTGGCGAGTGTGCCGCGCGGCGGTGCGTTCCGCCCGTGCAGCAGCCCGCCCTGTTCGGGCTGCGCGAGCGCCATGGTGCGCCGGGCCTTTCGAGACGGTGGAACCCCGCTGAGTGCAAGGGCGTGGTCGAGGACAGGTCAATGGCACCCCGCTGAACTGCCATGACTCGTAACTGTGTTGTCACCGCTCCGCGTACGACGCAAACGGCCCGGGTATCACCGGATGGGGCAGCGGGCGCATAGCGACGGGACGTCAGCTGCCGGGCGCGACAAGGGAGTTGTATTGACATGACGTGCTGGTACGAAGGCCCGCTTGCCGCCTTCGACACGGAGACGACCGGTGTGGACGTGGAGAGCGACCGCATCGTGTCGGCGGCGATCGTGGTGCAGGACGCGCCGGGGATGCGGGCGCGGGTGACGCGCTGGCTGGTCAACCCGGGGGTGCCGGTGCCGCCGGGGGCGACGGAGGTGCACGGTCTGACCGATCTGCATCTGCAACGCAACGGGCGCTGGCCCGCGCCCGTGATGGAGGAGATCGGTTACGCGCTCGCGGACCAGGCCGCGGCGGGCCGGCCGCTGGTGGTCATGAACGCGCCGTTCGATCTGACGTTGCTGGACCGGGAGTTGCGCCGGCACCGCGCGTCGTCGCTCGACCGCTATCTGGACGGTTCGGCGCTGCGCGTGCTGGATCCGCGGGTCCTCGACAAGCATCTGGACCGCTACCGCAAGGGCCGCCGCACGCTGACGGATCTGTGCGCGCACTACGAGGTGGAGCTGGCGGAGGCGCATGACGCGGCGGCGGACGCGCAGGCCTCGCTCGACCTCGTCCGGGCGGTGGGCCGACGCTTCGCCAGCCGCCTGGAGCGGCTCTCGGCGGCCGAACTCCACACCCTTCAGGCGTTCTGGCACGCGGCGCAGGCGCGCGGCCTCCAGGCGTGGTTCGCCCGCAGCGGCAACCCGGAGGTGGTCGATCCGGCCTGGCCCCTGCGACCGGAACTACCGGCGGCGGCCTGACCGTTCCCCCGCTGGGGGCCCGACATGCAGAAACGAAAAACCGGCCCGTCGACCGACGGACCGGCTCTCCCGGGGTGGGCGATACTGGGTTCGAACCAGTGACCTCTTCGGTGTGAACGAAGCGCTCTCCCACTGAGCTAATCGCCCGGGAACGGGTTGAACCATACAGGGCCCGGTGGGCTGTGTTCAAACCGGTCGCAGGTGGGCGGCGAGACCCCGCCGTCCGCTCCGCATCATCCAGGCGTGGTTGGCGACGAACACCGGCCTGCCCAGCAGGGCGAAGCGGCGCATCAGCGCCTTGCGCACCTCGACCTGCTGGTCGTAGACGGCGCGGGTGCCGCCGTCCCGGGCCGTCAGGGTCCACCGGGCCCAGCCGTCGAGGTCCCCGCTCAGGGCGATCTCCAGGATCCCCGCGGCCGGGTCGCGCCGCCGTTCCCGGCCCGTGACCGTGAGCTCGTAGGGCAGGAAGGAGCGGAAGACGGCGACGCCGCTGGTGCCGTCCAGCGATGTCACGGAGCGCACCTGCGGCCACCACAGCGGATACTCCGCGACCCGCTCCAGGGCCGCGTACACGGCCGTCGGCGGCGCGGGCAGGTCCCAGACGCTGCGGAAGCGGTACCGGCTCAGGGCGTTCAGGTCCATGCGCCGAGTCTGCCCGTTCGCGCGCTTTTCACGGCGCCGGCCGCTGCGGCGAGGAGGCCGAGGCGCTCCTGTCCGCCTGACCGGCCGTCAGCACGCCGTCGCGGAAGTTGCGGAGGCTCAGATTCCCCCTGCCGCGGGGGAGTTGAGATCCATCAGGACGCCGCGCTTGTCATACTTGCGCAGAAAGGCAACCGAATTCTGGAAAACGTCCGCCGGATTTCCCCGGTGCCCGGGCCTTGAACTTCTCCCAGAACGACTCGTAGTCGGGTGAATTCGGGCTTCCTCTTCGTGGTCGTGCCGGTCGGCACTCCTTGCCGGCCGGAAGCGGGAACGCCGAAAGCCCCGGAGACGTGATGTCTCCGGGGCCCTCGGTCCGGGTGGGCGATACTGGGTTCGAACCAGTGACCTCTTCGGTGTGAACGAAGCGCTCTCCCACTGAGCTAATCGCCCGGGCGCAGGAAGAACATTACCCCATGTCAGAGGGGCCGATGACCACCCCGCGCGGCGCACTCACTGCTTGATCTTCCAGGGCATCTCGAAGCCGAACTTCCACACGTAGACCGCGACCAGCACCGCGATGATCACCAGGCCGACGGTGGTCAGGATGATGTTCCGCCGCCGCACCTTGGGGTCGAGCGCGCGCTGCGTGGCCTCCGTGACCTTGCGCTTCGTCCAGCGCAGCACCAGCTGGGCCCAGACGAACTCGGTCGCCCAGATCGCCATGCCACCGAAGATCACCAGCCAGCCGGGGCCCGGCAGCGGCAGCATCACGATGCCCGCCCCCACCACGGCGAGGCCGACGACGAAGACGCCGACCTGCCAGCTCAGGTGCAGCACCCTGCGCTCCTGGATGAACTCCGGCGCCCGCGAGCCCAGCGGCTTCGCCCCGGACGCGTCGTCGTCGACACCCGCGACCGGCCCGGTCGCCTCGTCACTCCCCGTATTCATGGCACCAAACCTACCGGACGCATTCGCGTCACCGGAATGGCCGTTACCCACCAGATAGGACTCGGCCGTACGAGCTACGTAAAGCCGCCCAAAACACTCAGAGGGGTTTACAACGGCACCGTAGGTGGCATGTCGATTTCGCCGACGTGCGAATCCCCGAGCGCACACTGAGCGAAAGGCCCTGGCGCTTATGAACACCACGGTCAGCTGCGAGCTGCACCTGCGCCTCGTTGTGTCGAGCGAGTCCTCACTGCCTGTACCCGCAGGACTGCGGTATGACACGGCCGATCCGTATGCCGTGCACGCCACCTTCCACACCGGAGCCGAGGAGACGGTCGAGTGGGTTTTCGCCCGCGATCTCCTCGCCGAAGGCCTTCACCGGCCGACCGGCACCGGCGACGTCCGAGTATGGCCGTCGCGCAGCCACGGTCAGGGCGTCGTCTGCATCGCCCTGAGCTCCCCGGAGGGCGAGGCTCTGCTCGAGGCCCCGGCGCGGGCCCTCGAGTCCTTCCTGAAGCGGACGGACGCCGCCGTGCCACCCGGTACGGAACACCGTCACTTCGACCTCGATCAGGAGCTCTCGCACATCCTCGCGGAAAGCTGAACGCGCGGGAGGCCCGCGCCGGCAGCCAGCCGGCGTGAGCGGAGCGAGAGCGCCTCACGCCGTCCACTCGGGGAGACGGCGCGGCGCACCAAGGGCAGGACAACCGCACAGCGCGGACACCGGCGTCGCCGCCGTGGGACCTTCCACGGAGGCGGCGCCGTTGCGTGCGCGCGGCTCCCCGCGCCGGCGGGGGCGCTAGGGTCGGTCTGCCCACCGGCTCGGCCGACGGCGGGCCTTAGCGAGGGAGCGAATCGTGCTGATCACCCACGACACCCGGTGCGCGCTCGACACCGTGGTCGATCTGGTGAACACCGCGCCGGACAGCCAGGACGCCGCCGGGAGGGCCGACGCCCTCGCCGACGTCCCGGCGCTGACCGAGTTCGTGGCGGCGCACGAGATCAGCGATGTCGGCTCGCTCACGGACCGTGACCTGAGCGCGGTGCGGGCGGTCCGGACTCAGTTCGCACAGGTGTTCGCCGCCGCCGATCCGCAGGGCGCGGCGACGGTGATCAACGACCTGGTGGCGGCCGCCGGCACGACGCCCCGCCTCACCGATCACGACGGTTACGACTGGCACATCCACTACTTCGCGCCCGGCGCCTCGGTCGCGGACCACCTGGCGGCGGACTGCGGCATGGCCCTGGCGTTCTTCGTGGTCGCCGGCGAGCAGGAGCGGCTGCGCCGCTGCGAGGCCCCGGACTGCCGGTACGCGTTCGTGGATCTGTCCCGCAACCGCTCGCGCCGCTACTGCGACAGCCGCACGTGCGGGAACCGGCTCCATGTGGCCGCCTACCGCGCGCGCCGCAAGGGGGCCGCGGGCTGAGAGCCCGCGCGACGGCGGGCTCCGGCTTCCCGCGGAGAGCGGCGCGCGCCGCTCACAACAACAGCAGGTCGTGCAGCGCGGCCATCAGGAAGAGACAGCCGATCACCCCCAGGAAGATCATCAACGGTGGCTGGGAGAGGGCGAAGAGGCAGCCTCGGGGGGTGTCGGCGGGTGCGGGCGTGGGCGGCGCGGGCTCGCCGGTCGGCGCCTGCCCCTGGTCGGCGTCCAGCTGGTCGGCCAGCTTTGGTGTGTCCAGCATGTCGTCGTGATGATGGCGCAGATCCCGCCGGGCCGATGACCAACAGCGCCCTCACCGGCGGGAGTTCGCCGGATTACGTGACTTTCACCCGGGCACCTGCGCGAACGGAACGGTGCCGGTCGAACATGTGGTGCAACCGGAGGACCGTCGTCCGCGGCACCGGCCCGGAGTCAGATGCCGTGCTTCTTCAGGATCGCCTCGATGTCGCTGAAGTCGTCGGCGCCGCCGGCGGCCTTCTGCCGCGGCTGCGTCCGGGGCGCCGGCCGGTCCGCCGGGGCGGGGCGCGTACTCCCGCCGAGGGAGGGGGCGGAGGCGGCCGGGGCCACGGCTTCCCGCCGCGCCGCCTTCGCCGCCGCCCTGCGCTCCTTCCGGCTGCCGCCGCCGCGCCGCTCGACGGCGCGGGTCGCGGCGAAGAGCAGCCAGGCCGCCCCGAGCACGCCGAAACCGGCCCAGGCGGTCGGGCTGAACGCGGTGTCCGCCACCCAGCCGACCGCGCCGGTCATCACCAGGCCCAGCGGCACCAGGGAGTAGGCCGCGGTGCGGGCGGCGGCGAGGAAACGCTTGCGGTAGGCGGTCACCGCGGCGATGCCCAGGCCCGCGACGGAGACGACGGAGCAGACGGTCTCGGCAATCATCCGGTCCTCCTGGGCTCGGGCGTCACGGTCGCGGGCGGGTCTTGTCCGTCCCCCTCCATCCTGCACCGCACGGACGGCCCGGGGCCACGGCCCCGACGGACCTCAGGGACATCTCGGGGTCGCCCCTCCTCCGCAGGTCCCGGGTCGGGGGCGGCGCCCCGGCCTGGAAGACTGGCTGCCATGAACGCCCTGAACCCGATTCTTGACGTGTGGTGCGAGCTGCAGTGCCCCGACTGCCACTCCGCCCTGGACGACGTGCGCGCCCTGCGCGAGCGGTACGGCGACCGCATCGAGGTGCGGCTGCGGCACTTCCCGCTGGAGAAGCACAAGCACGCGTTCGCCGGGGCGCAGGCCGCCGAGGAGGCGTTCGAGCAGGGCAAGGGGTGGCCCTACGTCGAGGCGGTGCTGGACCGCGTCGCGGAGCTCGACCGCGCGGGCGAGCCCCTCCTCGTCGAGGTGGCGCGCGAACTGGGCCTGGACGCCGAGGAGTTCGACACCGCGCTGGTCGACGGCCGGCACATCCTGATCGTCGACGCCGACCAGGCCGAGGGCAAGGCGATCGGGGTCACGGGCACGCCCACGTACGTCATCGGCGGGGAGCGGCTCGACGGCGGCAAGAGCCAGGACGGGCTGCGCGCGCGCATCGAGGAGATCGCTGACCGGCTCCTCGCCGAGCAGGCGGAGCAGGGCTGACGCGGCGCGGGCGGCCGGGCGCCTCGGAGCAGGTGCCGGTAGCCCAGGCGCCTCGGAGCAGGTGCCGGTAGCCCAGGCGCCTCGGAGCAGGTGCTGGTAGCCCAGGCGCCTCAGAGCAGGTGTTTGTAGAGGTGGATGCGCGTCGGTGCGTAGCCCAGTGACGCGTACAGGCTCAGTGCGGGCGTGTTGCCCGCGAACACGTTGAGGCCGATGCGGGTGGCGCCCGCGGCGATCGCGTCGCCCTCGGCGACCAGCATCAGGGTGCGTCCGTGGCCCCGGCCCCGGTGGTCGGGGGCCACCTCCACGTCGTAGACGTACGCGCCGTCGTGGCGCTGGGCCACCCACAGGGTGCCGACCTGCCGGGCGTCGTGCTCCAGGACGCTGATCAGGACGTCCGGGGTCGCGATGCCCTCGGGCAGCAGGGCGGCGTGATCACGCGCGGCCTTGGCCCGGGCCTCCTGCGGGCTCGCCCCGCGCTCGACCACGGTGCGCGCGTACCGCTCCTCGGCCTGGACCAGCCACGGCCCGAACTCGGCCTCGGTCATCCGGCGGCCGCGGCTGCCCGCGGGCAGCTCCGGGGGCCGCTCGGGCAGGGCCTTGGCCAGGTTCCGGTTGCGTTCGACGTAGCCGAGCGCGCCCGCGAGCCGCAGCAGGGCGTGCTCCTCGGCGGGGACGGTGGCCTCGATCCGGCGGCAGTTCCAGGAGCGGGCCACCTCCTCCGCGGCGAGCGCGGCGACGGTGCCGCGGCCGCGCCCCCGGTCCGGTCCCTGGACGCGCAGGTCCAGGAGCTGGGCGACGGCCGGCCCGAAGACGGGGTGCGTGGCGAGGTGGAGCGTGCCGACGGGGCGGCTGTTGACGCACACCGCGTAGTGGCGCGAGCGCGACCCGTCGGCCGTGCGCTGGAGCGGCTCGGTCGGCCGCAGGGTCGTGGTCATCACCGGTGTTCTACCCGGCCGCACCCCGTGGACCCCAGCGGTTTTCCCGGCGGTGCCGCCCGTCTCAGGGGTCGAGCCGGTCCCCGGCCCGCTCGTCCCAGACACGCATCGCCTTCGTGGTGACCGGGCCGGGCGCGTCCGGCAGGTCGCGGTCGTCGATCCGGTGCACGGCCTGGATGTCGCGCAGCGACGAGGTGAGGAACACCTCGTCGGCGTCGGCCAGCACCGACAGGGGCAGGTCCGTCTCCTTGGCTCCGGTCCACTCGACGGCGAGGTCGCGCGTGATGCCCGCCAGGCAACCGGAGGCGAGCGGCGGGGTGTGGATCTCGCCGTCCAGGACGACGAAGACGTTCGAGCCGGTGCCCTCGCACAGCCGGCCCAGGGTGTTCGCGAAGAGCGCCTCGGAGGCGCCGAGTTCGCGGGCGCGGGCGAGCGCCACGACGTTCTCCGCGTACGAGGTGGTCTTCAGGCCCGCGAGGGCGCTGCGCTCGTTGCGGGTCCAGGGCACGGTGACCACCGCGGTGGTGTCGGGGCGCCGGGCGGCCTCGCCGAGCGCGACGACGAGTGTGGTGCCCGCGTCGCCGCGGTCCGAGCCGAGCGGGGAGAGGCCGCCGGTGTACGTGATGCGCAGGCGACCCAGCGCCAGCGGGTTGGCCTCGAGAACGGCGGCGCAGGCGCGGCGCACCTCGTCGAGGTCCGGCTCGGGCAGCCCGAGGCCGCGGGCCGAGCGGGCCAGCCGGTCGAGGTGGCGGGTGAGCGCGAACGGCGCGCCGTCGATCGTCTTGACGGTCTCGAAGATGCCGTCGCCCACGGTCAGCCCGTGGTCGAAGACGGACACGCGTGCCTCCGCGGTCTCCTGCAGCCTGCCGTCGAGCCAGATCTTCACGTGAGGTTCCTCCGTCTTTCCCGGTCGCGCCGGGATGGTCCGGGCTACGAACCGCTCGCCGGCTCGTCGTACCCCTGCGACGCTACCGCCAGCAGCCGCGCCGCCTTCAGCTCGGTCTCCCGCCACTCCCCCTCCGGGTCCGAGCCCCAGGTGATCCCGGCGCCCGTCCCGAACCGCAGGACGGCTCCCGCCGCGCTCCGGTCGATCCAGAAGGTACGGATGCCGACGGCGAGTTCGCCGGTGCCGCGGTCCGCGTCGACCCAGCCGACGCCGCCGCAGTAGGGGCCGCGCGGCGCCGTCTCCAGCGCGTCGATGACGCGCAGGGCGCTGGATTTCGGCGCCCCGGTCACGGACCCGGGCGGGAAGCAGGCGCCGAGCAGCTCGCGCCAGCCGGCCCCCGCGCGCAGTTCGCCGCGGACGAGCGAGACGAGGTGGACGAGGCCGGGGTGCTTCTCGACGACGCACAGGTCGGGGACGGTCACGGTGCCGGTGGCGCAGACGCGGCCCAGGTCGTTGCGGACGAGGTCCACGATCATCACGTTCTCGGTGCGGTCCTTCTCCAGGAGGTCCGCCTCGGTGCGGCCGGTGCCCTTGATGGGTCCCGATTCGACGAGGGTGCCGTGGCGGCGCAGGAACAGCTCGGGCGAGGCCGTCGCGATCTCCACGCCGTGGCCGGGCAGCCGGACGGTGCCGGCGTACGGCGCCGGGTTGCCGCGGGCGAGCAGCGCGGTGAGCGCGTCGACGTCGGCGCCGTCCGGGACCGGCGCGGACAGGACGCGGCAGAGGTTGGCCTGGTAGACCTCGCCGGCCGCGATGTGGGCGCGGATGCGGCGGACGCCGTCGGTGTACGCGGCGTGACCGAGCGAGGACGTCCAGTCGGCGGGCGCGGGCGCGGGCCAGGCTCCGGGGCGCGGGGCGGGCACCGGCTCGCTGCGGACGTGGCCGAAGCGGGCACAGGTCAGCCGTCCCTCGAAGTCGGCGGCGACCGCCCAGAAGCCGGTGGAGTCCAGGGCCGCGGGGTCGCTGGTCACGTCGCGGAGGTCGGTCGCGAGGAGTTCACCGAAGCGGGCGAGAGGCGGGAAGTCGGGCACGGTGTCGAGTCTATGGCGGGTGACGGGGCGGTGACCTGGGGTGGAGGTTTCGGCGTCGCTCCGCCGGTCGCACCTCAGCACGCTGCGCAAACGCGTTTTTGTGCTGGCCCGGGAATCCGCTAGAGTTCAACACGTCGCCGGGACGCGCAAGCGGATCGGAATGACACGCGAACGTAGCTCAGTTGGTAGAGCGCAACCTTGCCAAGGTTGAGGTCGCCGGTTCGAACCCGGTCGTTCGCTCAGGATGTGGGGGATCTTCCCGAACCCCCACGCTCCTGGTGGAGTGGCCGAGAGGCGAGGCAACGGCCTGCAAAGCCGTCTACACGGGTTCAAATCCCGTCTCCACCTCCATGCGCGATTAGCTCAGCGGGAGAGCGCTTCCCTGACACGGAAGAGGTCACTGGTTCAATCCCAGTATCGCGCACTGGATCTTCGGATTCCGGTCCGTATGCCATCCACCCCGCGCGATTAGCTCAGCGGGAGAGCGCTTCCCTGACACGGAAGAGGTCACTGGTTCAATCCCAGTATCGCGCACGCAGCACCACGCAGTACCCGGCAGCACCCCTCGCGGCGCCTGATAGAGTCTGGCCCGTTCCCGCGCGATTAGCTCAGCGGGAGAGCGCTTCCCTGACACGGAAGAGGTCACTGGTTCAATCCCAGTATCGCGCACCGACTGAAGCCCCCGGTCCTCGGACCGGGGGCTTCTTCGTGCCCGTGGTGCCGCGGGCACGGCCGGTTCAGGACGAGAAGAGCATCCGGCCGAAGCCCCGGTTGTGGTGGCCGTGGTGACCACCGTGGTGGCCGCCGTGGTGCGGGGCTCCCCAGGCGGGGGCCGGGGCCGCCGGATAGGCCTGCGGGGCGGGCGGCGGCGGGGCCTGCTGCTGCCACTGTGACTCCAGGCGGGTCAGCGACTCCAGCTCGCCGTAGTCGAGGAAGATCCCGCGGCAACCGCTGCACTGCTCGATCTGGACGCCATTGCGGTTGTACGTGTGCATCGGTGCGTGACACTTGGGGCACTGCATGGTCGGATCAACTCCTCGCCGTTCGGCACTGCTTCGCCGGAACACTGCCCGGCTTCCGTCCTGCGCACCCTACTTGGCGGCGGCGGAACCCAACGGGGCCGGTACGCCCACCATTCGGTCACAGGCGTCGACGACGGCGACCTCCACCTCGTCGAGGGACCGGCCGGCCTCGGCGGCCTTCGCGACAGCGAGGGCGGCCGTCTGCACGGTCAGGGCGCGGGCGGGGACGTCCAGGGCGGGCCAGGGGTCCGGGGCACACAGCTGCCGGGCGCCGCCCGCCCCCCGGTACGCCGTGAGGAAGCGGGTCCAGTCGTCGGGGGCGAGCAGGCCGCAGGCGAACCAGGCGGCCGGGCGGGCCAGGTCCCAGGCCGGGTCGCCGAGGCCGAGGTCGTCGATGTCGATGAGGAGCCAGGGCCCGGCCGGGCCGCGGACCAGCTGGCCGAGGTGCAGGTCGCCGTGGCACAGGGCGCGGGCGTGGTCGCAGGGCGCTTCGGCGCGGGCCCACGGCGGGAGCGTGCGCCAGGCCCGGCGGACGGGCCGGGCGGCGGGGTGGTCCGGGGCGCTCGCGTCCAGCCGGGCCAGCGCGCGGGCCGCTTTGACCGGCCCGCGCATCGGCGGCAGCGGGGCGTCCGTCAGGCCGTCGGCCGGTGTGGCGTGCAGCCGGGCCAGGAGCGTGGCGGCGGCCTCCCAGGGGGCGTCCTGCGGTCGGTCCGGGTCGACGGGCGTGCCGTGCGGCCAGAAGGTGACGAGCCGGCCGTGCAGGCGGGTGGCCTCGGGGCGCAGGGGCGGCAGGAGCACCCCGGCGAGCGCGGGGGCGGCGGCGACGGCAAGCCGCTGGCGCAGTCGAGCGGCGTCAGTGTCCGGGGCGTGTGCCTTGGCGACCGTGGCGCCGTGCCGCACGACGGTGCCGTCGGGCCGGTCCGCGAGGGTCGCCGCGGCGCAGCCCCCGCAGCCGTCCGGGCCCGGGTGGAGCGCACCGCGGGCCGCGGCCTGGAGCGCGGCGGGGGCGAGGGACGGGGTCACGTCCGTGAGGGTACGGTCCGCGGGCCCGGACATGGCAATGCCGCGTGCGGCTCCCCAGCCGCACGCGGCATCTGTGCCGTCCGCCGCACCCCCGTCCCCACGGGGTTTCATGGTCGGATGTCCCCGCCCGGACCGCTCATCCGGGCCTGGGGGCGCCGCTCAGCGCCCCAGCATCACGCCCACGGACGACGCTTGTGTGACCATTGCGTCCCAGCCGCCGAAGACGACGACGAGCAGGGCCGCGAGAGGGAGGACCATGGCCGTGGCCACCAGCGGGTGCCGGCGGCCGGTCGCGGGGCCGCCGAAGCCGGCGGTCCTGCGGGCCCACGTGCTGCGGAACACTGTGGTCCGCGGTGTCGTGTCCGCCATGGTCCTCTCCCGGTCGCGTTCGTGAGGTACGGGCAGCGGCGGGTACCTGACCTCGGGGGACGAGTGCTGCACCCGCCGCTTGACCTCAAATCTATGGGCGGCGGCCACCGGGGGCGTCATGCCCTCGTACCGATTGCCGGGCCTCCAGGAGGATGACCGCTCCCCTGCCACGTACTCCCCTGGGTGGAGACGGGGTCCGGCGTCTCGGGGTCTTCCCCCAGGGGCTCCCCGCCCGGCCCCAGCGGCAGGCGCGGGGTGATCTCCCTCACTTCCGTGCCCCTCCCGGGCCCGTGGTGCCCCGCTCGGGCGCCCGCCGACCCGGTGCCCTCCTCGTCCCTCCGGCCCAGGGGTGCGACCCGCCCCGGCGGCCCGGGACCGGCCGCACGCAGGGACCCAACACCTGTGGCCCGTAACGGGATTGCTCCCCCCTCCCGGGTCAAGGCGCTTTGCCGCCAGGCTCCCTGACCGACTTTCACCTCCGGTACCGGGCGACGGCAATCCGATGCGGTGTGAGGGCGCGGCCTGAGCACACACTCGGCCACGTAAACGTAAGCTGTCGCTCGTCAGACGAGACCGGGCAGCAGCGGGGATGAACATGGCGATGATGCGCCTGAGGCGCGAGGACCCGCGCGTCGTCGGCTCGTTCAGGCTTCACAGACGGCTCGGCGCCGGCGGGATGGGCGTCGTCTACCTGGGCTCCGACCGGCGCGGGCAGCGGGTCGCGCTCAAGGTGATCCGGCCCGATCTGGCGGAGGATCAGGAGTTCCGCTCGCGTTTCGCGCGCGAGGTCTCCGCCGCGCGCCGGATCCGCGGCGGCTGCACCGCGCGCCTCGTCGCGGCGGACCTGGAGGCGGACCGGCCGTGGTTCGCCACGCAGTACGTGCCCGGCCCCTCGCTGCACGACAAGGTCGCCGAGGAGGGCCCGCTGGCCGCATCGGACGTGGCGGCCGTCGGCGCCGCGCTGTCCGAGGGGCTCGTCGCCGTGCACGAGGCGGGGGTCGTCCACCGCGACCTCAAGCCGTCGAACATCCTGCTGTCCCCGAAGGGGCCGCGGATCATCGACTTCGGTATCGCCTGGGCCACCGGCGCCTCCACGCTGACCCACGTCGGGACCGCGGTCGGCTCCCCCGGCTTCCTCGCGCCGGAGCAGGTGCGCGGCGCGGCCGTCACCCCGGCCACCGACGTGTTCTCGCTCGGCGCCACCCTCGCCTACACGGCCACGGGTGACTCGCCCTTCGGGCACGGCAGCTCCGAGGTCATGCTCTACCGCGTGGTGCACGAGGAGGCGCAGCTGCACGGTGTGCCGGACGCGCTCGCACCCCTGCTGCGCGCCTGCCTTGCCAAGGACCCGGAGGAGCGGCCGAGCACGCTCCAGCTGTCGCTGCGGCTCAAGGAGATCGCGGCCCGCGAGGCCCAGGGCCTGGGCGAGGCCCGGCCGCCGGCGCAGCGCTCCGAGGCGGACCGCCCGACGGGCCGGCTCGCGGAGAGCTACGCCGAGCAGCGCACGCAGCGCAGCACCCAGCGTCGTACGCCGGCCGGGCCGCCCGCGTCGCGGACCGGTGGCGGCCGGACGGGCGGCGGGTCGGGCCCGCGCTCCACCACGTCCCGGTCGGGCCGGCGGCCCGCGCCGCGCAGTGGTGCCGGGCGTCCGGCACCGCGGACGAACGGGACGGGCCCGGGCAAGAAGCTGCGGCCCGCCAACCCGCGGCTGCTGCGGCAGCGGCTGTTCGTGTTCGTCGTGGTGACGCTGCTCGTGGCGCTGGTGATCGCCGCCGCGCAGAGCCTGTAGCGCCGCGGAAGTCGGTCAGAGTTCGGGGCGGCCCGTCGCCACCGCGTAGAACGCGACGGCGGCCGCCGCGCCCACGTTGAGCGAGTCGACGCCGTGGGCCATCGGGATGCGGACCCACTCGTCGGCCGCCATCAGGGCCTTGGTCGACAGGCCCTCGCCCTCCGCGCCGAGGAGCAGGGCGACGCGGTCCATGCGGTGCGGGGCCACCTCGTCCAGGGACCTGGCCTTCTCGGCGGGGGTGAGCGCGAGCAGGTTGAAGCCCGCCTCGCGCACCGTCTGCAGCGACTTCGGCCAGGATTCCAGGCGGGCGTAGGGCACGGAGAAGACCGCGCCCATGGAGACCTTCACCGAGCGGCGGTAGAGCGGGTCGGCGCAGTCGGGCGAGAGCAGGACCGCGTCCATGCCGAGGGCGGCGGCCGAGCGGAAGATCGCCCCGATGTTCGTGTGGTCGTTGACCGACTCCATGACCACGATCCGGCGGGCGGTGGTGAGCAGCTCGTCGGCGGTCGGCAGCGGTTTGCGCTGCATGGAGGCGAGGGCGCCGCGGTGCACGTGGTAGCCGGTGACCTGTTCGGCGAGGTCCGGGGCGACGGCGTAGACCGGGGCCGGGACCTCGTCGATGACGTCGCGCATGACGTCGACCCACTTCGCGGAGAGCAGCATCGAGCGCATCTCGTAGCCCGCCAGCTTGGCGCGGCGGATCACCTTCTCGCCCTCGGCGATGAACAGCCCCTCGGCCGGTTCCCGCTTGCGGCGCAGCTCGACGTCGGTCAGGCCCGTGTAGTCGCGCAGGCGGGGGTCGTCGGGGTCCTCGATGGTGAGGAGACCTTGGGGTTCAGCCACGGGTCGATACTGCCTTGTCCTGGGAGTGGTGCCAACGGTGGAGCGGCGCACTTGTCAGTGCTGGTGACGGGTGGGGCCCTCGTGCACCACGGGGCCGATGACGATGACGGCCGGCGGCTTGACGCCCTCGGCCGTGACCCGCTCGCCGACCGTCGCGAGCGTCGCGTCGACCCGGCGCTGGGCGGCGGTGGTGCCCTCCTGGACCAGGGCGACGGGGGTCTCGGGGGCCTTGCCGTGCGCGACGAGCGCCGCGGCGATCTTGTCGATCTTGTCGACGCCCATCAGGATCACGAGGGTGCCGGTCAGCCGGGCGAGCGCGGCCCAGTCGACCAGGGAGCGCGGGTCGTCCGGTGTCACATGGCCGCTGACCACCGTGAACTCGTGCGCCACGCCGCGGTGGGTGACCGGGATGCCGGCCGCGCCCGGCACGGAGATCGAGCTGGAGATGCCGGGGACGACGGTGACCGGGATGCCCTCGGCGGCCAGCGCCTGGGCCTCCTCCATGCCGCGTCCGAAGACGAACGGGTCGCCGCCCTTGAGCCGGACGACGGCCTTGCCCTGCTTGGCGTGGTCGATCAGCGCGTTGTTGATCGCCTCCTGCGCCATGAAACGGCCGTAGGGGATCTTCGCGGCGTCGACCACCTCGACGTGCGGCGGGAGTTCGTCGAGGAGGTCGCGCGGGCCGAGGCGGTCGGCGATGACGACGTCGGCCTCGGCGAGGAGGCGCCGGCCGCGCACGGTGATCAGGTCCGGGTCGCCGGGGCCGCCGCCGACCAGGGCGACGCCCGGGGTGCGGGTCCGCTCGGCGGTGACGGTGCCGTCGCGCAGGGCCTCCACGAGGGCGTCGCGGACGGCGGCGGTGCGGCGCGGGTCGCGGTCGGCGGCCTCGGCGGACAGCACGGCGACGGTCACGCCCTCGGTGCGCCCGGTGGCCGGGGTCCAGGCGGTGGCCGCCTCCGCGTCGTCGGAGCGGACGCACCAGACGCGGGCCGCTTCGGCCTCGGCCGAGGCCTGCTCGTTCGCGGCACGGTCGCCGGTGGCGATCAGGACGTACCAGGCGCCGTCGAGGTCGCCCTGCTCGTAGGGGCGCCTGATCCAGGTCAGCTCGCCCGCGTCCGCCATGGCCTCCACGGAGGGGGTCGCCGACGGCGAGATGAGCGTGAGGTCCGCGCCGGCCGCGATCAGCGCGGGCAGACGGCGCTGGGCGACCTGGCCGCCGCCGATCACTATCGTCCTGCGGTCGGTGAGGCGGAGTCCTACGGGGTACGCGGGATGCTGAGCTGGGGGCATGTCTGATCGGCTCCTGGCGGCTGGGCTCGTGGGCTGCGACGTTGGAGCCCTGTGACGTGCGGTTTCCGGGTGCGGTCAGCTTATGTCCTGGCCCGGGGAGAGGGTTGCCCGGCGCCGGACTGCCGTGCCCACCCGTTCCGCCATGCGGAACGCCTGCCCACAGCGAGAGGCGGAGCGCCTGCCCCTTCGCGTCAGCGGGCGCTCCGCCATGGTGGGGGCTACTTCTCGGTGACGCCCGCCGAGTCGAATGTCGCCACCTCGTGCATCGCGCGGGCCGCGCTCTGCACGATCGGCAGGGCGAGCAGGGCGCCGGTGCCCTCGCCGAGGCGGAGGTCGAGGTCGACCAGGGGCCGCAGGCCGAGCTTGTTGAGCGCGGCGACGTGGCCCGGCTCGGCGCTGCGGTGGCCCGCGATGCAGGCGGCCAGCACCTCGGGGGCGACGGCGCGGGCCACCAGGGCGGCGGCGCCGGCGCTGACGCCGTCCAGGATGACCGGCGTGCGCAGCGAGGCACCGCCCAGGAGCAGGCCGACCAGGGCCGCGTGCTCCAGGCCGCCGACCGCCGCGAGGGTGCCGACCGGGTCGGCCGGGTCGGGCTGGTGCAGCTCCAGGGCCCGGCGGACGACCTCCACCTTGCGGGCGTGCGTCTCGTCGTTGATGCCGGTGCCGCGGCCGGTGACCTCGGCGGGGTCGGCGTCGGTGTAGACGGAGATCAGCGCGGCGGACGCGGTGGTGTTGGCGATGCCCATCTCGCCGGTGAGCAGCGCCTTGTTCCCCGCCGCGACGAGGTCGCGGGCCGTCTCGATGCCGACCTCGATGGCGGCCTTGACCTCGTCGCGGGTCAGGGCCGGGCCGGTCGTCATGTCGGCGGTGCCCGCGCGGACCTTGCGGGGCAGCAGCCCCGGGGTGGCCGGGAGTTCGCCGGCGACGCCGACGTCGATGACGCAGACCTCGGCGCCGACCTGGTTGGCGAACGCGTTGCAGACCGCGCCGCCGCCCAGGAAGTTCGCGACCATCTGTCCGGTGACCTCCTGCGGCCACGGGGTGACGCCCTGGGCGTGCACGCCGTGGTCCCCCGCGAAGATCGCGACGGCGGCGGGCTCGGGGACCGGCGGCGGGCACATCCGGGAGAGCCCCGACAGCTGCGCGGAGATGATCTCCAGCATGCCGAGCGCGCCCGCGGGCTTGGTCATCCGCTTCTGCCGCTCCCACGCCTCGCCGAGCGCCTTGGCGTCGAGCGGGCGGATGTTGGAGACGGTCTCGGCGAGCAGGTCGTGCGGGTCCTCGCCGGGCAGCGCGCGGCGGCCGTACGTCTCCTCGTGCACGACCCAGGAGAGCGGGCGCCGCTTGGACCAGCCCGCCTGCATCAGCTCGGGCTCCTCCGGGAACTCGTCGACGTAGCCCACGCACAGGTACGCGACGACTTCGAGGTGCTCGGGCAGGCCGAGGGTGCGGACCATCTCGCGCTCGTCGAAGAAGGAGACCCAGCCGACGCCGAGGCCTTCGGCGCGGGCGGCGAGCCACAGGTTCTCGACGGCGAGGGCGGAGGAGTAGGGGGCCATCTGCGGCTGGGTGTGCCGGCCCAGGGTGTGGCGGCCGCCGCGGGTCGGGTCGGCGGTGACCACGATGTTCACCGGGGTGTCGAGGATGGCCTCGATCTTCAGTTCCTTGAACTGCTTCGCGCGGCCCTTGGGCAGGGACTTGGCGTACGCGTCCTTCTGCCGCATCGCCAGTTCGTGCATGGTGCGCCGGGTCTCCGCGGAGCGGATGACGACGAAGTCCCAGGGCTGGGAGTGGCCCACCGACGGGGCGGTGTGCGCGGCCTCCAGGACGCGCAGCAGCACCTCGTGCGGGATGGGGTCGGGGCGGAAGCCGTTGCGGATGTCGCGGCGCTCGCGCATGACGCGCAGGACGGCCTCGCGCTCGGCGTCCTCGTACCCGGAGGCGGCGGGCACTCCGGGGTGGAGGTCCGCGGCCGGGAGCGGCTCGGGCTCGGTCAGGAGCAGTTCGTCGGTGCTCTGCGGTTCCACCGGCCGGTGCCCGGGCTCGGGCGCGACCTCGATCAGCTCGGGGTCCTCGGCCGCGAAGGGCTCGGCGGGCTCCGGCGCGGGCGCCTCGGCGAGGTCGCCGTCCCGGGGCGCGGGCACGACGGCCTCAGCCTCGGCCGGCTCGTCGGCCGGGCCCTCGGCGCCCTGAGCGTCGAGGACCCCGCCGGGCGACAGCTCCTGCGCCGGCTCCTCGACGGGCAGCGGCGCCTCGGCCGCGAGGGGTGCGGCGGGTGCCACGAGGTCGGCTGGGCTTGCGAGTTCGGAGGGGTCCGCAGGTCCGGCGGGGTCGGCGACCGGCTCGGCCTCGGCGGGCTCGGGCGCGATGAGCTGCTCGGTCGGCTCGACGACGGGCTGCTCGACGACCGGCTGCTCGGCGACGGGCTGCTCGGCGGGGTGCGGGGCGGCGGACTCCTCGGCGGGCATCGGCTCCGGCGCGGGCTCCGGCTGGGCGGCGGCCACCGGCTCGGCCACGGGCGGCGCTTCCGCGGGGGCCGCGAGGCCGGGCTCCCCGAGCGGCTGCGCGGGCCCCGCGACGGGCTGCTCCTCGACGAGGACGGGCTGCTCGGCGACGGCGGCCGGCTCCTGGGCCACCGCGGACTGCTCGGTTCCCTCCGGGTCCCCGGCGGGCTCGGGCAGCGGCGGGACCGCCATCGCCTGCGGCGGCGTCGGCGCCAGGTGCGGCGTCGTGGGCACCGTGCCCTCGACCGGCACGAACCGGCCGAGCGACGGCTCGGGCGCGGGCTGCTGCGGCAGCTCGTACGCCCCCGGCTCGGGCATCGCGTACGCGCCGGACGGCTCGGCCTGCTCCCCGTACGCGGCCGGCGCCTGACCGGCGTGGGGCGCGAACTCCTGGGCGGCGAGCGCGTGCTGCGGGTGCGGGTACTGCGGGGCCTGGCCGTACGGCTCGCCCGCGGCCGCGTCCACGGGCGCGGCGGCGACCGGCTGCGGCTGCCCGGCCCCGGCCGGCTGCCACGGGGCGCCGCCCTGCGGCGGGATGTCGAGGTACTCGGGGCCGGTGGTGGGCGGGCCCGCCTGCCGGACCGGCATCGGGTGGGGCGGGGTCTGCGCGGGGCCGCGGTCGGCCAGCGAGCGCACGGGGCCCGCGCCGGTGTCGGGGGTGGGCGGGCCCAGGTGCAGCGGGCGGCGGGCGCCGGTCCCGGGGGCCTGGCCGGCCTGGGCCGGGCCGGGCGCCTGCATCGCGCCGAGGTCGTGGTGGCCGCTGTCGCGGCCGGCCATCTCGTGCGGGCCCGGCTCGTGGACGGCGGGCTGCTGCGGGTACTCCTGCCCGTACTCCTGGTACTGCTGCGGCGCGGGCGCCGGGGCCTGCGGCGGCTCGCCCCACGCGCCCTGCGAACCGGGCATGAGGAGCATCTCGTCGTCCTCAACGGCGCCGTCTGCGCCGTCGGCGGGACCGAGGTAGGTGTAGGCCCCCGGGGCTCCAGCGCCCGGCTGTCCCACCGCGCCTGCGTTCTCCGGCAGCCCTTCGCCCGGAACCTGACCGGTGTCGGTCATGCCTACCCCTCGCCCATCGATGAGAACTTCCTGGCCGCTCCCGGCCGTCCGCCGGAGATAACGAGCCCCTTCAAGCCGCTGACCGGAGTGGCACACGTCGTCCGCTCTTCATGTCGTCATGAAGAACGAGCACACGCGCCGCGCGGCACGAACCGCCCCCGACCACAGGTATTGTCCCGGGCGAACGGCGCCCGTGGCACCCGGATCCGCCACGGCCTGCTGTGGACTGCGCCACGTTGCGCGTCCCGCGGTCGCTGCCGTACCACACGCGCTCCAAAAGTGGTGCGTTTCCCGGGCATTGGCCGACGTATCGGCGCACGTCCGGATGCGGTACAACGATCGGCCAGCCTACCGCGCGCGTTGGGCCGAACGGGTCATGGGTGGCGGTCCTGGAGCCGCCCGGAGAGCAGGAACCCCACGGTCCGCTCCTTCTCCGTCCAGGCCCGCGTGTCCAGTTCGACGGATTGCAGCAGGGCGCACTCGACGTCGTACCCGTGTTCGGTGAGGTCCCGGCCGACGAGTTCGGCGGCGTCGCGGGTCGCGGCGTGCGTGACGATGCGGGCGGGCCGCCGGTCGGCGACGGCGGAGACGACCGCCGCTCCCCCGCCGCCCACCCGCACGACGTCGGGTTCGGGCAGGTCCTCCAGGACGTGCGGGGCGGTGCCGTGCACGATCTGGGTCTGGACGCCGAAGTGGCGGGCGGTGGCGAGGGTGCGGGCGCAGGCGTCGGCGTCGCGGTCGACGGCGATGACGGCCGCGCCGAAGCGGCCCGCCTCCGCGGTGAACGCGCCGCTGCCGCAGCCGATGTCCCACACCAGGTCGCCGGTGCGCGGCCCCAGCCGGGCGAGTTGGGCGGCGCGCAGTTGCTCGCTCTCGCCCTCGCCGAGCGGGCCCGCGTACGCGGTGGCGGGCAGGGCCCAGCCGCGGGGCCCCGCGTCTGGGTCGCCGCCGGCCAGCCAGCCGCCGGCCTCGGGCGGGGAGTGCGGGCCGCCGCCCTCCGGGGCGCGGGCGGTGACCGGGCCGCCGATGACGATGACGACGTTCGGGTCGCGCCAGGTGTGGTCGGCGGCCTTGTCGGAGGTGACGACGGAGACCTGCTCGCGCGCGGTGCCGAGCTCCTCGCAGATGACGAAGGTGCGGTGGACGCCGTCGAGGAGCAGGCCGAGTTCGGCGGGGCCCGCGCCGGGCGAGGTGAGGACGGCGACCTTGGTGTGGGCGCGGCAGACGTTGACGGCGCGGCGCAGGGTGCGGCGGTGGGCGACGGTGACCTGGGCGTCGTCCCAGGGCATGCCGGCGCGGGCGAAGGCCTGGGCGACGGCGGAGACGGCGGGCACGACCTCGACCTCCAGGCCGTACTGGGGGGCGCGCAGGGTGCGGACGACGCCGAAGAAACCGGGGTCGCCGTCGGCGAGGACCACGGCGGTGCCGCGGTGTCCGGCGATGCGGCGGGCGGCGAGGGCCACGCTGCCCAGGCGGATGCGCTCGGCGCGCTCGGGTACCTCGGGGAGCGCCAGGTGGTGGGCGGCGCCGGCCACGAGCGTGGCCGCGGCGAGCGCGGAGCGGGCCGCCGCGGTCGGCGCGGAGCCGTCCCAGCCGATCACCGTGACCCGGTCGGCCATCGTCGTCAGTCTCCCAAGTGGGCTCGGGTGCGTGCGCGGGGCGTGCCGCGTACACGGGTCAGGGGAACCGCCGTGCGGCGCGGGGCCGGGCGGGGCACCGAGAGCGTACCTGCTGGGTCGGGGGAGGCCGCGCGAGCGGTCAGTTCCAGTCCGAGAAGGCGGTGAAGCCCCCGGCCTCGGCGAGCTGCTCGGTGACGCCCTCGATGTCCTCGGGCAGCAGGCTCCACACGATGAAGTCGGTGCGGACCTCGGCCAGGGAGCCGTCCTCGGTGCGCGTACGCGCTATGCAGGCGCCCCGCAGGACGCCCTCGCTGATGCAGCCGATCTTCTGGGCGACCTGCTGGGAGGCGGTGTTGTCGGCGGCGGTGCGCAGTTCGATGCGCTCCATGCCCTGGTCGCGGAAGAGCCACTGGGCCATGGCGAGCGCGGCCTCGGAGGCGTAGCCCTCGCCGCGGGCCCAGGGGGCGATGATGTACGACAGTTCGGTGGCGCGGACGTGCCAGTTGGTCTTGGTCAGCTGGATGACGCCGACGAGCCGCTGGGTGAGGAACTCGGTGACGGCGAGGTCGAGTCCGGTGCCGGCGGCCCGCTCCTCGGGCGCGTACCGGGTGATCCAGGTGCGGGCACCGTCCTCGGTGAAGGGCTGCGGTACGGACGTCCAGGCGGCGACGAGTTCGTCGTTCATCATCTCGGCGAGGGCGGGGGCGTCGTCGTCCTCGAGCGGACGCAGCACCAGTCGCTCCGTACTGATGGAGATGTCGGGGAAGGTGTTCGTCATACGCCGCTCCGTAACCTTCGTGGCGGCCCGCACAACGTCGCGCCGGCCGTCGGGTGAAGTGCCCAGCATGCAGCATGCAGGCACGTAACTGCACATGGGGGCCGCTCCCGTTGCCGGGTGCGGCCCCCCGAGTGGAGCGGGGTCGGAAACCGTCAGAAGGATGGCAGGACCGAGCCCTTGTACTTGTCCTGGATGAACTTCTTGACCTCGGGCGACGTCAGCAGCTTGGCGAGCTTCTTGACGCGCGGGTCGTCCTCGTTGCCCTCCTTGACCGCGAGCACGTTGTTGTACTCGTTGTTCTTGGTGGACTCCAGGGCGAGCGTGTCCTTGGCGGGGTTGAGGCCCGCGCCGATCGCGTAGTTGCCGTTGATGACCGCGCCGTCGACGTCCTTGAGGGAGCGCGGCGTCTGGGCCGCCTCGACCTCCTTGAACTCCAGGTCCTTGGGGTTCTTCGCGACGTCCTGCGGCGTCGCGGTGGCCTCGGAGCCAGGCTTGAGCGTGATGAGACCGCTCTTGGCGAGGAAGCGCAGGGCGCGGCTCTCGTTGTCGGCGTCGTTGGGCAGGGCGATGGTGCCGCCCTTCTTGATGCCGTCGAGCTTGTCGGCCTTCTCGGAGTAGAGGCCGAGCGGCTCCAGGTGGACCGTGGCGACCGAGGTCAGGTGCGTGCCCTGCTTCTTGTTGAAGTCCTTGAGGTAGGGCGTGGTCTGGAAGTAGTTGGCGTCCACGGACCCGTCCTCGGTCGCCGTGTTCGGCGTGACGTAGTCGGTGAACTCCTTGACCTCCAGGTTGAGGCCTTCCTTCTTCGCCAGGTTCTTCTTGATGTAGTCGAGGATCTCGGCGTGCGGGACGGGCGTCGCAGCGACTACGAGCTTGTCGGAGGCCTTGGCCTTGGTGTCGCCCTTGTCGGAGCCGCAGGCGGTCAGGCCCAGGGTGAGGGCGCCGGTGGCGAGGACGGCTGCGGTGATCTTGGTGGTGTTACGCACGAAAAGTGCCTTTCTCCAGGGGTGGTGCAACCCGCCGGGTGGGGCGGGGAGTCAAGGGGCGGGTGCGGGGCGCTCGTTCAGAGCTTCTTCACCGGCCCGGGGTCCTGCGCCGTGGACGTGGCCGCGGCCGGGCCGCCGGGCAGGAAGCCGCCGAGGGCGCGGAAGCGCAGCGGTTCGCCGCCCTTGCCCGCGCGGCGGTGCAGGACGCGGGCGCCGCTGTCGCCGGCGAACTGGATGAGGGCGATGGCGACCGCGAGGACCGCCACGATGATCCACATCATCTCGGTCTCGAACCGCTGGTAGCCGTAGCGGATGGCGAGGTCGCCGAGGCCGCCCGCGCCGACGGTGCCGGCCATCGCGGAGTAGCCGATGATGGCGACGATCGTGGTGGTGGTCGCGGAGATGAGCGAGGGCAGCGACTCGGGGACGAGCGCCTTGCGCACGACGGTCCAGGTGTTGCCGCCCATCGCCTGCACGGCCTCGACGAGCCCGCCGTCGACCTCGCGCACCGAGGTCTCGACGAGCCGCGCGAAGAACGGGACGGCGCCGACGGCGAGCGGCACGATGGCGGCCTCACGGCCGATGGTGGTGCCGACGATCCAGCGGGTGAAGGTCATCAGGGCGACCATCAGGATGATGAAGGGCATCGAGCGGACGATGTTCACGATCTGCCCGATGACCTTGTTCGCCACGACGTTCTGGAGCAGTCCGCCGCGGTCGGTGAGGACCAGCAGGACGCCGAGCGGCAGTCCGGCGACGACGGCGATCAGCGTGGACCAGCCGACCATGTAGAAGGTGTCCCAACAGGCCTGCGACAGCAGGGGCTGCATCTCCGACCAGGTCACTTGGTGACACCTTCCTTCAGGGTTGCGGGCGCGCGGCCGGCGGGGGCCGCGCCGTCGACGATCTCGACCTGGAGCCCCTGTTCACGCAGGAAGCCGACGGGGACGACGTTCTCCTCGTAGGGGCCGGGCAGCTCGATGCGCATCCGGCCGACCTGGCGGCCCGCGATGGTGTCCATCGCGGCGCCGAGGATCGAGATGTCGATGTTGTACGTGCGGGAGAGCTGGGAGATGACCGGCTGGGTCGTCGACTCCCCGTGGAAGGTGACGTCGATGACCGTGCGGTCCGCGCCGGAGGCGTCCCCGCTGACCGGGAAGAGCGCGGCGGCCAGTTCCGAGCCGGGGGTCGCGAGCAGTTCGCCGACCGTGCCGGACTCGACGATCCGGCCGCCCTCCATCAGGGCGGCGGAGTCGCAGACGCTCTTGACGACGTCCATCTCGTGCGTGATGAGCAGGACGGTCAGGCCGAGCTGCCGGTTGAGGTCGCGCAGCAGCTGGAGGATGGAGCGGGTGGTCTCCGGGTCGAGGGCGCTGGTCGCCTCGTCGGAGAGGAGCACCTTCGGGTCGCCGGCGAGGGCGCGGGCGATGCCGACGCGCTGCTTCTGGCCGCCGGAGAGCTGGGCCGGGTAGGACTTCGCCTTGTCGGCGAGGCCGACGAGGTCGAGCAGGGCGAGCGCCTTGGCGGAACGTTCCTTCCCCGACTTGCCGAGGATTTCGAGCGGCAGCTCGATGTTGTCCTGGACGGTGCGCGAGGAGAGGAGGTTGAAGTGCTGGAAGACCATGCCGATGCGGCTGCGCGCCTCGCGCAGCTCCTTGCCCGCGCGCGGTCCGCGCCCGGCGAGGGCGGTGAGGTCCTGGCCGGCCACCGTCACGGTGCCGGAGGTGGGACGCTCGAGCAGGTTCACGCAGCGGATCAGCGAGGACTTGCCGGCGCCGGACTGGCCGATGACGCCGTACACCTCACCTTCGCGCACGTGCAGATCGACGCCGTCGAGAGCGGTGATCTCGCGACCGCGCGAGCGGTAGACCTTGGTGAGGCCCTGGGTGGTGATCACGTGGGTTTCCGTCACTGTCGAGTGCGCGGCACGGGTGGCGCCGGGCACGGGGCATACATCTCGGGACTTGCGCAGTTCCCGGGCGCGGCAGGCTCTCGCTCCGGAGCCGGAGCGGTACTGGCTCGGTACGGAGAATCTGTGCGCGGGGCGGGCCCGGTCATGTAGGCGGACTGGCTTCTCCTGGCGGAGTCACTCCCTACGGAACGGGGCGCGCGGGCACTCGCTTCGGGGCGCGGGTGCGGCTGGTGCGGGGGCCCTCAGAAGGCGCACATTCGACACATACAACGAGCACCGGGCGTCATCGTCGCCTCGGTCGCAAGGGTGCGGCTGCTCGTCGTGGTCATGCGGGCAAGTAAAGCAGAAGTGAGGAGCCGGACCGCCCGCACTGTCCGGATGGCGGACAGTGCTGGACGGGCTCCCGGCGGCGCTCAGGCCCCGGCGGAGATCTCCACGCCGCCCTCGGTGGCCAGTGCTGCCACGGCCGACAGGTCCGGCACCACCACGTCCGCGGTCAGCTCGTGCGCCGGGTGCGTTGTGGTCAACGCCACGGTGGTCATGCCGCCCGCCCGGCCCGCGGCGAGTCCGGCGGGGGCGTCCTCGAAGACCACGCAGCGCGCCGGGTCCGCGCCCAGCTTCGCCGCGGCGAGCAGGAACGGCTCGGGGTCGGGCTTGCCGCGCGTGATGTCGTCGGCGGCGATGAGCAGCGGCGGCACGATGCCTACCGCGGCGAGCCGGGCCTCGGCGAGGCGGCGGGTGGCGGAGGTGACGACGGCCCAGCGGCCCGCGGGCAGCGTGTCGAGCAGTTCCCTGGTGCCGGGCAGCAGGCGGGTGCCGCCGTTCGGCACGTCCTCGACCTCCAGCTGCTCGATGCGGGCGACGGCCGCGCCGACCTGCTCCGCGGGCAGCAGGTCGGCCGCGATCTCGGCGGCCGGGCGGCCGTGCAGCTCCACGGCGGCGAACTGCTCGGCGGTGATCCCGTACTCCTGCGCCCAGCGGGTCCAGCAGCGGTACACCGACTCCATGGACGAGAGCAGGGTCCCGTCGTTGTCGAACAGCAGGGCGTCAGCGGTGATCTTCATGTCTGCCAAGGCTACGGGGCGGGCCGGGGCCGACCGCGGCGGGTCGCGACCGCCGTAATAAAGTCTGCCCATGCTCTCTGCCCTGACCCTGGTGACGGGGATCGCCGCGCTCGCGCTCGCCGTGTGGTGCGCCTTCGCCGCCTCGCGGGACCAGCCGACCAAGGACTGGCACTTCATCGGCATGGCCGTGGTGTCGGTCCTCGCGCTGGCCCAACTGGTCGTCGGGATCGTGCAGCTGGCCCGCGGGCAGCAGCCGGAGCAGGGCACGACGATCTTCGTCGCGTATCTGATCGGGGCGTTCGCGTGCGTGCCGGCGGCCGGCTTCATGTCGCTGGCGGAGCGGACCCGCTGGGGTTCGGTCACGGCCGCCGCGGGCGGCGTGGTCCTCGCCGTGCTCGAAGTGCGGCTCTACGACATCTGGGGAGGCTGAGGTGAGCGCGTCCTCAGAGAACGCTGCGAACGCCGAGAACGCCGAGAACGCCAAGAACACCGAGAATGCTGTGAACGCCGAGCCCGAGGCGGGCGGCGGGTCCCGGCGGCTGACGAGCGGGCCGGGCACGCTGCTGGTGTGGCTGTACGGCGTGATGGTCGTGGGCGCGGTGTCGCGCTCGGTCTTCCAGATCGCGACGGACTTCGACAAGGCCCCGCTCGCGTACACGCTCTCCGCCGTGGCCGGTGTCGTCTACGGCTTCATCACGTACTCGCTGGTGCGCGGCGGAGAGACGGCGCGCCGGGCGGCGCGGGTGTGCTGCGCCGCCGAGCTGGTGGGCGTCCTCGCGGTCGGGACCTGGACGCTGGTGGAGCCCTCGGCGTTCGCGGACTCCACCGTCTGGTCCGACTACGGGATGGAGTACCTGTTCATCCCGGTGCTGCTGCCCGTCTCCGCGCTGTTCTGGCTGCGCCGGGCGCGGACCGCTACGCGCTAGCCGCGAACGCGGCCGCCGCTGCCTCCTTCGGGGCCTCGGCGGCCTCGGCGCTCTTGGCGAGCGTCACCACGGTCAGCCGCTCGTCCACCCGCTCCGTCGCCACCGCGGTGTAGCCGTGCTTGCGGTACAGGCGCAGGTTGTGTTCGCTGCGGTGGCCCGTGAGGAGTTCGAAGCGCTTGGCGGTGCCGCCGGCGCCGAGCGCGGACTCCACGGCGGCGAGCAGCCGGCCGCCCAGACCGTGCCGCTGCATGCGCGGGTGCACGATGAGCTTGCCGATCCGGGCGGTCCCGTCGGGGCCGACCGTGCCGCGCACCGACGCGACCACTTCGTCCCCGAGGCGGGCCACCAGGACGGTGCCGCCCGTCAGGTCGGCCCTGACCGAGTCCAGGGACTGGGTGAGCGGCTCGATCGAGTAGTCGCCGTAGAGCTGTGCCTCGCTCTGGTAGCAGAGGTACTGCAGTTTGAGGATCTGCTCGCTGTCCGCTTCGGTCGCCGCAGAGATGGTCACGCTCATGCCCATGTGTGCATGCCTCCCGCTCACCTGTCCGCTGGTTGTCCCTCACCCTTTTCCCCTGCGGGGTGCGGGCGCAACCTCGGACGCGAGGATTCTGCGCAGGCATCCCAGACATCTGGCACGTTTTGGCCCAAGACTGCCCTGTGAGATACCCAACTCACCTGCGATTTCACGGTACGTCGGGTCGTGTGGGGACAGCAGCGCACTCATGAGGCGCCGGCAGCGGCCGGGGAGTCGGCGGACCGCGGCGTGCAGGGCGCGGGCGCGTTCGCGGTCGAGCGCCAGGTGCTCGGGGTCGGACGCGGCCCGCTCGGCCGCGGGTTCGGTGAGGTAGGGCCCCTCGCGCCGGTCCGCGCGCCGCTGGCGGCTCGCCTCGGCGCGCACGGCCGCCGTGAGCCAGGCCGCGGGGTCCGGCGGCGGCCCCTGCGCGCCGAGCCGCTCCAGCAGCCGGACCCAGACGGCCTGTTCGAGGTCGCGCGGTTCGGCGGCGGCCGGGAGCTCGGCGCGGACCTCGGCCGCGAGGAGGGGGCGCAGGGAGTCGATCACCGTCTCGTACGTCATGCCCGGCGGGACGCGGCGGCCCCGGGCGCCGGTTGCCGGGGCCGCCGCGGCTCACTCCAACCGGCTGCCGCGGGTCAGCCGTTGACGAAGTCCTCGCGGGCCAGCAGGGCGGTGTCGCAGTTGTCGGAGAAGATCCCGTCGATGCCGGTGGCGAAGTACGCCTGGAAGGCGCCGAACGCGTCGCCGTAGGCGTTCGGGTCGGTGCCCTTCCTGAAGTCGGCGGGCAGGAAGGTGTTCTCGTTGCGCATCGTGTACGGGTGCAGGATCAGCCCGGCCCGGTGCGCGTCCCGCACGAGGGTGGTCGGCTCCAGCAGCTTGCCCGCCGCGTCCTTGGGGATGACCAGGTCCAGGGTCGGGCCGATGCCCTGGGCGTACGACGCGATCTCCTTGAGCCCCTTGGGCGTGATCAGGTCGGCGACGGTGCGCGGGTCACCGGTCTCGACGAAGTCCGCCGGGCGGGAGCCGGCCGTGGAGAGCAGGACCACCAGCGGGTTGCCGACCAGCTTGTTCAGACGCTGGATGCTCGTCGGCTCGAAGGACTGCAGGAACGCGGGTGAGTCCTGCTTGTCGAGCCGGTAGGCGCGCAGCAGCCTGGCGAGGCGCTCCTCCAGGCCCAGGCCCAGCTTGCGGAAGTAGGTGGGGTGCTTGGTCTCGACGTGGATCCACACCTCGCGCCCGCGCTTCTTGCTCTGGGCGGCGCGCCACTGGAGGACCTCTTCGAAGGTGGGGATCTCCCAGCGGCCGTCGTAGAGGGTGTTGCGCTGGCGGGTGCCGGGGATGCGCTCCGTGGCGCGCAGCGTCTTCAGCTCGGCGAGCGTGAAGTCCTCGGTGAACCAGCCGGTCGTGGAGACCCCGTCGATCACCTTGGTGGTCTTGCGGCCGGCGAACCCGGGGTGCGCGGACACGTCCGTGGTGCCGCCGATCTCCGGTTCGTGCCGGCAGACGAGGTGGCCGTCCTTGGTGGGGACGAGGTCGCCCGCCTCGATGACGTGCGCTCCCATGTCGAGCGCCAACTGGTAGGAGCCGAGGGTGTGCTCGGGGCGGTAGCCGGAGGTGCCGCGGTGGGCGACGACCGTCGGCACCGGCAGGCTCCGGTACCCCCGTCCGGAGTGATTCCCGCCACTGCCGTGGCCGGTCGCCGCGGCGGCGCCGGGTGCCGCGAGGGCGGCGGCGCCCGCGCCCAGCACCGCGGCGCCGAGCAGCGAGCGGCGGCCGAGCGCCCCCTCGGCCCGTGTCCCGTGTGCGTCCTGCGCCGTGTGTGACTTCTCGTTCCCCATGAAGCACTCCTCCCGCCGAGTCCCGCCCCGCACCTGACGAAGCGGGTCGATCGTAGGTGGGCGGGAGTGACGGGAGGGAGACCCCGGACCGAACGTCAGGGTGGGGCGGGGTGACTCCTCGGGGTCGTCAGGGCCCCGCGGGAGTGTTCCTTCCTGTCAACTCCGCGTATCAGGCGCGTGAACCCGATGTGCGCGGGGCACCCGCCCGCGAGTATCGTCCTCACCTGCACAGAACCCACCATCCATTCCTTGACACCGGAGGGCCCGTTGTCCCGCTTCGCGTTCATCAAGGCAGTGCTCGGACCGATCATGCGCCTGATGTTCCCCACGCGTGTGGAAGGCGCCGAGAACATTCCGGGCACCGGCCCCGTCATCCTGGCGGGCAATCACCTGACGTTCATCGACTCGATGATCCTGCCGATCGTCTGTGACCGGCAGGTGTGCTTCATCGGCAAGGACGAGTACGTCACCGGCAAGAGCCTCAAAGGCCGCCTGATGGCGTGGTTCTTCACCGGCGTCGGCATGATCCCGGTCGACCGGGACGGCGCGAACGGCGGCGTGGCGGCGCTGATGACCGGCCGCCGGATCCTGGAGGAGGGCCGGATCTTCGGGATCTACCCCGAGGGCACGCGCTCCCCCGACGGCCGGCTCTACCGCGGCCGCACCGGCATCGCGCGCCTCACCCTGATGACGGGCGCGCCCGTCGTCCCCTTCGCGATGATCGGCACGGACAAGCTGCAGCCCGGCGGTTCGGGCATGCCGCGGCCCGGCCGCGTGACCGTGCGCTTCGGTGAGCCGATGGAGTTCTCCCGCTACGACGGCATGGGCCGCGACCGCTATGTGCTGCGCGCCGTGACCGACTCCGTGATGGCCGAGGTCATGCGCCTGTCGGGTCAGGAGTACGTGGACATGTACGCCACCAAGGCGAAGGCCGCGTAAGCGCCTGGAACCGGGCGTGGGCCCCGGTCGCCGGACGTCTCCGGTGGCCGGGGCCCACGCATGTGCCGGGGGGGGCTACTTCTCCAGGTGCTGGCCCTTGAGCAGGAACCAGGCCGCGACGGCCGTGGCCAGCAGGACCGCCGCGCCGATGCCCGCCGCCACCTGGAGGCCGTCCACGAAGGCGGTCTGAGCCGAGGTCAACAGCGTCTGCGCCTGCGCGGCCGGCAGGTCGGCGGCCGCCTCGACCGCGCCGCCCAGCGACTCGTGCGCCGCCGACGCCACGTCCGCCGGGGTCCCCGGAGGTGCGGTGAAGCCCGCGTAGACGCCCGTGACGATGGAGCCGAGCAGGGCGATGCCGAGGGCCGCGCCGAGTTCGTACGCCGTCTCGGAGACCGCGGACGCGGCGCCCGCCTGCTCCTTGGGGACGCTGGAGAGGATCACGTCGGCGGTGACCGTGAACGAGAACCCGGCGCCGACGCCGACGACCAGGAGCACCGTGCCGAGCAGCGGGTAGCCCGTGCTCTGGCTCAGTGCGGTCAGCGCGGCCAGGGCGAGCCCCACGGCCGCGAGGCCGCCGGCGACGACGGAGCGGACCGAGAAGCGGCGCGCCACCGTCCCCGCGATGAGGCCGGCGACCACCGCGCCCACGGCGGCGGGCAGTTCGGCGAGCCCGGCCTCGAACGGCTGCCGCCCCTGCACCAGTTGCAGGAACTGGGAGAGGAAGAAGACGAGCCCGGACAGGCCGAGGATGGTCAGCAGGTCGGCGAGGACCGCGCCGGAGAAGCCCCGGTGCCGGAAGAGGCGCATGTCCAGCAGGGGGGAGGCCAGGGTGAGCTGGCGCCGGACGAACCAGGTGAGGGCCGCGACGCCGAGGACCGCGGAGACCGCCACGTCCCAGCGGAAGCCGTGGGCCGCCGCCTCCTTCACCGCGTAGACGACACCGACCATGCCGACCAGCGACAGTCCGACGCTGACCAGGTCCCAGGGGCCCGGGACCGGGTTCTTCGACTCGGGGATCAGCTTGATCCCGACCACGACCAGGACCGCCATGACGGGCAGGTTGATGAGGAAGACCGAGCCCCACCAGAAGTGTTCGAGCAGGAAGCCGCCGACCACCGGGCCGACCGCCGCGCCCGCCGAGGCCATGGCGCCCCAGATGCCGACGGCGAGCGAGCGCTCGCGCGGGTCGTGGAAGATGTTGCGGATCAGGGCCAGCGTCGAGGGCATGAGCGTCGCGCCCGCCACGCCCAGCAGGGCGCGCGCCAGGATCATCAGTTCGGGCGAGGTCGCGTACGCGTTGAGGACCGAGACGGCGCCGAACGCGACGGCGCCGAGCAGCAGCAGCTTCTTGCGGCCGATGCGGTCGCCGAGGCTGCCCATGGAGACGAGGAGTCCGGCGATGACGAAGGAGTAGACGTCGCCGATCCACAGCAGCTGGGTGCCGGAGGGTTCGAGGTCCTCGCTGATGTAGGGGGTCGCGAGGCCGAGGACCGTCGCGTCCACGGCGACGAGCAGCACCGCGAGCACGAGGACGCAGAGGGCCAGCCACCGGCCGGGGCGCGACACCACCTCCGCCTCGGGGCTGTCGGGTTTGGTGCTGATCATGGTTCCACGCTCCGTCGTGCGCCGCCGAGCAGCAACTCGGCGATCATGTATGAGAAGTCCTTGGCCGCCACGCGGCCGTCCTGCACGGCCCAGGCGCCGCTGCCGATGAGCCCGTAGAGCGCCTCGGTCAGCCACGCGGGCGTCAGGTCGATCCGGAACTCGCCCGCTTCCTGGCCGCGCCGGAAGAGCGCCGCGATCCGGGAGTCCAGGCGGGCCCAGCCCGCGTGCTGCCCGTCGCCCTCGAAGAGCTGGTTCTCGGTGACGAGGAAGGCGAGCAGCGGCGCCGCCCCTTCCGTCTCGGCGATGAGCCGGCGCAGCGCGTCCTCGGCCGGGCCCTCGTCGAGCCGGGCCCGGTCGAGCGCGGTCTCGCACTCGCGGATCCCGAGCTCCTCCAGGGCGCGCACCAGGGCGTCCCGGCCGGCGAACTGCCGGTGCAGGGTCGCGCGGCTGATGCCGGCGGCCCGCGCCACCTCGTCCATCGTGGCCGTGGACTTGCGGGTGAGCAGGGCTGCGGCGCTGCGCAGCACCTGTTCGCGATCGACCGTCATGAGACGAGAGTAGCCCAGGTGAGACATAAATGTCTCACGCATTCCCGTGGTCGCCACTCCGGTGGCCCGTCCACTCACCCAGTGTTACGACTGGGTCCACGGCCGGCTCTCGGGAGGTACGGGCATGGGGTGCTGCATTGTCGCGGCGATGGCGGCGATCGGGCCGCGGGTCGCGCTCGTCCTCGCCTGGCTGCTGACGAACGTCGTGGATCGCGCCTTCACCGGCCGGTTGCTGCCCTTCCTCGGGCTGCTCTTCCTGCCGTGGACGACGCTGGCGTACGTCTTCGCGTACGCGCCGGTCGTCGGGGTGCAGAACATCGGCTGGCTGGTGGTGCTGATCGGACTGCTGCTCGACCTGTCGAGCTACGGGGGCGGGGCGCGCTCCCGGCGCTGAACCGCGCCGCGCGCACACCGAAGGGCCCGGCCCGTCCACGTACGGACGAACCGGGCCCTTTCTTCCGGCCGGGCTACTTCTTCGCGTCGGCCCAGGCGCGCTGGACCGTCAGGTCCTGCTTGACCTCGGCGAGCTGGACCGCGACCGCGCTCGGCGCGGTGCCGCCCCGGCCGGAGCGGGAGGCCAGCGCCCCCGGCACGTTCAGCACCGAGCGGACCTCGGGGGTGAGGTGCTCGGAGATCTTCGCGAACTGGTCGTCGGTGAGCGCGTCCAGCTCCTTGTCCTCGGACTCGGCGACCTTCACGCACTCGCCGGCCACCTCGTGCGCCACGCGGAACGGCACGCCCTGCTTCACCAGCCACTCGGCGATGTCCGTGGCCAGCGAGAATCCGGCCGGGGCCAGCTCCTCCATCCGCTCCCGGTTCACCGTGAGCGTGGCCATCATGCCGGTGAAGGCGGGGAGCAGGATCTCCAGCTGGTCGCAGGAGTCGAAGACCGGCTCCTTGTCCTCCTGGAGGTCGCGGTTGTACGCGAGCGGCAGCGCCTTGAGCGTCGCCAGCAGACCCGTCAGATTGCCGATGAGCCGGCCCGACTTGCCGCGCGCCAGCTCGGCGATGTCCGGGTTCTTCTTCTGCGGCATGATCGAGGAGCCGGTGGAGAAGGCGTCGTGCAGGGTGACGAAGGAGAACTCCTTCGTGTTCCAGAGGATGACCTCCTCCGCGATCCGGGAGAGGTTCACCCCGATCATCGCGGTGATGAACGCGAACTCGGCGACGAAGTCCCGCGAGGCCGTGCCGTCGATGGAGTTGGCCGCCGAGCCGTGCTCGAAGCCCAGGTCCGCCGCGACGGCCTCCGGGTCGAGGCCGAGCGAGGAGCCGGCCAGCGCGCCCGAGCCGTACGGCGAGACCGCCGTGCGCTCGTCCCACTGCCGCAGCCGCTCCGCGTCCCGGGACAGGGACTGCACGTGGGCCAGGACGTGGTGCGCGAAGAGCACCGGCTGGGCGTGCTGGAGGTGGGTGCGGCCCGGCATGGCGGTGTCCGGGTGCGCCTCGGCGAGGCCGACGAGGGCCTCCTGGAGGTCGGCGATCAGGCCGCCGATGATCCGGGCGTGGTCGCGCAGGTACATCCGGAAGAGCGTCGCCACCTGGTCGTTGCGCGAGCGGCCCGCGCGCAGCTTGCCGCCCAGGTCCGGGCCGAGGCGCTCCAGGAGGCCCCGCTCCAGGGCGGTGTGCACGTCCTCGTCGGCGATCGTGCCGACGAACGACCCGGCCGCGACATCGACTTCGAGCCGGTCCAGACCCTCGGTCATGCGGGTCAGCTCGTCCTGGGTGAGCAGCCCGGCCTTGTGCAGCACGCGCGCGTGGGCACGGGAGCCCGCGATGTCGTACGGGGCGAGGCGCCAGTCGAAGTGGACGGAGGCGGAGAGTTTCGCCAGGGCCTCGGCGGGGCCGTCGGCGAACCGGCCGCCCCAGAGGCGGACATCGCCGGGATTGCTGCTCACGTGCTCTGCTCCTCAAGCCGGATGGTGTGCGGCCCCTGCACCGACCGCCTGCCGGGACCACAGTATCGCTCTGCATGATTATGCAGAGTTCCGCATGAATCGTCAATCCCGCCGGACGGACCATTGGGGCTGCCGGTGGCGCGGCCGGGCCCTACGTTCGGCTTCATGCGCCTTCCTCACCGCCCAGGGCCCCGCCACACCGGGATCATCGTGTCCGCCGCCGCGCTGTGCGTGCTCGGCGCCACCGCCGCGCCGGGCGCGTCCGCGACCGCCCCGCTGCCGGTCCGGATGGCCGACACCGGCGGGGGCGGTCAGCTGATCACGGCGGAGGCCCCGCGGGCCTCCGCCACCCGCGGCACCGTGACCTGGTGGGACCGGCGGGCCGACGGGCGCTGGGTGAAGGCGGGCTCGGCGGCGGCGCGGTTCGGCGCGAAGGGGCTGGTCGAGGGGGCCCGGCGCAAGCAGGGCACGAACACGACGCCGACCGGCCTGTACGACCTGCCCTTCGCGTTCGGCGTCAAGGCGCCGCCCGGCGGCACCACGATGCCGTACCGCCGGGTGCACCGCGCCTCCTGGTGGTGCCAGGACAACGACGCGCGCGCCTACAACCGCTGGGCCGAGCCGCGTCCGCGCGACTGCCGCGCCGCCGAGTCCGAGCGCCTCGCCGACTACCCGGCGCAGTACGCGCACGCGCTGGTGATCGGCTTCAACTACCACCGGCCGGTGCGCGGCCGGGGCGCCGGGATCTTCCTCCATGTGCACGGCCGGGCGGCCACGGCCGGCTGTGTCTCCGTGCCGAAGGCGGACATGCGGCGGATCCTCGCGTGGGTACGGCCCGGCCGGGACCCGCACATGGCGATCGGGACGTCGGGCGGGGCGACGGCACTGAGCCGCTACTGAGCCGGAACCGGAGCCGGCGCCGATACGCGTGTAGCGACCACATATCGAGACGCGGTTGCGGCCACCTGCGGCGACGGCGTTGCATCGCCCGGTGCAGAGCGAAACCGAACAGACGATCTCCCACCCGCCCGAGCAGCCAGGACCGGCCGGGTCCGCCGACCGCGCGGCCCGGCTCGCGGTCACCGTCTTCCCCGTCCTCGTCCTCGTCGCGGGCGGCCTGGGGCTCGCCACCCCGGACACCTTCGCCGGCTGGGGCACCGACGTGCCGTATCTGCTGGGCGTCGTCATGTTCTGCATGGGTCTGACCATGACCCTCGGCGATTTCAAGGGGGTCGCCCAGCGTCCGTGGGCGGTGGGGCTCGGGCTCGTCGCGCACTACGTGATCATGCCGGGGCTCGGCTGGCTCATCGCCCACGCGCTCGGCCTCTCGCCGCAGCTGGCGGCCGGGGTCATCCTCGTCGGCTGCGCGCCGAGCGGCACGGCGTCCAACGTGGTGACCTATCTGGCGCGCGGCGACGTCGCCCTGTCGGTCTCCGTGGCCACGGTCTCCACCGTGCTCGCCCCGCTGGTCACCCCGCCGCTGACGCTGCTCCTCGCGGGTGAGTACCTGCCGGTGGACGCCGGGTCGATGATGACGGACATCCTCAAGACGGTGCTGCTGCCGGTCATCGGCGGGCTGGTGGTGCGGCTGGTGCTGGGCCGCTACGTGGACCGGCTGCTCGGGGTGCTGCCGTGGCTGTCGGCGCTGACCATCGCGGTGATCGTGGCGGTGGTGGTGGCGGGGAGCGCCGAGACCATCAAGTCGGCGGCGGCGCTGGTGCTGCTGGCCGTGGTGCTCCACAACGGCCTGGGGCTCGCCCTCGGGTACGGGGCCGGCAAGGTGGCGCGGCTGGGGCCGCCCGCGTCGCGCGCGATGGCGTTCGAGGTCGGCATGCAGAACTCGGGGCTCGCCGCGTCGCTGGCGACGGCGCACTTCAGTCCGCTGGCGGCGCTGCCCGCCGCGGTCTTCTCCGTGTGGCACAACGTGTCGGGCGCGCTCGTCGCGGCGTGGATGTCGTATCGGGCCAGGGCCGCCGAGAAGAGCGCGGCCGCCGAGAAGGCCGGGGCCGCCGAGGCCTGAGCCCCGGCGGCCGGTCCGGTACGCGACCGGTCGGGCCGTCGTCTCGTCGGCCCTGCTCCCCCGGTCCCCCGCGGTCAGTGGTCGTTCTGGGCCAGCCGCAGCAGATGTTCCGCCAGGGCCTGGCCGCCCGCCGGGTCCCGGCTGATCAGCATCAGCGTGTCGTCGCCGGCGATCGTGCCGAGGATGACGTGCAGTTCGGCCTGGTCGATGGCCGAGGCGAGGAACTGGGCGGCGCCCGGCGGCGTACGGAGCACCACGAGGTTGGCCGAGGCCTCCGCCGAGATGAGCAGCTCGCCCGCCAGTCGGCGCATCCGCTCCTCCTTGGCGGACTCCCCGAGGGGCGCCTGCGGAGTGCGGTAGCCGCCCTCGCTGGGCACGGCGTAGATCAGCTCGCCGCCGGTGTTGCGGATCTTGACCGCGCCCAGCTCGTCCAGGTCCCGGGAGAGCGTGGCCTGGGTGACGGTCAGTCCGTCGTCGGCGAGCAGCTTCGCCAGCTGGCTCTGCGAGCGCACCGGCTGCCGGTTGAGGATGTCCACGATCCGGCGGTGCCGTGCGGTGCGCGTCTGCGGCACGGCGGGGCCCTGGGCGAGTGCCGCGTTCACCGCGGCCCGCGCGTCGTTCTCGGCTTGCTCGGCCTTGCTGCTCATCGTCGTCCCATCCCTCAGGCTCCTGCTTCCCCGTCGGCCGCGGCTGCGTCCAGGACCGCGGGCAGCGCCGCGAGGAACGCGTCCGCCTCGGCGTCGGTCAGGTTCAGCGGGGGCATGAGCCGGACGACGTCGGGTGCGGGCGCGTTCACCAGGAGGCCCGCGTCCTGGGCCGCCTGCTGCACCTGGGGTGCGCGCGGCCCGGTGAGCACGATACCCAGCAGGAGGCCCGCGCCCCGGACATGGCTGACCAGCGGGTGGCCGAGCCCTTCGATCCCCGCGGTGAGCCGGGCGCTCACCCGCTTGGTGTTCACCAGCAGCTCGTCACCGGCGATGGTGTCGAGGACGGCGAGTCCGGCCGCGCAGGCGACGGGGTTGCCGCCGAACGTGGTGCCGTGCTGTCCGGGCCGGAGCAGCTTCGCCGCCGCCCCGAAGGCGAGGGTGGCGCCGAGCGGCAGGCCGCCGCCGAGGCCCTTGGCGAGGGTGACGATGTCGGGCTCGATGCCGTCCTGCGCCTGGTGGGCGAACCAGTGGCCGGTCCGGCCGACGCCGGTCTGCACCTCGTCGAGGACGAGCAGGGTGCCGGTGGCGCGGGTGATCTCCCGGGCCGCCTTCAGATAGCCGTCGCCGGGTACCACCACGCCGTTCTCGCCCTGGATCGGCTCGATGATGACGAACGCCGTCTCCTCGGTGACGGCGGCCCGCAGGGCGTCCACGTCCCCGTACGGGACGTGCGTGACGTCGCCGGGCAGGGGCGTGAAGCCGTCCTGCTTGCCGGGCTGGCCGGTGAGGGCGAGGGCGCCCATGGTGCGGCCGTGGAAGCCGCCGGTGGTGGCGACCATGTGGCGCCGCCCGGTGAGCCGGCCGATCTTGAAGACGCCCTCGTTGGCCTCGGCGCCCGAGTTGCAGAAGAAGACGGCGCCGTCCCGGCCGGCGAGCTGGAGCAGCCGCTCGGCGAGCGCGACGGGCGGCTCGGCGATGAAGAGGTTCGAGACGTGGCCGAGGGCGGCGATCTGGGTGCTGACCGCCTCGACGACGGCCGGGTGGGCGTGGCCCAGCGCGTTGACCGCGATGCCGCCGACGAAGTCCAGGTACTCCGTGCCGTCGGCGTCCCACAGCCGGGCGCCGGCGCCCTTGACCAGGGGCAGCCGCGGGGTGCCGTAGTTGTTCATGAGGGCGCCCTGCCAGCGGGACGTCAGCTCGGTGTTCGTGGTGGTCTCGCTCATGCGGTGCCTTCCCCCTCTGCGTCGGGCACGACCATGGTGCCGATGCCCTCGTCCGTGAAGATCTCCAGCAGGATCGAGTGCTGGACGCGGCCGTCGATGACGCGGGCGGTGTGCACGCCGTTGCGCACGGCGTACAGGCACCCCTCCATCTTCGGGACCATGCCGCTCGCCAGCTCGGGGAGCAGCTTCTCGAGTTCGGTGGCGGTGAGCCGGCTGATGACCTCGTCGGAGTGCGGCCAGTCCTCGTAGAGGCCTTCGACGTCGGTCAGGACCATCAGCGTCTCGGCGTCCAGCGCAGCAGCGAGTGCCGCAGCCGCCGTATCAGCATTGACGTTGTAGACATGGTGATCGTCCTGGGAGCGGGCGATCGAGGAGACGACCGGGATGCGGCCGTCGGCGAGCAGGGCCTCGATGGCGCCGGTGTCGATCTCGGTGATCTCGCCGACGCGGCCGATGTCGACCAGCTCGCCCTCGATGCGGGGCTGGTGCTTGGTGGCGGTGATGGTGTGCGCGTCCTCGCCGGTGAGGCCGACGGCGAGCGGGCCGTGCTGGTTGAGCAGGCCGACGAGTTCGCGCTGGACCTGTCCGGCGAGCACCATCCGTACGACGTCCATGGCGTCCTCGGTGGTGACGCGCAGCCCGGCCTTGAACTCGCTGACGATGCCGTGCCGGTCGAGCGCCTTGCTGATCTGGGGGCCACCGCCGTGCACGACGACGGGCTTGAGCCCGGCGTGGTGCAGGAAGACGACGTCCTGCGCGAAGGCGGCCTTCAGCTCCTCGTCCACCATCGCGTTCCCGCCGAACTTGATGACGACGGTCTTGCCGTGGTGCCGGGTCAGCCAGGGCAGCGCCTCGATGAGGGTGCGGGCCTTGGGCAGCGCGGTGTGCTTGCGCGCGGTGGGCTGGTTCTGGTTCTGGCTCTGGCTCTGGCTCTGGCTCTGGCTCATGACGAGTACGCGCTGTTCTCGTGGACGTAGTCGGCGGTCAGGTCGTTGGTCCAGATGGTCGCCGTCTCGGTGCCCGCGGCGAGGTCGGCGGTGACGGTGACCTCGCGGAAGCGCATGTCGACCTTGGCGCGGTCCTCGCCGACGCCGCCGTTCTTGCAGACCCAGACGCCGTTGATCGCGACGTTCAGCCGGTCCGGCTCGAACGCGGCCCGGGTGGTGCCGATCGCCGAGAGGACCCGGCCCCAGTTCGGGTCCTCGCCGTGGATGGCGCACTTGAGGAGGTTGTTGCGGGCGATGGAGCGGCCGACCTCGACGGCGTCGTCCTCGCTCGCCGCGTTGACCACCTCGACCTTGATGTCCTTGCTGGCGCCCTCGGCGTCGCCGATGAGCTGGCGGCCGAGGTCGTCGCAGACGGCGCGGACGGCCTCGGCGAACTCGGCGTGGTCCGGGGCGATGCGTGAGGCGCCGGAGGCGAGCAGCAGGACCGTGTCGTTCGTCGACATGCAGCCGTCGGAGTCGACCCGGTCGAAGGTGGTGCGGGTGGCGGCGCGCAGCGCCTGGTCCAGCACCTCGCTCTCCAGGTCGGCGTCGGTGGTGAGGACGACGAGCATGGTGGCGAGGCCAGGGGCGAGCATGCCCGCGCCCTTGGCCATGCCGCCGACGGTCCAGCCTGCGCCCTCGCACACGGCGGTCTTGTGCACGGTGTCGGTGGTCTTGATGGCGATGGCGGCCTTCTCGCCGCCGTGCTCGGAGAGCCGGCCGGCCGCGGTCTCCACGCCCGGGAGCAGCTTGTCCATGGGGAGCAGCTCGCCGATGAGGCCGGTGGAGGCGACGGCGATCTCGCCCGCGTTCAAGTCGAGGACGTCGGCGGCCTTCTCGGCGGTGGCGTGCGTGTCCTGGAAGCCCTGGGGGCCCGTACAGGCGTTGGCGCCACCGGAGTTGAGGACGACGGCGGAGACGAGGCCGCCCTTGAGGACCTGCTCGGACCAGAGGACCGGGGCGGCCTTGACGCGGTTGGAGGTGAAGACGCCCGCGGCGGCCAGGCGGGGGCCGCGGTTGACCACGAGGGCCAGGTCCGGGTTGCCGCTCTCCTTGATCCCGGCGGCGATCCCCGCCGCCTGGAATCCCTTGGCTGCCGTCACACTCACTGTGTCTCCTTGTTCGCTTCTGCTCCCGCGCGGCGCGGCGCGGGTGTCATGGTCCTCAGCGGCCTCAGCGACCTCTGTGGCCTTCGCGGCCCGGCGGCCGCGCCGCTCACGGAGCGACACCGACCGTCGTCAGCCCGGTGCTCTCGTCGAGCCCCAGGGCGATGTTCATGGACTGCAGGGCGCCGCCCGCGGTGCCCTTGGTGAGGTTGTCGAGGGCGGTGATGACGATGACGCGGCCGGCGGCCTCGTCGTACGCGACCTGGACCTGCACCGCGTTCGACCCGTGGACGGCGGCGGTGGCGGGCCACTGGCCCTCGGGCAGCAGCTCGACGAACGGTTCGTCCGCGAACGCCTTCTCGTACGCCGCCCGGAGCGTCTCGGCGATGACGCCGTCCTTGGCCTTGGCGCTGCACGTGGCGAGGATGCCACGCGGCATCGGGGCGAGCGTCGGCGTGAAGGAGACGGAGACACGCTCGCCGGCGGCCGCGCTCAGGTTCTGGATCATCTCCGGGGTGTGCCGGTGTCCGCCGCCGACGCCGTACGGTGACATGCTCCCCATCACCTCGCTGCCGAGGAGGTGGGGCTTGGCGGCCTTGCCGGCGCCGGAGGTGCCGGACGCGGCGACGATGACGGCCTCGCTCTCCACGAGCCCCGCTCCGTACGCCGGGAACAGGGCGAGGGAGACGGCGGTGGGATAGCAGCCGGGGACGGCGATGCGCTTGGTCCCCGCCAGCGCGGTGCGGGCGCCCGGCAGCTCGGGCAGGCCGTAGGGCCAGGTCCCGGCGTGCGGGCTGCCGTAGAACCTCTCCCAGTCCGCCGGGTCCGCCAGCCGGAAGTCGGCGCCCATGTCGACGACGAGGACGTCCGGTCCGAGCTGCTCGGCGACGGCGGCGGACTGCCCGTGCGGCAGGGCCAGGAAGACGACGTCGTGCCCGGCGAGCACCTCGGGGGTGGTTTCCTGGAGGGTGCGGTCGGCGAGCGGGCGCAGGTGCGGCTGGAGCGCGCCGAGCCGCTGCCCCGCGTTCGCGTTGCCCGTCAGGGCGCCGATCTCCACCTCGGGGTGGGCGAGCAGCAGGCGCAGCACTTCACCGCCCGCGTACCCACTCGCTCCCGCCACTGCCGCGCGTACCGCCATGGAAAACCCTCCTCCTTGATGGCATGACTATACGACGCCATGCACGGTTATGCAATCAGTCGAGCGGGATGGGCGGACGGCTTGGCTTGGAGCGCGCTCGAAGCCATAGCGTCGGGACCGCGTTCCGCACCGCCACTTCCTCAGGAGGCAGCACTCATGACGGACCTTCCCACCCGCCGCCTCGGCGCGCTCACGGTCTCCGCGCAGGGGCTCGGCTGTATGGGCATGAGCCACGCGTACGGGCCCTCCGACGACCAGGAGTCGATCGGCACGCTGCACCGGGCGCTCGACCTGGGCGTCACCCTGCTCGACACCTCCGACTTCTACGGCAAAGGCCACAACGAGGAGCTGATCGGCCGGGCCCTGGCGGCGCCCGGGCGCCGCGAGCAGGCCGTGCTGGCCACCAAGTTCGGCTTCACGAACGAGCTGGGCGAGCCGATACACATCCGCGGCGACGCGGCCTACGTGCGGCAGGCGTGCGAGGCGTCGCTGCGGCGGCTCGGCGTCGACCACATCGACCTCTACTACGTGCACCGGGTGGACCGCGAGGTGCCGGTGGAGGAGACGGTGGGGGCGCTCGCCGAGCTGGTCCAGGAGGGCAAGGTCCGCCATCTCGGCCTGTCCGAGGCAGGCCCCGACACGCTGCGGCGGGCGAGCGCGGTCCACCCGATCGCGGCGTTGCAGAGCGAGTACTCGCTGTGGACCCGGGACGTGGAGGCGCAGGTGCTGCCGGTCTGCCGGGAGCTGGGCATCGGGCTCGTGCCCTTCTCGCCGCTGGGCCGCGGTTTCCTGACCGGCCGGTACACCTCGACGCGGAGCTTCTCCGAGGGGGACATGCGGCGCGGCCAGCCGCGGTTCGCCGAGGGGAACCTGGAGCGCAACCTCGCCATCGTCGCCCGCCTGGAGGAGATCGCCGGGCGCAAGGGCGTCACGGCCGGGCAGCTGGCGCTCGCGTGGGTGCAGCACCAGGGGGACGACGTGGTGCCGATCCCGGGCACGCGGCGCCGGAAGTACCTGGAGGAGAACGTCGCGGCGGCCACGCTGGAGCTCTCCGCCGAGGACCTCGCGGAGATCGACGCGGCGGCGCCCGCGGGCACGGTGGCGGGCGCCCGCTACGACGACGGCAGCATGCGGTTCGTGGCCGGCTGAGCGCCGGGGCCAGAATGGGAGCGGTGGTACGCGCGGCGGAGTACGGGAGTGATGGGCGTGACGGGTGAAGCGTGGCCGGTTCCCGATGTGCTGGCGTACCTGGCCGGGAGCTGGCGCGTGGAGCGGACCGTGCGGGACCGCGCCGAGGACCTGACCGGGGTCTTCACCGGCACCACGCGGTTCACGGCGGCCGCCGGCGGGGGCCTGCTCCATGTCGAGTCGGGGGTCTTCACCTGGCGCGGCGTGGCGCGTCCCGCCGAGCGGACGCTGCGGTTCCTGCCGGACGCGACGCCCGGCACGGCCGTGGTCCGCTTCGCGGACGGCCGCTTCTTCCACGGCCTCGACCTGCGCGGCGGCCACCACGTCGCGGACCACCCCTGCTCGGCGGATCTGTACCGGGGCGAGTTCACGGTGGACGCCGCCGACCGCTGGCGGACGGTGTGGCGCGTGCGGGGCCCGGCGAAGGACCTGGTGCTCGCGACGGAGTACCACCGCGCCTGAGGCCGTGCTCGCGACGGAGTACCGCCGCGCCTGAGGCCGGTCCTCAGCCGCCCGCCGTCGCCCGGAGCGCGGTCGCCAGGCGGCGCACCCCTTCGGTGATCTCCGCGGTCCCGGCGACCGCGACGAAGCTCAGCCGCAGGTGCGGGGCGGGCGGCTCGGCCGCGAAGTAGGGGCGGCCGGGCGCCACGGCGACGCCGGCCCGCAACGCGGCGGCGGCCAGCGCGCGTTCGTCCGTGCCGTCGGGCAGCCGGGCCCACAGGTGGTAGCCGCCGACCGGGACGTACGGCACGGACAGCTCGGGCAGGCGGGCGGCGAGCGCCACGGCGAGGGCGTCCCGGCGCAGCCGCAACTCCCCCGACACGGCCCGCAGATGGCGCGGCCAGGCCGGGGAGCCGACGAGTTCGAGCGTGGCCTCCTGCAAGGGCCGCGGCACGAAGAACTGCTCGACGACCTGGATGGCGCGCAGTCGCTCCAGGACGGGGCCGCGGGCGGCGAGGCAGCCGATGCGCAGGCTCGGCGAGGTGGCCTTGGTCAGCGAGCAGACGTGGACGACGACGCCGTCCGGGTCCTCGCTCGCCAGGGGCCGGGGCAGCGGGCCCGCGTCGTCGTGCACGAGGCGGCGGACGAAGTCGTCCTCGACGACGAACGCCCCGGCCTCGCGGGCGATCCGCAGCACCTGCGGGCGCCGCTCGGCGCTGAGCACCGCGCCGGTCGGGTTCTGGAAGAGCGGCTGGCAGACGAAGAGGCGCGCGCCGGTCGCCCGGAACGCCTGGGCGAGCAGGTCGGGGCGGACGCCGTCCCGGTCGACGGGGACCGGGACGGGCCGCAGGCCGGCGGAGCGCGCGATGGCCAGCATGCCCGGGTACGTGGGCGACTCGACGAGGACCGGGGCGCCGGGCGGGGCGAGCGCCCGCAGCGCGGTGGTCAGCGCCGACTGGCCGCCGGAGGTGATGAGCACCTCGGCGCCGGTGACCGCGCCGCCGATCCCGCGGGCGAACCACGCGCGCAGGTCGGCGAGGCCGTCGACGGGGGGCCGGTCCCAGGCGCCGGGGCGCCGGCCCGCGCGGGCGAGCGCGGCGGCCATCGCGCCGACGGGCTGGAGGCCCTGGTGCAGGTAGCCGCCGTTGAACTCGATGACGCCGGGCGGGGACGCGGCCAGCGTCACCAGCACGCCGGAGGCGTCCACCGCGCGCGGCACCGGTTCCGCGGCCGAGTCCGCGCTCAGCGCGACCTCCTGCCAGGACGTGTCACCGACCGGGGCGGCGGCGCGCGGCGCGGCCTTGAAGGCGCCGGCTCCGGGCCGGGTCACCACGAGGCCTTCCGCGGCGAGCTGGGCGAGCGCCCGTGAGACGGTCACCGGACTGACGCGGAGGCGGTCGACGAGCACCCGGCTGGACGGCAGCTTCTCACCTTCCGAGTAGCGGTCGAGCTCGTCTCTCAGCCGTTTCGCCAACTCACCCACACTGCTACGCTCTTGCATGAGGACTGAGAATAGCGCTACCACGCAGGCGGCGATAGCGGTCGCCGAGCGTTCCGCCCCGGCGGTCCCGGCGAAACCCCTGCCGCGCCCGGCCGGCCCCGGCACGCTCCTGGCCGCCCTGGGCGTCCTCGCCTTCTCTCTCACCTTCCCCGCCACCGCCTGGGGCCTTGAAGGGTTCGGGCCCTGGTCGCTGGTGGGGGTGCGCAGCGTGCTGGCCGCGCTGATCGCGGGCGCCTGTCTGCTCGCCCTGCGCGTCCCCGTGCCGCGGCGCGCGCACTGGGCGGGGCTCGCGGTCGTCGCGGCCGGGGTGGTCCTGGGCTTCCCGATCCTGACCACGCTCGCGCTGCGCACGGCGACGACCGCGCACTCGGCGGTCGTGGTGGGGCTGCTGCCGCTGACGACGGCTGTGCTCTCCTCGCTGCGCACCGGGGCGCGGCCCTCGCGCGCCTTCTGGCTCTCGGCGTGCGCGGGCGCCGCGGCGGTGATCGCCTTCACCGTGCAGCAGAGCGGCGGCGCCCTCACCCGGGCCGACCTGTACCTGTTCGGGGCGCTGCTGATCTGCGCGGCCGGCTACACCGAGGGCGGCAGGCTCGCCGGGGTGATGCCGGGGTGGCAGGTGATCGCGTGGGCCCTGGTGCTCTGCCTGCCCGTCGCGGTGGCGGGCACGGCCCTGGCCCTGTCGTACGAGCGGGTGCGGCTGACCGGGCACGCGGTCGCGGGCCTGCTGTGGGTGGCGGCGGGCTCCCAGTTCCTCGGCCTGGTCGTCTGGTACAAGGGCATGGGCCTGATCGGGGTCCCCAAGGCGAGCCAGCTCCAGCTGGCTCAGCCGCTGCTGACGCTCGTGTGGTCGGTGCTGCTGCTGGGCGAGTCGCTGCCGGTCGCCGCGCCGCTGACGGCGGTGGCGGTGCTGGTGTGCATCGCCGTCACCCAGCGGACCCGGGGCTGACGGTGTGCATCGCCGTCACCCAGCGGACCCGGGGCTGACGGTGTGCATCGCCGTCACCCAGCGGACCCGGGGCTGACCGGCCGCCCCGGTCCGCCGGGTGACCGGCAGGACGGCGACTCGCGCGCGGTCGGCTCCCCCGGCGCCCCGGTTCAGCCGCGCTGCCGTGCGTAGTGGTCCGCGACGACCCGGGCCATGGCGCCGTTGCGGTCCTGGCCGACCTCCTTGGCGGAGAAGAAGATGTGGCCGCCCACCGCCGGGTACCGGGCCGCGAGGGCGAGGTGCCGGGAGAGTTCGGCCGGGTCCTGCCAGGCCGCGGGCTGCGCCGGATCGCCCGCCTTGTAGAGGGCCTCGCCGATGTAGAGGCGCACGCCGGTGCCGCGGACCGTCTCGGCCCACCAGGGCACCAGCGCGGCGTAGTCGGCCGCGGGGAAGCCGATGTTCCAGTACACCTGCGGCGCGATGTAGTCGATCCACCCCTCGCGCACCCACATGCGGGTGTCCGCGTGCAGGTCGTCGTAGGTCTGCACGCCCGCGGTGGTGGCCGAGCCGGCCGGGTCGGTTGCCTGGTTTCGCCAGACGCCGAAGGGGCTGATCCCGAACTGCGTCCGCGGCCTGATCCGCTTGATGCCGCGCGCCGTCTCGCGCACCAGCAGGTCGATGTTCCGGCGCCGCCAGGCCGCCCGGTCCGGGAAGCCCGCGCCGTACGCCGCGTACGCCGCGTCGTCGTCGAAGGTCTGGCCCGCGACCGGATACGGGTAGAAGTAGTCGTCGAAGTGGACCGCGTCGACGTCGTACTTGCGCACGGCGTCGAGCATCGCCTCCCGCACGAAGCGCCGCACCTGCGGCAGGCCCGGGTTGTAGTAGAGCTTCCCGCCGTGGGGCACGGTCCAGTCGGGGTGCAGCCGCGCCGGATGCGTGGGCACCAGCCGGCCCGGGTCGGTGTGGTTGGCGACCCGGTAGGGGTTGAACCAGGCGTGCAGTTCGAGGCCGCGGCGGTGTGCCTGCGTCACCGCGGTGCCCAGCGGGTCCCAGCCCGGGTCCGCGCCCTGGGTGCCGGTGAGCACCGCAGACCAGGGCTCGTACGGGGAGGGCCAGAGGGCGTCGGCGGTGGGCCGCACCTGGAAGACGACCGCGTTCAGCCGGCGCGCGACCGCGGTGTCCAGGTGCGCGAGGAGTTCGGCCCGCTGCTCGGCGGCGGTGAGCGCGGGGCGGGAGGGCCAGTCCCGGCCCGCGACGGTCGCCAGCCACATCCCGCGCAGTGCCTGCCGCGGGTGTCCGCGGCCCGCGGGCCGTGCGACGGCGTCGCCCGCCGTGGTTGCGGCCAGCGCGAGCGCGGCCCCGATCGTGACGGTCCGACGTGAGATACGTCCCATGGTCCCTTCCGGATTCCTGTGCCACGGTGATGCCGGATGAACAGGCGTTAACCCGGGCTGCACCCCTCCTATGTCTACGGGGTACCGTGCAGATCCCGAAAGACCCGGGAGGGACCCGCCTGCCGGCTGTCCCGGACGAACACCGAAAGGCACGAGGTGACGGACACCTTGACTGACATCGCACGCGTCGGCGTGGTGGGCTGTGGCCAGATGGGCGCCGGGATCGCGGAGGTCTGCGCGCGCAGCGGCCTGGACGTGATGGTCGCCGAGACCACCGGGGAGGCCCTGGAGATCGGGCGCACCCGGCTGCTCAACTCGCTGAGCAAGGCGGCGGAGCGCGGCAAGATCACCGAGGAGGAGCTGGCGGAGACGCAGGAGCGGCTCACCTTCACCACCGACCTGGGCGAGTTCGCCGACCGGGACCTCGTCATCGAGGCCGTCGTGGAGAACGAGCAGGTCAAGACGGAGATCTTCCAGGTCCTCGACCAGGTCGTGACCCGCGCCGACGCGATCCTCGCCTCGAACACCTCGTCCATCCCGCTGGTGAAGCTGGCCGTGGCGACGTCCCGGCCGGACCACGTCATCGGCATCCACTTCTTCAACCCGGCGCCGGTGCAGAAGCTCGTCGAGCTGATCCCCGCGCTCACCACCTCCGAGGGCACCATCAGCCGCGCCCAGGCCCTGGTGGAGAAGGTCCTCGGCAAGCACGCGATCCGCGCCCAGGACCGCTCGGGCTTCGTGGTCAACGCGCTCCTCGTGCCGTACCTGCTCTCCTCCATCCGGATGTTCGAGTCCGGCATCGCCAGCCGCGAGGACATCGACAACGGCATGGAGCTGGGCTGCGCCCACCCGATGGGCCCGCTCAAGCTCTCGGACCTGATCGGTCTCGACACCATCGCCTCCATCGCGGACTCGATGTACGCCGAGTACAAGGAGCCGCTGTACGCCGCTCCCCCGCTGCTCCAGCGGATGGTCGACGCGGGCCGGCTCGGCCGCAAGACCGGCTCGGGCTTCTACACCTACGCCTGATCACACTGCGTGTCCACGAGTGGGCCCGGTGCTCTTCGGAGCACCGGGCCCACTGCGTTCGCACGGGGTGTGCGCCCCGGACACGCATATGCCTTCCGCACACGCTCCCGCCGCGTCCACCAGGCGAGTTGACTTTCGGTGCGCGCAAACAGGGATGTGACGAACACGGAAAGGAGTTGACCAGTGACCACCGACCCGGAGCATCCCGTGGTCCCGGAAGAACTCGCAGAGTTACGCCGCGTCTTCGAGGTGGGACTGACCCGAATCGACGGCCAACTGGCCCTGCTCGCCCACCGCGACGACCAGAACGCCAAGGATCAGGACGACCTGAACACGCGGATCAGCACACTGGAGCACAACCGATGGCCCCTTCCCGCGGTCGCGGCACTGACCGCGGTAGGAGCCCTGGTCGTCGGTATCTGGCAGGCGCTCGGGCACTGACAGGTGTGCGCGGGAGACGCTACGGCGTGTCGGTGCCGAGCCGGAGGTGATGCAGGAGCAGCAGTGCGGCCGCCATGTTGGCGGCCGGGACCTCACCGCGAGCGATCATGTCGGGGACGAGTTTGAGCGGGACCCATTCCCTGCGGTCCGATTCGAAGTCGTCCAGGGGGTGGCCGATGTAGGTTCCTTCGTCGGTCCAGTAGATGTGGTGCCGGGCGTCCGTGAGGCCGTTGGACGGCTCGACGCTCATCAGGTGCCGCAGCGGTCCCGGCCGCCAGCCGGTCTCCTCCTCCAGTTCCCGGGCGGCCGCGTCCGCGATGTCCTCGCCGTCCTCGACGACGCCTGCCGCCAGTTCCCACCCCCAGCTGTCGGTGATGAAGCGGTGCCGCCACAGCAGCAGCACCTCGTTCGCCTCGTTCACCACGGTCGCCACCGCCACCGGCCGCATCCGGATGAGGAAGTGGTCGAGGTGCCGGCCGTCCGGTAGTTCGACGTCCGCCAGATTGACGGTGAACCACTGGTTGCCATACACAGTTTGTTCGTTCTGTTTCGTCCACTGCACGGTTCTGCCACCTTCCGCCGATTTGCTGGCAATATCGCAGCAGTGGCGGAGTCAGTCGCCCCGGCGCAGGGCTCAGAGTGGTACGCGCAGCGCCCCGTCGATGAGTTCGGCGGCCTCGGCCGTGCCGGCGCAGCCGCTGCGCACCAGGTGCTCACGGACCGCGCGGAGCCGGTCGCGCAGCCGCTGGGACTCCATGCCCCGCGCGGCCTCGGCCATCTCGACCGCGGTGGCCACGGCCTGCTCGGCGTTGCCCTGCCGGAGCTGGATCTGGCTCAGCACGGCCAGCCGGTGTACCCGGCCGCGGTCGTGCGCCGGGGTGTGGACGGCCTCGGTGGCGTGCTCCCGGGCGGCCGCGTAATCACCGAGCCGCAGCAGGGCCTCGGCGACCTGCACGTTGACGAACCCCGGCTGCACGTACCCCGTCTCGTCCGGTTCGTGGCCGCGCCGGATGCGCCCCGCGGCGGACTCGGCACGCCGGATGCACTCCAGGGCGCTCGTGCCGTCGCCGAGGTGCGCGTACGCCTTCGCCTGCATCGCGTACAGGTCGGAGGCGAGCGCCGGGGTGATGTGCCGGCCCGCGGTGCGCAGCGCGGCCTCGGCGAAGGCGACGGCCTGGCGGAGCTCGCGCATGTGCAGCGACTGGTTCACCAGGAGCGCTATCACGTACGCCCCGAGCCCCCGGTCCGCGCTCGCCTTGGCCAGCCGCAGGGCCTGGTGGAAGTAGCGCTGGGCGAGTCCGTGCGCGTCGGAGTCGTAGGCGCAGATGCCCGCGATGGCGACGAGGCCGCCGGTGGCCCGGTGCAGCTGGCGGCCGGTGGCGTCGGTGTAGCCGCCGCGCAGCAGCGGCGCCGCCTCGGTGTTGAGGAAGCCGACGATGCGGGTCCGCGTCGCGACGCCGCCCGCCTTGCGGTACATCTGCTCGTAGTGGGTCCTGGCCGAGCGCATCATCTCGATGTCGGCGGAGCTGACCAGGTGCCGGCCGCCGCGTGAGACGTCGGTGTCCTCCGGCGGGTTCTCCCACTCCCAGACGGGCATCACGGCGGGGGTGCCGGTGACGGCCGGGGCGTCCAGGACGTGCCGGCGCTGCTGTTCGTCGGAGCGCCACAGCGCGGTGGCCCGCTCCACGAAGCCGGAGAGCGAGGAGCCGTGCGGGGCCGCCTGCTCACCGGGGATGCCGAGGCCGATGTCGTCCAGGGTGATGTGCCGCTGGAGGCGGGCCGTGAGCACCTCGCAGATCAGGTCGGGCACCTGGCCGCGGGGCCGCTGGCCCTTGAGCCAGCGGGCGACCGCGGTGTGTTCGTAGCGCAGCGCGAGGCCGCGGGAGCGGCCCGCGTGGTTGACGTGGGCGGCGAGTCCCGCGTGGGAGATCCCGGCCTCGTCGAGGATCGCGTCGAGCAGGGTGTTGGGCTGCATGGAGGCCCTCCGTTGGCTCGGTACTCGCAGCCTAGTCCGGCCGGCTTCACACGGGGTGTGATCGGAATGCTCAACTCCGGGCGCCGTGCACTCTGTTGTGGCCTGATTCCACCCGCTTGACTGAACTGCCTCGCAAGAGGCCGGCCGGGCCGCCGGCTCCCCCTCGAACAGACGGCGGCCCGATCCCGCGTCGTCCGTCCGCTCGCCTGCCCACGACTCCGCGGCGGGCGGACGACGCGCCCCCGGTCCGTGCCGGGTCTCAGGTCACCTTGTGGGCGGAGCAGCCGGCCGGTTCACCGTGCTGGACCGGGACGCGGCGGCGGTCGTTGCGCAGGACGAGCAGCGCGGCGTCGTCACTGAGCGGTCCGCCTATGTGGCCGAGCAGCCTGCGGTACACGGCGGCGACGACGGCCTTCGGGGCGAGCGTCCGGCGCCGTACGGTCGCGATGAGTTCGGCCTGGAGGGGGAAGAACCGGCCATCGGCGTCGCGGGCGTCCTCGACCCCGTCGGTGTGCAGCAGCAGCCCCTCGCCGGGCAGGACGCGGCCGCAGAGCACCGGCGCGACCTCGGCGGGCAGCGGGAACGTGCCGAGCGGCGGCAGCGGGTCCCCGCCGGTCATCGGCTCCGCGCAGTGCGCCGTGCCCGGGCGCAGCAGATACGGCCACGGGTGGCCGCAGTTGAGGGCGTACACCGCGCCGTCCTGCCGGATCTCCAGGAGCAGCACGGTCACGAACTCCTCCGAGGGGTGCCCGTCGGGCTCGCCACCGGCGACGGACGGGTGGGCGTCGCGGGAACGCCGGCGCAGATGCCGGTCGTGGGCGCGCTCCAGCCGGCGCAGGACGGCGTCGAGTCCGTCCTCGTCGTGGGCGGCCTCCCGGAAGCTGCCGAGGACGGCGCCGACCGCGGCGAGCGCGCCGAGCCCGTGGCCCCGGACGTCCCCCATGACGACGCGGACGCCGTGGTCGGTGGCGACCACGTCGTAGAGGTCGCCGCCGATGCCGGCGGCCCGGTCGGCGGAGAGCCGGTCGGCGGCGAGGGCGAGCCCCGCGAGCCGCGGCGGCAGCGGCCGCAGCAGCACGGACTGGACGGCGCCCGCCACGGCCCTGATCTCCCGCACCTCCCGCAGCAGCACCTGGCGGACGTGGAGGATCAGCCCGCTTCCCACCACGAAGAAGACCGCGCTGCTGACGATCCGCGCGCCCAGGCTGTTCCGGAGGGCGAGCGGGCAGGTCAGCTCGTACGCGACGGCGATCGCGCCCCACACCGTGGGCAGGCCGAGCATCAGCACGTGCCGCACCCGCCGCGGGTCGGCCCGCACGGCGCGGACCAGGCGCGAGCGGAGCGGCGACCACGGTGCGGCGCGGAAGACACCCGCGCGGCGCGCGAGGCTGGAGGTGCGGGCGGGGCGGGCGAGCTTCCTGATCCTGGTACGCAGCAAGCCGACGGCCCCCCTAGGCCCTGCTCAGCGCGCTCGCCGGCCGACCCGACGGCGGATCGATTCTTACGGTCCCATGCCCTGATCGGACCGGATCAGGAGCACTCCTCACCCGAACGAGTGAGGGGCGCACCCGGGTGTCCCGGATGCGCCCCTCGGGGGCCTCGTCAGGTCCTGCCCGCGCCGCTACGCGCCGCGTAGCACGGCACCCGTGGTCTCAGCGGCCCGGGCGACCGCCGTGTCGCGGGCGGCGCTGGCCTCCTCGACGGTCAGCGTGCGGTCGCCGGCCCGGAAGCGCAGCGCGTAGGCGAGGGACTTCTTGTCCGCCCCGAGCTGCTCCGCGTTCTCGTACACGTCGAACAGGCGGATGGACTCCAGGAGTTCACCGGCGCCCGCGCGCAGCGCGCTCTCCACGGCCGCGGCCGGCACGTCCCGGCCGACGACGAGCGCGACGTCCTGGGTGGCCACCGGGAACGTCGAGATCCGCGGCGCCTGCACCACACCGGCGCTCGCCCGCTCGACGAGGTCCAGGTCGAGCTCCATGGCGCTGGTGCGGGCCGGCAGGTGGAAGGCCTTGACGACGCGCGGGTGCAGCTCACCGGCGTGGCCGACGAGCGTGCGCACCCCGTCGATCACGACGTACAGCGCGGCGCACCGACCGGGGTGCCAGGGACCGTACTGGCCCTGCTCCACGGTGAGTTCGGTACCGGCCTCGTGGGCGACGGCGCGCGCCGCCTCCACGGCGTCGGCCCAGATCGACGGGGTGCCCTTGCCCCACCAGCCGCTCTGCTCGCGGGCGCCGGCCAGGACGACCGCGGCGTGCCGGGGCTGGTCCGGGAGGACGGCCGTCAGGGAGGCGATCTCCTCGGCGGTGGGCCGCCGGTCGACGGGCAGCCGCGTGGCGACGCCCGGCTCGCCGTGCGGGAGGAACACCAGGCCGGTCTCGAAGAGGGCCAGGTCGTGGCTGCCGCGCCCGTCGTTGCGGCGCAGCGCCGAGAGCAGGCCCGGCAGCAGCGTCGTACGGAGGGCGGGTTCCTCGTCGGAGAGCGGGTTGACGAGGGTGACGACGCGGCGCTTCGGGTCGTCCTTGTCCAGGCCCAGCTGGTCGAAGACGCCCTCCCCGATGAACGGGTAGGTCAGCGCCTCGACGTAGCCGGCGCCGGCCAGGGCGCGGCCGACGCGGCGGTGCGTGCGCTGGCGCTCGGTCAGGCCGAGGCCCGCCGGGGGCTTGGGCAGCGTGGAGGGCAGGTTCTCGTAGCCCTCCAGCCGGATGACCTCTTCGGCCAGGTCGTTCGGGTCGGTCAGGTCGGGGCGCCAGGACGGCACGGTGACCGTCAGGGTGTCCTGGCCGTAGACGTCGCAGCCGACTTCCTGGAGCCGGCGCACGACGCTCTCGCGGCCGTACGCCACGCCCGCGACCTTGTCCGGGTGATCGGCCGGGATGGTGATGGTGCGCGGCGCGCCGGGGGCGATGACCTCGGTGACGCCCTGCTCGGCGGTGCCGCCGGCGAGCAGCACCAGCAGGTCGACGACGCGCTGCGCCGCGGCCGCCGTGGCCTGCGGGTCGGTGCCGCGCTCGAAGCGCTTGGAGGCCTCCGAGGAGAGCTTGTGGCGGCGCGAGGAGCGGGCGATGGTCCGCGCGTCGAAGTGCGCGGCCTCGATGACGACGTCGGTGGTCCCCGAACCGTCGGCGTGGTCCGCGATCTCCGTGTCGGCGCCGCCCATCACACCGGCGAGGCCGATCGGGCCGCGCTCGTCGGTGATGACGAGGTCCTCGGCGTCGAGCGTGCGCTCGGTGCCGTCGAGGGTCGTGAGCTTCTCGCCGGTCAGGGCGCGGCGCACCCCGATGGCGCCCCGGACCAGGGAGCGGTCGTAGGCGTGCAGCGGCTGGCCGAGTTCGAGCATCACGTAGTTCGTGACGTCGACGGCGAGCGAGATCGGGCGCATCCCGGCCTTCTGCAGCCGGCGCTGGAGCCAGATCGGCGAGCGGGCCTCGGGGCTGAGCCCGGTGACCGTGCGCGCGGTGAAGCGGTCGCAGGCCATCGGGTCGGAGACCTGCACGGAGTAGCCGTGCGCGTTCGGGGCCGGGACGTCCAGGAGCGCCGGGTCGCGCAGCGGCAGGCCGTACGCGGTGGCGGTCTCGCGGGCGATGCCGCGCATCGACAGGCAGTAGCCGCGGTCCGGCGTGACGGCGATGTCGAGCACCTCGTCGACGAGCTGGAGCAGCTCGATCGCGTCGGTGCCGGCCTCGTGCTCGGGCGGCAGCACGATGATGCCGTGCGTACCGTCGTCGCCCATGCCGAGCTCGTCGGTGGAGCAGATCATGCCGTGCGAGGTCTTGCCGTACGTCTTGCGCGCGGCGATCGCGAAGCCGCCGGGCAGCTCGGCGCCGGGCAGCACGACGACGACCTTGTCGCCGACCTGGAAGTTCCGCGCGCCGCAGACGATCTCCTGCGGTTCGCCGGTGCCGTTGGCGGTGCCGACGTCGACGGTGCAGAACCGGATCGGCTTCTTGAAGCCCTCCAGCTCCTCGATGGTCAGCACCTGGCCCACCACGAGGGGGCCCTTGAGGTCGGCGCCGAGCTGCTCGACGGTCTCGACCTCCAGGCCGACGCCGACCAGCTTGGCCTGCACGTCACGGCCGGTCTCGGTGGCGGGGAGGTCGACGTACTCCCGCAGCCAGGAAAGCGGGACCCGCATCAGATCTCCATCCCGAACGGCCGGGTGAAACGGACGTCACCCTCGACCATGTCTCGCATGTCTTCGACGTTGTGGCGGAACATCAGCATCCGTTCGATGCCGAACCCGAAGGCGAAGCCGCTGTACTTCTCGGGGTCGACGCCGCACGCGGTGAGCACGCGCGGGTTGACCATGCCGCAGCCGCCCAGCTCGATCCAGCCCTCGCTGCCGCAGGTGCGGCAGGGCCGGTCCGGGTTCCCGACGGACTCGCCGCGGCAGACGTAGCAGACCATGTCCATCTCGGCGGACGGCTCGGTGAACGGGAAGTACGCGGGCCGCAGCCGGGTCTTCATGTCGTCGCCGAAGAGCGCCTGGACCATGTGGTCGAGGGTGCCCTTCAGGTCGGCCATGGTGAGGCCCTCGTCCACGGCGATCAGCTCGATCTGGTGGAAGACGGGGGTGTGCGTGGCGTCCAGCTCGTCGGTGCGGTACACGCGGCCGGGGCAGACGGTGTAGACGGGCAGCTCCCGGTCGAGCAGCGAGCGCGCCTGCACCGGGGAGGTGTGGGTGCGCAGCACGACGCCGCTCTCGTCGCCCGTGGTGCCCTCGGGGCCCTGGACGAAGAAGGTGTCCTGCATCTGCCGGGCGGGGTGGTCCGGCGTGAAGTTCAGCGCGTCGAAGTTGAACCACTCCGCCTCGGCCTCGGGGCCCTCCGCGATCTCGTACCCCATCGAGACGAAGACGTCGGCGACGCGCTCCATCATCGTGGTGAGCGGGTGGCGGGCGCCGGCCGGCGTGCGGTCGTAGGGCAGCGTGACGTCCACGGCCTCCTCGACCAGGACGCGCGCGTCGCGCTCGGCCTCCAGCTCGGCCTGGCGGGCGGCGAGGCCCCGGCCGACGGCGGCGCGGGCCTGCCCGACGAGCTTGCCGGCCGCGGCCTTGGCCTGCGGCGGCAGCGCGCCGATCTCGCGGTTGGCGAGCGACAGCGGCGACGTGCCGCCGGCGTGCGCGACCTTGGCCTCCTGAAGCGCCTCGAGCGAGTCCGCGGCGGCGAAGGCGGCGAGCGCCTCGTCCCGCACACGCTCGATCTCTTCCGGTTTCAGTGCCTCGACCTCGACAGGGTCGTACGACTTGTTCGGTGCCGACATCTCTTCCCGTACTTCCGATTGGCTGGCGGATGGCCCCGTCCATGACTCGTCCGGACGTGGAGACGCAAGGTGCCAAAGGACGAGTCTAACGGTGGTGACGTGTGCGAATGCGCCCGTGGGGGCTGATGCTCAGGCGTTGAGGTACGCCGGCGCCGCCACGGGCAGCGTAAATCGGAAGCGGGCGCCGCCACCGGGCGCCCGCCCGACGGTGATGGTGCCGCCGTGGGCCTCGACGATGCCCTTGACGATGTAGAGGCCGAGGCCGGTGCCGCCGCGCTTGCTGCCCCGCCAGAAGCGGGTGAAGACGCGGTTCATGGACTCCTCCGGGATGCCGGGGCCCTCGTCGCTGACGGTGACCGAGGTGGACTCCCTGGCGGTCGTGGCGGGCTCGACGTCAATGGTGACGGTTCCCTCGCCGTGGCGCACCGCGTTTTCCAGCAGGTTGCTCAGCACCTGGTCGACCTTGTCCGGGTCGGCCCACAGATCGGGCAGCGGCTGCTCGACGCGGAGCAGGAACCGCTCGGCCGACTGGCCGGAGGCGACGTGGGCCTGGATGTGCCGGGAGACGGCGGCGCCGATGTCGACGGGCTGGCGGCGCAGTTCGAGCCGGCCGGAGTCGATCCGGGAGATGTCGAGCAGCTCGGCGATGAGCCGCGTCACCCGGTTCGCGTCGGCGTCGACGGTCTCCAGCATCAGCCGCTTCTGCTCGTCGGTGAACCGCTCCCACTTGGCGAGCAGCGTCGCGGTGAACCCCTTGACGGAGGTGAGCGGCGAGCGCAGTTCGTGGGCGACGATGGCGATCAGCTCGGCGTGGCTGCGCTCGGTGCGGCGGCGGGCCTCGGTGTCGCGGAGCGAGACGACGACGCGGCGCACGGGCCCGGTGGGCCCGGTCCGCACGTAGCGCGCGGTGACCAGGACCTCGCGGCCGCCGGGCAGCAGCAGGTTCCGCTCGGGCTGGCCCTGGCGGGTGGCGAGCCCGCCGTAGGGGTCGGTCAGCTGCCACCAGCGCCGGCCTTCGAGGTCCTCCAGGGGCAGCGCCCGCTCCAGGGGCGCCCCGAGGGCGTGGGCGGCGGGGACGGCGGTGATGCGCTCGGCGGCGCGGTTGAAGCTGACGACGCGGCCGCTCTCGTCGGCGACGACGAGTCCGTCGGGCAGGTCGTCGGGGTGCAGGCCGGATCCGCCGGGACCGGGCGCGGCCGCCCCAGGGGGGGTGCTCACCCCTTCAGTCCTGCTGGTGCGGACCGTCATCTCCCCGTACCCCACCTCTCGAAACGGCGCAGTGGGCCCCGAGTGCGCCACCCTACTAGTCACGGGTGACCGACTACCAGTCACCGCGGACCCTGCCGGAGCGTGTGCCCCGGAGCGTCAGCGGCGGCATCCGCCGGGGGCGCGCTGGGCGCGCGCGGAGGCGTAGAGGCAGACGGCGGCGGCCGTCGCGAGGTTGAGGCTCTCGGCCTTGCCGTGGATGGGCACGCGCACGACGGCGTCGGCGAGCGCGCGGGTCTCCTCGGGCAGCCCCCACGCCTCGTTGCCGAAGACCCAGGCGGTCGGGGTGCCCATGGTGCCCTTGTCCAGTTCGTCGTCGAGGTCGTCGTCCCCGGCGCCGTCGGCGGCGAGGATGCGCACGCCGGCCTCCTTGAGGCGGGCGACGGCCTGTTCGACGGGGACGCCCACGGCGACCGGCAGGTGGAACAGGGAGCCGACCGAGGCGCGGACGGCCTTGGGGTTGTACAGGTCGACGGAGGCGTCGGTGAGGACGACGGCCTCGGCGCCCGCGGCGTCGGCGCAGCGCAGCACGGTGCCGGCGTTCCCGGGGTCCCGTACGTGGGCGAGGACGGCGACCAGCCGGGGCCGGGCGGCCAGGATCTCCTCGAACGGGGTGTCGAGGAACCGGCACACCCCCACCAGTCCCTGCGGGGTCACGGTGGTGGAGATGTCGGCGATGACGTCCTCGTCGGCGAGGTGCACCCGGGCCTCGGCGCCGCGGGCCCCGGCGACGATGTCGGCGTAGCGCTCGGCGGCCTCGACGGTGGCGAACATCTCGACGAGCGCCCCGTGCGCGGCGGCCTCCCGGACGGCCTGCGGCCCCTCGGCGAGGAACAGCCGCTCCTTGCCCCGGAAGTTCCGCCTGGCCAGCCGCCGGGCGGCGGAGACCCGGGAGGACTTGGCGGAGATCAGCTCAGGAGCGGCAACCATAGGAACTCACCTGGGGAAGAAGCGCCCCGTCAGGGGCGCGGGGAACTGCGCGACCAGCCACGACGACGGGAAGGCCCGCAGACAACGGACGGGGGCAGACGCGATTCGGACCCGCAGACCAACAGGCCTACGGGTCCGAAGCACAGGTCAACCCGAAAATCAGGCGGCAGCCTTGGGCGCGTTGACGTCCGCGGGAAGCGCCTTCTGGGCGACCTCGACGAGCGCCGCGAAGGCGTTCGCGTCGTTGACGGCGAGCTCCGCGAGGATCTTGCGGTCCACCTCGATGTTGGCGGCCTTCAGACCCTGGATGAGGCGGTTGTACGTCATGCCGTTCTGGCGGGCAGCGGCGTTGATGCGCTGGATCCACAGCTGACGGAAGTCGCCCTTGCGCTTCTTGCGGTCGTTGTAGTTGTAGACCAGGGAGTGGGTGACCTGCTCCTTGGCCTTGCGGTACAGACGCGAACGCTGACCGCGGTAGCCGCTGGCCTGCTCGAGGATCGCCCGACGCTTCTTGTGCGCGTTGACTGCGCGCTTGACGCGTGCCACTTGTTAACTCCTTGTAGCGGGGCCGGGGTTGGACTCACCCGGCCCGAATTCGAATAGGTCCCGGTCTAGCCGACGTGCACGGCGCCGAGGCGCCGGTACGTCACTTGCCGAGAAGCTTCTTGATCTTCTTGGCGTCGCCCGGAGCCATCTCGGCGTTGCCGGTGAGGCGGCGCGTCAGCCGCGACGACTTGTGCTCGAGCAGGTGGCGCTTGCCGGCACGCTCACGGAGCACCTTGCCGGAGCCGGTGACCTTGAAGCGCTTGCTGGCACCGCTGTGCGACTTGTTCTTCGGCATAGCGCCGTTCTCTCCTCGTCAGTGGCGTCCCCCGCCGGTTCGTGCCGTGGGCTCGAACCGGCCGTGGTGGAACGTCAGTTGTGTCAGTTGGTATCCGGGGCGCACAGGCTGTACGCCGCCGGATCATGCCTCGGCAGGAGCCTCGGCGGTGGCCTCGGCCGGAGCCTGGGCAGCTTCTTCGGAAGACTGGTCCGCGGCGGCGTTCTGCGACTTGCCGGGGTTGGCCTTCGCGTCGGCCTTGCGGGCGGCCTGCGCCTCGCGGGCCTCGGCCATGGCCTCGGTCTTCTTCTTGTGCGGGCCGAGAACCATGATCATGTTTCGGCCGTCCTGCTTCGGGTTCGACTCGATGAACCCGAGGTCCTCGACGTCGTTCGCGAGACGCTGGAGCAGTCGGTAGCCGAGCTCCGGCCGGGACTGCTCGCGACCACGGAACATGATCGTGATCTTGACCTTGTCGCCCTGCTTGAGGAACCGGACGACGTGACCCTTCTTGGTGTCATAGTCGTGCGGGTCGATCTTCGGCCGGAGCTTCATCTCCTTGATGACCGTGTGCGCCTGGTTCTTGCGCGCCTCACGGGCCTTCATGGCCGACTCGTACTTGAACTTCCCGTAGTCCATGAGCTTGCAGACGGGCGGACGGGCGGTCGCCGCCACCTCGACGAGGTCGAGGTCGTACTCCTGAGCGAGCTCAAGGGCCTTGGCAAGCGGAACAATCCCGACCTGCTCGCCGCTGGGACCGACAAGTCGCACTTCGGGAACGCGAATCCGGTCGTTGATGCGGGGCTCGGCGCTGATGGATCCTCCTCGGTTAGCACCACACGACGGCCTGGCGGACCGCCGCGTACTTTTCTGATGACCACCAACCGTGCCGGCACATGAAAAATGCCCCGGACGGTACACACGCGGGGCTCCAAAGAACTACCGGAGCACCGCCACGGTGGACCGCGGGGCGCAGACTCGGACGGCTCCATCGTCCGTACGGAACGATGGGGACCGTCTGACCGGTGACCCGCCGCCCGTGAGGGCGGTCAGGTGGGAGATCGGAGCCTCCACTTGTGGGCCGGTCACTCAGGTCGTGGACGTGGGTGTCCGGCCGGTCGTCACACAAGGTTAACAGCTCTTGGGGGGTACGCCCAACCGGGTGCGCGGACGGGGCCGCCGCACGGGCGGCATATCGTGGAGCACATGAGTGACGCCACCCCCGAAGCCCCCTCCGCCGCCGCCTCCGCCGCCCCGGCCGGCCCCGACTACGACGCGCTGACCCGCGACATCGCCGAGGTGCCCGCCGTCGAGGTCATCGTGACCGTCGCGGTGAACCTGATGAGCGCCGCCGCGGTGAAGCTGGGCCTCACCGAGGAGGGCGACGCCCACAAGGACCTCGACGAGGCCCGCAAGCTGATCCACGCCCTGGCCGGGCTGCTCGACGGCAGCGCCACCGAGATCAGCTCCTTCCACGCGGCACCGCTGCGCGACGGCCTGAAGTCGCTGCAGCTGGCATTCCGCGAGGCGTCCCTGGTGCCGGACGAGCCGGGCCAGGGCCCGGGCGAGAAGTACACGGGGGCCGTGTACGGCTAGTTCTCCCGTACGGCTGTACGACTGATTCTCCCGTACGGCTAGTTCTCCCGTACGTAGAGGGGCTCGCCCGGTGGCGTCGCCTCGGCCGGCAGAAGTGCCAGGTCGAGACCGCTCACCAGGCGGGCCCTCAGTGTTTCGTCGGCGGCGACGCGTCCGGCCACCGACCGCGCGACGGTCGCCGGGTCCGTGCCGGGGGCGAGGACCAGGGCGAGGACGCCGTCCGCCGGGCCGGGGCCCAGGTACGCGCGGCGCACCGCGGGCTCGGCGGCGGCCGCGGCCCGGACCGCGGCGGTGACCGCCGGGTCGGCCAGCGGGTCGGCCGTGGTGCGGCCCTCGGCGGCGGCGTACAGCGGGGCGCCCGTGAGCTCGTAGGGCACCGGCCCCGCGAGGTCGAGGACGACGGTGTCCGCCTTCTCGTGGGCGGCGGCCTGGAGCGCCTGGTGGAGCGGGACGGCGACCGGCCGGGCCGCCGGGTCCCAGCGGGCCAGCGAGTCCGTCGAGGTGAAGGCGGGCAGCGCGGTGCGGCCGCCCGCCTTGAGCGTCGGGACCGCCATGTCGCTGGTCTTCTCGCGGCGCAGCCCGTTCTCGTCCTCCTCCACCTCTCCCAGCACGGCGACCACGGGGACCAGCAGACGGGCCCCCTTCAGGGCTTCCAGGACCGGGCCGTGGGCCGTGCGGTCCCGGTCCCAGGCGGCCAGGGCCTCGACGAGGCGCGGGTCCGCGGTGCCGTCGTCGTCGGAGAAGCCGGAGTCGGGAATGTTCTTGTTCGCCACGTCCACCGACCCTACCGAGCGGTCCCCGCCGGGTTCTCGGCGGTCCCTGGGCCGCGTTCCGGGGTCCCCGCAGGAGCGCGCCGCACCCTCGGCGGTCTTCCTCGCCGCCACCTCCGGCCTTACGGTCGACGTCGGGGCGCGGCCGCACGACGCGGCCGCCCTCGTGGCGAAGGTCACCGCCGCCGCTGCCGAGGAGGGCCCCGTGTCACCGTCCGCCTCGGCCGCCTCATCGCCTTCCTCGGACGTGGACCGGGACGCCGCGCTCGCCGTCGCGGTGCATTCCGTGGCCGCCGGGCACGCCGGTGAGGTGTCCGTGGCGATCTTCGACGAGGCGGCGGGGACCGGTGCCGCGTACGCCTCCGGCGACGGGACGTACGACACCGCGAGCATCGTGAAGGTCGACATTCTGGCCGCGCTGCTGGTGCGGGCGCAGGACGAGGGCCGGGCGCTGACCGCGCAGGAGAAGACGCACGCCACCGCGATGATCCGGACGAGCGACAACGCGGCGGCGACGGCCGTGTGGGACGCGCTCGGAGGCACGGACGGCCTGAACGCGGCGAACGCGCGCCTCGGGCTGACCGGGACCACGGGCGGCGACGGGCCGCTGTGGGGGCTCACCCAGACCACGGCCGCCGACCAGATCGTGCTGCTCAGGCAGGTGTTCGGCGCCGGGGACGGCGTGCTGAGCGCGGCGTCGCGGGCGTACGTGCGGGAGCTGATGGGCAGCGTCGCCGACGATCAGGCGTGGGGCGTCTCCGCGGCGGGGCCGGCCGGCTGTGAGCTGAAGAACGGCTGGCTGCGGCGGAGCACCACCGAGCTGTGGGACATCAACAGCATCGGGCGCGTGCGGGTGGCCGGCGCGCGGTATCTGGTGGCCGTGCTCTCCCACGGCAGCACCACCAAGGAGGGTGGGGTCGCGCTGGTGGAGGCCGTGGCGAAGGCGGCGGTGGCGGTGGTGCACGGCGGCGGGTGAGGCGGGGCCGCGGTGGCTTGGTACACGGCGGCGGGTGAGGCGGTGGGGCTGTCAGCGGCGGCGGGTGCGGCGGTGGCCGCGCCACAGGTGTACGGCGGCGCCGAGGAGCAGGGCGCCCAGGACGTACGCCACCGGCGCGACCCAGCCGGCCGGGCCGTCGTCGTCGGGGTCGTCCGGGCCCGCGCCGAAGTACTTCTCGCCGTACGCCGCCGAGGTGAGGCCGCGCGGTTCCAGCCGGCCGCCCGCCTGGATCGCCGCCGCCGGGTCGACCATGCCGTAGCCGCGCGAGTCGTCGCGGCCGCCGCTGGGCGGGTCCTGGGCGGTGTCCTCCATCAGCTGCTTGATCTGCGCCGGGTTCAGGCCCGGGTGCGCGGCGCGGACCAGGGCGACGGCGCCGGAGACGAACGCGGAGGCGGCGCTGGTGCCCCAGGCCGAGTAGTACTTGCGGTCGGGGTCGGCGGTGACGATGCCCCGGCCCGGGGCGGCGACGGTGGCGTACCAGCGGCGGGTGGAGAAGTCCGCGCGGTTGCCCGCCGGGTCGACGGCGGTGGCGGCGATGACGCCGGGGTAGGCGGCCGGGTAGGAGATGTGGTCGCCCTTCTTGCCGCCGTTGCCCGCGGAGGCGACGACGGAGACGCCCTTCTTCAGCGCGTACTGGACGGCCTCGTCCTCGCCGGATTCGGCGTGGGCGGTCGGCGAGTCGTCGCCGAGGGAGAGGTTGATGACGTCGGCGCCGTGGTCGGCGGCCCAGCGGATGCCCTCGGCCAGCGCGTCGCCCCGGGTCTCGCGGGCCTTGGCGCGGGAGTCGTCGCCGTCCTCCAGGATCACGCGGACGGGGAGGATCTTGGCCTGCGGGGCGATGCCGATGACGCCGTCGCCGCCCGCCGTGCCGTGCCCGTGGCCCGCGATGATGCCCGCTATGGCGGTGCCGTGGCGGGCCCAGGCGTCGTCGCCCCGTCCGGCGCCGAACCCTATGAGGTCCTTGCCTGCCAAGACGTTGCCCGCGAGGTCGGGGTGCTGGTCGTCGACGCCGGTGTCCAGGACGGCGACCGTGACTCCCTTGCCCTGCGTGGTGCGCCAGGCCTCCTGGGTGTGCATCGCCGCCAGGCCCCACTGCTGGGCGCGGACCGAGTCGGCGCGCGCGGCGGCGGCCGGCAGCAGGGCGAGGGCGGCGGCCGCCGCGAGGGCGGGGAGGGCGGTGCGCCGGGCGCGGTGGTTCATGACGGCTGCTCCGTGGACTTCTGGGCGGCCTTGCGCAGGCCCCGCTCGACCCGGTCGGCGATGCCCTGGGCCTCGTGGCCGAGGCCCGCCTGGGCGACGGCGGTGGTGGCGCCCGGCTTCATCGCGTCGGCGGCGGGCTCGGGCTCGGCGACGGTGCGGCCGTCGGCGAAGCCGGAGACGGCGTAGACGACGACCGGGGCGTCGGTCAGGACGTGCAGCGACCAGGACGCGCGCTGGGCGTCGCCGAAGTGCGCGGCGGCGGTGCCCGGGACCGCGTAGGGGCGGGGCACGAGGTCGGCGCGGCGGTCCAGGCCCTCCTCGGTGAAGCGGGTGCGCAGCGCCTGGGACGCCTCGGCGTCGGCGCTCGTGAACATCAGGCCGACGGTGGTGACGTTGCTCTGCGTGGCGTCGGTGTAGGTGGCGCGCAGCAGGCGCCGGCAGCCGGCCGGGCGCAGCGCCTTGGCCAGGAGCGGGTCGAAGGCCTGGCGGCAGCCGCTGTCCGGGGCGACGCCGATCCGGGTCCAGGTGCGGTCGGCGCCGCCGGGGCCCGCGCCCTCGCCGTTCAGGGTGGGCGGGAAGAGCCGGTCGACCGGGACGGCGTGCCACAGCTGCGCGGCGTCGCGGTAGGCGCTCTGCGCGGTCACGGTGCCGTCGCCGCCGCCGTCGGTGAGCAGGGTGCCGGTCGCGGCGCCGCCGATCAGGCCGAGGCCCAGCACGAGGCAGGCCGCCGCGGCGGCGGCGCGCGGGCGCAGGCGGGCGCCGACGGGGCGCAGGCGGGTGGTGCGGTCGTCGTAGTGCTCGGGGCGGGCGAACCGTACGAAGGGCCTGCCGGCCGTTGCGGGGACGGGGGTGAGGTCCACCGTGCCTATGGGTCTGCGGGGGGCCTGGGTCTGGGCCTGGGCCTGGGTTTGGGCGGGGGCCCGGGCTGGGACCTGGGGCGTTGGGGGTACGGGGCGTAGGCGGGTGGTTGTTTCGTTGGGGTGCGCCTCGGCGCCGTGGGGGGGTGTGGTGGGTTTGGCGGGTGCCGGTGCGTCGTGGTTGCTCGCGCCGTTCCCCGCGCCCCTGGGCGGCGCTTCCCCTGGGCGGGGAGGGGGTGTGCGGCTTGGGCTGTGCGCGGGTGCCGGTGCGTCGTGGTTGCTCGCGCCGTTCCCCGCGCCCCCGAGCGGCGCTTCCCCTGGGCGGGGTGGGGTGTCCGGGAAGCGGGCGGAAGAGGGGGGTGGGGGTGGGGTCGTCGGCATGGGGGGCGCGGGGGCGTGGGCCGGGCGCGGCGGGGTCGCGGGGCGCGGCGGGACACGTCGGGCTTCCGTGCTCATGCCTCCCCGTTTCCTCAGCCTGCGTGCGCGTCACTCTAACGGGCCCGTCCGCGGTCCGGGCCAGGCAGTCCTCGCGCTCGGCCGATCTGCCCGGAACGTCCCTCTACCCTGCGGTAATCGGGTCTGGCAGGCTTCGGTCATGACACCGCGCGCCGCGGACCGCGCCCGTTTCGACCGGGCCACCGCCTCTCTCGACGCCCCGCTCGCCCTGGTCGACCTGGACGCCTTCGACGCCAACGCCGACGACCTCGTCCGCCGGGCCGGCGGCAAGCCGATCCGGGTGGCCAGCAAGTCCGTACGCTGCCGTGCCCTGCTCGAACGGGTGCTGGCCCGGGACGGGTTCGCCGGGATCATGTCGTTCACGCTGGCGGAGTCGGTGTGGCTGGCGCGCTCCGGGTTCGAGGACGTGCTGCTCGCCTATCCGTCCGCGGACCGGGCCGGGTTCGCCGAGCTGGCGCACGACGCCAAGCTGGCGGGCGCCGTGACCGTGATGGTCGACGACCCGGCACAGTTGCGGCTGATCGACGAGGCCCGGGACGGGGGCGGCGAGGAGATCCGGGTCTGCCTGGAGCTGGACACGTCGTGGCGGGTCCTCGGCGGGCGGGTACGGATCGGCGCGCTGCGCTCCCCGCTGCGCACGCCGGCCCAACTCGCCGAGCTGGCGCGGGCGGTGGTGCGCAGGCCGGGGTTCCGGCTGGTGGGCATCATGGCGTACGAGGGTCATGTGGCCGGCGTCGGGGACGCGCTTTCGGGGCGGCCGGTGCGGTCGCGGGCGATCCGGCTGATGCAGGCGGCGGCGCGCAAGGAGCTGGCCGTGCGGCGTGCCGAAGTGGTGCGGGCCGTGCGGGCGGTGGCGCCGGACCTGGAGTTCGTGAACGGCGGCGGCACCGGCAGCGTGCAGCACACCGCCGCCGAGGACGCGGTCACGGAGATCGCCGCCGGGTCGGGGCTGTACGTGCCGCGGCTCTTCGACAACTACACGTCGTTCACCGGCCGTCCGGCCGCGCTCTTCGCGCAGCCGGTGGTGCGCCGGCCCGGGGTGGGCGTGGTGACGGTGCTGGGCGGCGGCTATCCGGCGTCGGGCGCCGCGGGCCAGGACCGGCTCCCGGTGCCGTACCTCCCGGAGGGGCTGCGCTACGACCCGCAGGAGGGGCCGGGCGAGGTGCAGACACCGTTGCTCGGGTCGGCCGCCGACGATCTGCTCATCGGCGACAAGGTGTGGTTCCGGCACGCGAAGGCCGGTGAACTGTGCGAGCGCTTCGAGGTGTTGCACCTCGTGGCGGGCGACACGGTGACCGCGACCGTGCCCACCTACCGCGGCGAGGGCTACACATTCCTGTGACCCGTCACGGGGAGGGCGGGCCGGGCCTGCTCTCCCCGTGACGGGTCAGGCGGGCCGGGACTGCCGCCCCCTCCCCCGGCGCCGCGGCCGGTCCGCGTCCGCGCGGTCCTGTCCACCCGTGGGCGGTGGACGGGACGCGCCGGCCCGGGGATCAGCCGGGCGGTGGCACGTGCGCCGGGCGTGGCAGGTCAGTACACCGCGTCCGTCTGATCGGGCACGACCGAACGGTCGCCGCGCAGTACCGGCCCGAATCCTCCCCCGGGACGGTTGTAGGCGGCCGTCGAGCACGGGTACGTGCCGGCCTTGCGCGGCAGCGGCTCGATGAACATCGGGTTGACGACCCAGCGTCCGTCGGCGTCGTCGTAAGCGCGGCACATGATCTCGTTCTTGTTCCGGTTGAGCACGAGGTGCGCGCCGGTCGCGTCGCCGACGAACGTCACGTCGGTGTCGGCGTCGCCGCCGCCGAGCGCGATCCGCTTGCCCGGACGCTGCTGCTCCCAGGCGGCCTTCCCCTTGACGTGGAAGATGTCCTGGTTGATCCAGCAGCGTTTGCCGTCGATGTACGGGATGGCTTCGCCCTGGTTCCGGGGGACCCCGCCGCAGCCTTCGTTGTAGGTGGTGATGCGGCCCTTGCGGTCGAGCACCGAGCGGATCGCGACGGTGTGGGCGCGGTCGATGCCGACGCCGCGCGACCAGACCTCGGTGACGGGCTCGGAGCCTGCCGACACGATGTAGACGTCGAAGCCGGCCTGCTGGAGCGTGCGGATGAGGTCGCGCTGCTGCGCGTAGTAGCGGACGTAGCCCGGGACGGTGTGCGTGCCCAGCTTGTCGGTGGCGCCGACCGGGGCGGCGAGGACCTCCTTGCGGGCCGCGGCGGCGTACGACTCCAGTTCGGGGACGGTGTGCCCGGCGAACAGCTGCGGCACCCAGGCGTACTGGGGGACGGTGCGGCGGTGGTTCCACTCGCCGGTGAAGGCGGCGGCACCGCTCATGGTGGTGCCGGACTCACGGATGTTGAAGATCTCGTCCGTGCAGTCGGTGTCCTTGGAGGTGGGCAGTGGCGCGCCGACGGGGACGCGGGTGCCGCAGGCCGCGGTGAGCGCCTTGTCGGCGTCGTCCGTCAGCCACTTGCTGGTCTTCTTCCAGCTCGCGGGGCGCAGGATCTTGTCGTGCCGCAGCGACCAGGCGATCGTCGCGTCGGTGACGTCGTTCTTGGTGACGGTGTTGTCCCAGTCGAACGCGGCGACGGGGCGGGGCCCGCGGTGTCCCGCGCACCGGCCCCGTTCGTCGATCATCTGCTGGAGGTGGGCGCGGTTGTCGCCGTACCAGGGCAGCTTGTGCGACAGCTGCGGGCAGGCGCGGGGCGCGGGGGTGGACGCGGACGTGGCGGCGGCCGCAGGAGAGACGAGAGCCGCGGCCACCAGGGTGGTGACCACGGCCGAAGTCCACGCGGCAACATGACTGTTACGCATGTGAGTGGACCGTACACGCGGGACGGGTCCGCTCACAGGGTTCCTACAGGGGTGTCACGTACGCGCCGGAGATGCCGCCGTCCACCAGGAAGTCGGTGGCGTTGACGAACGCGGCGTCGTCGCTGGCGAGGAAGGCGACCGCGGCCGCGATCTCGCGGGCCTCGGCGAACCGGCCGGCCGGGATGTGCACGAGGCGGCGCGCCGCCCGCTCGGGATCCTTGGCGAAGAGCTCCTGGAGCAGCGGGGTGTTCACCGGTCCGGGACACAGCGCGTTCACCCGGATCCCTTCCCTGGCGAACTGCACGCCCAGCTCCCGGGACATGGCGAGGACGCCGCCCTTGGAGGCGGTGTAGGAGATCTGCGAGGTCGCCGCGCCCATGCGGGCCACGAAGGAGGCGGTGTTGATGATGGAGCCCTTGCCCTGGCGCCGCATGTACGGGATCGCCGCCTTGCAGCACAGGTACACGGAGGTGAGGTTGACGTCCTGGACGCGTTTCCAGGCCTCCAGGCCCGTCTCCAGGATGGAGTCGTCGTCCGGTGGTGAGATGCCCGCGTTGTTGAAGGCGATGTCGACGGAGCCGTACGTGTCGTGCGCGGTCCGGAAGAGCGCCTCGACCTGGTCGGCGTCGACGACGTCGACCTGCACGAAGGTCCCGGCGATCTCCTCGGCCACCTGGGCGCCCCGCGCCTCGTCTATGTCGCCGCAGACGACGTGGGCGCCCTCGGACGCCAGGCGGAGCGCGGTGGCGCGGCCGATGCCGCTGCCGGCTCCGGTGATGACGGCGGTGCGGCCGACGAGGCGGCGGCAGATGGACTCTTCGGTCACGGTGCGGAGCCTTCCGTGCTGATGAAGACGGTCTTGGTCTCGGTGAAGGCGGTCAGGGCGTCGGGGCCCAGTTCCCGGCCGAGGCCGGACTGTTTGTATCCGCCGAACGGGGTCCAGTAGCGCACGGCCCCGTGCGAGTTGACGGAGAGGTTCCCGGCGCGGACGGCGCCCGCGACGCGCAGGGCGCGGCCCAGGTCGCGGGTCCAGACCGAGCCGGCGAGGCCGTAGGCGGTGGCGTTGGCCAGGCGGATCGCGTCCTGCTCGTCGGTGAACGGCAGCAGGACGGCGACGGGCCCGAAGATCTCCTCGGTGGCCGCGGCGGAGTCGGCCGCCTCCGCGGTGAGCACGGTCGGCGGGAACCAGAAGCCCGGGCCGGTGGGCGCGGTGCCCCGGATGCCGGGGGCGGTGTCCGGCACGAGTGCCCGTACGCGGTCCCGCTGCCGGGCCGAGATCAGCGGGCCCATCTGTGTCTTCTCGTCGAGCGGGTCGCCGACGACGACGGCGCCGAGTGCGTCCGTGAGCAGCGCCGCGCACTCCTCGTACACGGAGCGCTGGACGAGGATGCGGGTACGGGCGCAGCAGTCCTGGCCGGAGTTGTCGAGGAAGGAGAACGGGTCGAGGGCCCCGGGCAGGTCGGCGTCGGCGAAGACGATGTTGGGGCTCTTGCCGCCGAGTTCGAGGGTGACCGGGGTGGTGCGGGCGGCGCACCGCTCCATGATCTCGCGGCCGGTGCGCGTCGAGCCGGTGAAGACGACCTTGGCGACGGCGGGGTGGTCGACGAGGGCCCGGCCCGCGACGCCACCGTGCCCGGGCACGACCTGGAAGAGGCCCTCGGGCAGCCCGGCCGCCAGGGCGAGTTCGGCGAGCCGGAGCGCGGTCAGCGGGGTCGTCTCGGCCGGCTTGAGGACGACGGCGTTGCCCGCGGCGAGCGCGGGGGCGGTGCCCCATGCGGCGATCGGCATCGGGAAGTTCCAGGGAGCGATGACGCCGACGACGCCGAGCGGTTCGTGGAAGGTGACGCTGAAGCCGCCGGGGGCCGGGAGCTGCGCGCCGTTGAGCCGTTCGGCGCCACCGGCGGCGTACAGCAGCAGGTCACGGACGTTGCCCGCCTCCCAGCGCGCGGTCCCGATGAGGTGTCCGGCCTCGCGCACTTCGAGGCGGGCCAGTTCGTCGAGGTGCGCGTCGACGGTGTCGGCGAAGCGGCGCAGCAGCCGCGCGCGGTCGGCGGGGGCGACGGTGGCCCAGCCAGTCTGGGCGCGGGCGGCGCGCCGGACGGCGGCGTCGATGTCCTCGGCGGTGGCGGCGGGCACGGTGGCGACGCGTTCCTCGGTCGCCGGGTTCAGCACGTCGAGCGGTGTCCGGGTCAACGGCGGGTCCTTTACATGCGTTCGGCGGGGCCTTTACATGCGGTCGGCGGGTCCTTTACATGCGTTCGAAGGAGCGGCGCAGCTCCCAGTCGGTCACCGCGGCGTCGAACGCGTCGAGTTCGACCCGCGCCATGTTGCGGTAGTGGGCGACGACCTCGTCCCCGAAGGCGGCCGCCGCGATGGGGCTGTGCTCCCACAGCTCGGCGGCCTCGCGCAGGGTGGTGGGGACGTGCGGGTAGCCGGCGTCGTAGGCGTTGCCCGTGCAGGGCTCGGGCAGCTCCAGCTCCTGTTCGACGCCGTACAGGCCCGCGGCGACGAGGCCCGCGACGGCCAGGTGCGGATTGACGTCGCCGCCGGGGAGGCGGTTCTCGAAGCGCAGCGAGCGGCCGTGGCCGACGACGCGCAGGGCGCAGGTGCGGTTGTCGTGGCCCCAGGCGACGGCGGTCGGGGCGAAGGAGCCGCGCTGGAAACGCTTGTAGGAGTTGATGTGCGGGGCGTACAGGAGGGAGAAGTCGCGCAGCGCGGCGAGCTGTCCGGCGAGGAAGTGGCGCATGAGCGCGGACATCCCGTCGGGGCCGGTCGACGAAGCCATCGCGTTCGCGCCGTCCGCGTCGGTCAGCGAGAGGTGGATGTGGCAGGAGTTGCCCTCGCGGGCGTCGTACTTCGCCATGAAGGTCAGCGAGACGCCTTCCTGCGCGGCGATCTCCTTGGCGCCCGTCTTGTACAGCGCGTGCTGGTCGCAGGTGACGAGGGCCTCGTCGTAGCGGAAGACGATCTCGTGCTGGCCGGGGTTGCACTCGCCCTTGGCCGACTCGACGTTCAGGCCCGCGCCCGCCATGTCGTTGCGGATGCGGCGCAGCAGGGGCTCGACGCGGCCGGTGCCGAGGACGGAGTAGTCGATGTTGTACTGGTTGGCCGGGGTCAGGCCCCGGTAGTTCGCGTCCCAGGCCTGCTCGTAGGTGTCCTTGAAGACGATGAACTCCAGCTCGGTGCCGACCTGGGCGCTCAGGCCGCGCTCGGCGAGCCGCTCCAGCTGGCGGCGGAGGATCTGCCGGGGCGCGGCGGCCACCGGCGAGCCGTCCTCCCAGGCGAGGTCGGCGAGGAGCAGGGCCGTGCCCTCGTGCCAGGGGACGCGGCGCAGGGTGGCCGGGTCGGGCCGCATCGCGAAGTCGCCGTAGCCGCGGTCCCAGGAAGACATCGCGTAGCCGTCGACGGTGTTCATCTCGGCGTCGACGGCGAGGAGGTAGTTGCAGCCCTCCGTGCCGTGCTCCAGGACCTCGTCGAGGAAGAAGCGGGCGGCGAACCGCTTCCCCTGGAGCCGCCCCTGCATGTCCGGGAAGGCCAGGACCACGGTGTCGACCTCGCCGCCCGCGACGAGGGCGTGCAGCGCCTCCACCGAGAGCGGGGGTGTGCGGTCTGCCACGGGAAAACCTCCTTGGGCCCGGAGGGTCCCTCGGGTCGGCCGGGAGCCATAAGGTATTGCCGGGAACCATTGCTTGGGAAGGGGGTTGGGCCAGATGTCCCACACGGGAGCCGAGCGGGGCCTCGGGACGGTACTGCGTCCGGTGCGGGCGGGCAACGGTTTCGAGGAGGCGCTGGAGCAGATCCTCCAGGTCGTCCGGCTCGGCCTGGTGCCCGGCGGTGAACGGCTGCCGTCGGAGCGGGAGTTGGCCGACCGGCTCGGCATCAGCCGGGTCACCCTGCGGGAGGTCCTGAAGGTGCTCCAGGACCAGGGCCTGGTGGAGTCGCGGCGCGGGCGCTACGGCGGCACGTTCGTGCTGCCGCGCCCGGGGGCGGCCGGCGAGGACGAGCTGCGGCGGCGGATCAGGGGCGTGGACATCGAGGACGTGCTGCGCTTCCGGGAGGTGCTCGAGGTCGGGGCGGCCGGGCTGTGCGCGGCGCACGGACTCGGCACGGAGCGGGCCGGACGCCTGCGCGCGGCCCTCGCCGCCACCCGGGACGCCCCCCTCGCCGACTACCGCCGCAAGGACACGCTGCTCCACCTGACGCTCGCCGGACTCTCCGGCTCGCCCTCCCTCGCCGCCCAGTACGCGGCGGTGCGGGCGACGGTGAACGACCTCCTGGACTGCATTCCGCTCCTGGTCCGCAACCTCGAACACTCCCAGCGCCAGCACGCCGCGCTGGTGGAGGCGGTGCTCGACGGGGACGCGGACGGCGCGCGCGAGATGATGCGCGAGCACTGCGGCGGGACGGCCGCGCTGTTGCGCGGCTTCCTGGCCTGAACCGTTCTCGCGCAAGTGTCGCGAGTGGCGTGAATGGCGCGCGAGTGGCGCGAGTGGCGTGAATGGCGCGAGTGGCGCGAGTGGCGCGAGTGGCGCGAGTGTGGGGCGGCGGCCCGTCGACTCACGCTCCGTCGACGCTTTCCCTAAAGGTTTGCTGCCGTTCCATTGCCGGTGGCGGGGGACGGCCGGGCAGGGGCCGGGTCCGGTGCCCGCATGCTGAACGTCGCTGTGCCCGCCGGGAACGATCTCGTACGCTCTGCTGTCGCCGTCGCCGTGGACACCCCGGGGCGGCCACAGGCGACGCCCGCCCGCAGGGACACGACCGAGGTTCGGGAGCACGGCACCATGGTGAGCAGGCCGCTGATCGGGATCAGCACCTATTGGGAGCAGCAGACCCGCTGGGGCGTGTGGGAGCTGCCCGCCGCGCTCCTGCCGGCCGGTTACCCGCGGCTCGTCCAGGCGTCCGGCGGGCTCGCCGCGATGGTGCCGCCGGACGACGCCCGGCACGCGCCCTCGGTGGTGGCGCGGCTCGACGGGCTGATCGTCGCGGGCGGCCCGGACGTGGACCCCGGCCGGTACGGCGCCGAGCGCGACCCGCGGACGGGTCCGGCGGCGACGGAACGGGACACCTGGGAACTGGCGCTGATCCGGGCCGCGATGACGTCCGGTACGCCGCTGCTCGGCGTCTGCCGGGGCATGCAGCTGCTGAACGTCGCGCTCGGCGGGACCCTCACCCAGCACCTGGACGGCCACCGGGACGCGGTCGGCTCCTTCGCGCGGCACGCGGTGACGTCGGTGCCCGGCACCCGGTACGGGGACCTCGTGCCGGAGGTGACGGAGGTACCGACCTACCACCACCAGGCCATCGACCGGATCGGCCGGGGTCTCGTGGCCTCGGCCCACGCGGCGGACGGCACCATAGAGGCCGTCGAACTGCCCGGCATGACCTGGGTCATGGGCGTGCAGTGGCACCCCGAGATGGGCGAGGACGCCCGCGTCACCGGGGGCCTGGTCCGGGCGGCGGCGGCACCACACGGTTTCTGAACCAGCCATTGCCCCCGCCGCGCAAGAGGCGGGGCCCGGGACCAGACCGGGGCCCGGGACCAGACCCAGACCCAGCCCCTCCGGCGCTTGAGGAGCGGGGTCCGGGGCGGAGCCCCGTGACCTCGGCACGAGCACCGGGCGCGCCGGACAAAGGGCCGCACCCCGCACCTCTCACGCCGACCGCGTCAACCCCAGCAGATCCCGGGCGGGCCCGACCGGCGGATGCCCCGTCGGCCACACGGCCCGCAAATCCCGCGCCAACCGCACCCCTTCCAGCGGAATCCGGACCAGCCGCCGCGCGGCGAGTTCCTCCCCCACCGCCAGCTCGCTGAGAACCGAGGGCCCCGCCCCGCTCACCGCCGCCGCCTTCACCGCGGTCGTCGAGGACAGCTCGATCAGCGGCCGGGCGAGGCCGCCGAGGGCCGCGTCGAGCACCTGCCGGGTACCGGAGCCCTCCTCCCGGAGGATGAGCGGCGTGTCGGCCAGCTCCGTCGCCGTGAGCGCCCGGCGCCTGCGGGCCCACGGGTGGCTCGGGGCCGTCACCACGATCAGGTGGTCGTGGGCGATGACGGCGGCGTCCAGACCGGCGGGGACCGCGACCCCCTCCACGAACCCCAGGTCCGCCTCGCCGCCGAGCAGCCGCTCGGCGACCGTGGCGGAGTTCCCGGCGAGCAGCGACACCGCGGTGTCGGGCCGCTCCGCGCGCAGGGCGATGAGCCAGCGGGGCAGCAGGTACTCGGCGATCGTCATGCTCGCCGCCACCCGCAGCCGCGAGTCCCGCCGGTCGCGCAGCGCCTGCGTCCCGGCGTCGAACTGCTCCGCCGCCTCCACGACCCGCCGCGCCCAGTCGGTGACGAGGGCGCCCGTGTCGGTGAGCCGGGAGCCGCGGGGCGACCGGTCGACGAGGGCGAGCCCCAGCTGCCGCTCCATCGAGCGGATCCGGCTGCTCGCGGCGGGCTGGGTGATGCCGAGCTCCCGCGCGGCCCCGCCGAGGCTGCCGAGGCGCGCCACGGCGAGCAGCAGTTCGAGCGCGCCGAGTTCGGGCACCCGGTGCGCAAGCATCCCGGGCAGCGTCTCCCCCGGCCCACCCGGCCCCGCGGACCCACCGGACCCCACAGACCCACCGGACCCACCGGATACACCGGATACACCGACTCCCCCGGGCCCACCGGCTCCGCCCGGCTCCCGCCGCTCCCGGCCGGACCCCCGTCCGATCCCCCGCCCGGCCCCCTCTTTGGACTCCTCGCTCATAAACCCAGCTTATGCCCCCATAGTGACAACGTCCCTGGTGGGGGCCCGGGGCAGCCGCCACGGTAGGAGCATGGTCACCGCCGCCCAGCCCACCGCCGCCTTCCGCACCCCCCGCGCCACCCCGCGGCGCGCGCCCGCAGTCCGCCACCTCGGCCCGAACTGGTACGCCGCCGTCATGGGCACCGCGATCGTGGCGAACGCGGGGGCGACCCTGCCGGCGACCTCCGCCGCGCTGCGCACGGCCTGCACCGCGGTGTGGGCGGTGTCGGCGCTGGCGCTGGTGGCGCTGCTCGCCGCGCGGGCCCTGCACTGGGCGCACCACCGCGACCAGGCGCGGGCGCACCTCCTGGACCCGGCGGTGGCCCCGTTCTACGGCTGTCTGTCGATGGCGCTGCTCTCCGTGGGCGCCGGGGCGCTGCTGCTGGGCCGGGAGTGGATCGGGGGCACGGCGGCGCTCGCCGTCGACACGGTGCTCTTCGCCGCCGGGACGCTGACCGGGCTGGCCGCCGCGGTCGCCGTGCCGTACCTGATGGTGGTCCGGCACCGGATCGAGCCGGGCCAGGCCGCGCCGGTGTGGCTGCTGCCGGTGGTGGCGCCCATGGTGTCGGCCGCCGTCGGACCGCTGCTCGTCCCGCACCTGCCGCCGGGCCAGGGGCAGCAGGCGCTGCTCCTCGCCTGTTACGCCATGTTCGGCCTGAGTCTGCTGGCGACGCTCGTGCTGCTCCCGCTGATCCTGGCCCGTCTGCTCACCGCGGGCCCGCTCCCGGTGGCGCTGGCGCCCACGCTCTTCCTCGTGCTGGGCCCGCTGGGCCAGTCGACGACCGCCGCGAACAAGTTCGCCGACGTGGCCGTCGGGGTGCTGTCCGCTTCCTACGCGCATGCCTTCCCGGCGTTCGCGGTCCTGTTCGGCGTCCCGGTGATGGGCTTCGCCCTGCTGTGGCTGGCGCTCGCGGCCGCCCTGGTGGTGCGGGCCCGCCGCGACGGCATGCGTTTCTCGATGACCTGGTGGGCGTTCACGTTCCCCGTCGGCACCTGTGTCACCGGCGCGGAGGGCCTGGGCGCGCACACGGGCCTGGCCGCCTTCGACGCGCTGGCCCTCGGGCTCTACGCGGTCCTGGTCGCGGCCTGGGCGGTGGCCGTGGCCCGCACGGCCCACGGCCTGCTCACGGGACGCCTGCTCGCGGCCCCGAAACCGGCACCGGCGCTCTGAGCTAACGACCGGCGGCCCGCAGCGCGGCCCCCAGCACCTGCGGCGCCTCCTTCAGCGACGGCCCGTACCAAGTGAGATGGCGCCCGCTGACCAGCGCCGCGGGAACCTCGAACGCCTCCGGCCCGTCATCGGCGGTGAAGCGGTACGGCTCGTCCGGCAGCACCACTAGGTCCGCCCCGCAGGCGCGGAGTCCGTCGACCGCGATCCGCGGATAGCGCTCCGCGTGCCCCGCGTACACGTTGTCGACGCCGAGCCGCGCCAGCAGGTCCCCGGCGAAGGTGGCGCGGCCGAGCACCATCCACGGACGCCGCCAGACGGGCACGACGGCCCGCAGCCGCCGCTCTCCCAAGGCGGCCGGTGCGGCGGGCGCGGACCAGGCGGCCTCTGCCTCGTCCAGCCAGCGGGGCCGAGACCCGGCTCCGCACGCGGCGAGCACCCGGTCCAGCTCCGTCCACGCCTGCGGCAGTCGGCGCACCTCGGTGAGCAGGACCTCGATCCCGGCGGCGCGCAGGGCCGCGAGGTCCGGTGCCCGGTTCTCCTCCTCGTTGGCGATCACGAGGTCGGGGCGCAGCGCCATGATCGCGGGCACGTCGGGGTTCTTGGTGCCGCCGATCCGGGTCACGTCGAGGTCCACGGGGTGGCTGCACCAGTCGGTCGCACCGGCCAGGACGCCGGGCAGGGTCACGGCGACGGCCTCGGTCAGCGACGGGACCAGGGAGACGACCCGCACGGCGGCTACTTCGGGCCGGGCTCGTCGACCGCGTCGATGTGCTCGGCGACCGCCACGACGAGGACCCGTGCCTCGGCGACCGTCGCCCGCCACCGGTGCCGTACGCCACCGGTCAGGTACAGGGTGTCGCCGCGCACCAGCCGGTAGGCGCGGCCCTCCGCCTCCACCTCGACGGCGCCTTCGGTGACGTGCATCAGGACGTCGTTGCGCAGCTGGAACTCGCGGCCCGGATCGTGGTCGCCGACGAACTCCTGCGCGTTCATCTGGTGGTGTCCGCGGACGAGGGAGCGGACGACGAAGGCCCCGTCGCCCTCCGCGGAGCCGTCCTCGACGCTGGAGTCGTCGGCCCGCACCAGGTCCACCGTGCGGGCCGGGTCGGCGGCGGCGAGCAGCTCGACCGCGGTGGTGCCGAGGGCGTCGGCGACCTTCTCCAGGGAGCGGTGGCTGGGCCGGGCCCGCTCGTTCTCGACCTGGCTGAGGAAGGGTACGGACAGGCCGCTGCGCTCGGCGACGGCGGAGAGCGTCAGTTCGAGCGTCCGGCGCCGGCGCCGGACGGCCGCACCCACGCGCAGTGTCTCCTTGTGCTCGTCCATGACATCCGCTCCCTCCCACCGCATTGCCCGGCTCGTTTCCATGCACCCTACGCATGTTCGCCCGACGGTTTCATGTGAGCGGGGTAAGCAGTGGGTCACGATCGGGGCCGCGCACCCGCCCACGCGTGAGGGGTGGGCCCCGCCCACGGCTGTCGCCGCGACGGGACCCACCCCTCGTGCGTGGGCCGGTCCACGGGCGCCGTCAGGGGCGCCCGGGGCCTGACGTCAGGAGGCGGTCATCCGCTTCTCGACGTCCTGGTGCTCCTCCAGCCACGCGGAGACGGCCTTCTCCTCCTGGCCCTGACCACGGTCCTTGATCTCGGCCTCCAGGCTGCCCAACTCGTCCTCGCTCATCTTGAAGTTCTTGAACCACTTCGTGAGCTGCGGGTACTTGGTCGGGAAGTCCTTGTGGGAGATCGTCCGGATGGTGTTGCCCTCACCGAAGGTCTTCTTCGGATCGGCCAGCTTGGTGAGCTTGTACTCGCTGTACGCCCAGTGCGGCGACCAGAGCACGACCGCGATCGGCTCCTTCTTGGCGTAGGCGCGCTTCAGCTCGGCCAGCATCGCCGGCGTGGAGCCGTCGACGACCTCGTACTCCTTGTCCAGGCCGTACCCGGGGAGCACCTCCTTCTTCAGGAGGTTCATCTCGCCGGTGCCCGGCTCGATGCCGATGATCTTCCCGTCGAAGGTCTTCGACTTGCCCTTCAGGTCCGCGAGGGACTTGACGCCCTTCACGTAGGACGGGACGGCGAGCTCCAGCGAGGTCGGGCTGTACCAGCTGCCCAGGTCCTTCAGGTTCGCCTTGTTCTTGTCCCAGTAGTTGCTCTGCGCGTACGGCAGCCAGGCGTCGAAGTTGACGTCGAGGTCACCGCTGCCGAGACCGGTGTAGACCGGGCCCACGTCCATCTGCTTGAGGTTCAGCTTGTAGCCGCGCTTCTCCAGGACGTTCTTCCACAGGTAGGTGACGGCGACGTCCTCGTCCCAGGGGAACCAGGCCACGTTCACCGGCCGCTTGGTCTCGGCCGCGTTCGCCTTCTTCACCGGGGCGAGCTTGTCGACGACGCCCGGGTTCTGCTTCAGCCAGGTCTTCACCGCGTCCTGCTGCTTGCCCTTGCCGGTCTTGTTGATCTCCGCCTCAAGACTGGTGAGCTGCTTCTCGCTCAGCTTGAAGTCCTTGAGCCACTTGTCGACCTCGGGGAAGTCGGAGCCGAAGCCCTTGCGCGCCAGCGAGTGCACGCCGTCGCCCTTGCCCCAGGCGCCCTTCGGGTCCTTGAGCTTCTTCAGGTCGTAGTCGTTGTACGCCCAGTGCGGCGACCACAGCGGCACGACGATCGGCTTCTTCTTGGCGTAGGCGCGCTTCAGCTCGGCCAGCATCGCCGGCGTGGAGCTGTCGACGACCTTGTACTCCTTGTCGAGGCCGTACGCCTTGAGGATCTTGCTCTTCAGCAGGGCCGTCTCGCCGGCGCTCGACTCGATGCCGGTGATCTTGCCGCCGAACTTCCCGCCCTGGCCCTTGAGGTCGGCGAGCGAGTCGATGCCCTTCATGTACGAGGGCACGGTCAGCTCCAGCGACGTGGGGCCGTACCAGGAGCCCAGGTCCTCCAGTTTGGAGCCGTACTTCTTCCAGTACTGGGCGTGCGTGGTCGGCAGCCAGGAGTCCGTCTCGAAGTCGACGGCGCCCTGGGCGAGCGAGGTGTACAGCGGGCCGGCGTCGAACTGCTTGGCCTCGACCTGGAAACCGCGCTGCTCCAGGATCTCCTTCCACAGGAACGTGGAGGCGACGCCCTCGTCCCAGGGGATGTAGCCGATGGAGATCTTCTTGCCCTGGCCGACGTTGCCGGTGTCACCGGAGGCGGTCGACGACGTGGAGCCGCCGAACATGCCCATGCCGCCCGCGACGAGCGCGAGGACGACGACGCCGACCATGGCGACGGCCGGGCGGGGCCGGTAGGACCAGATCTTCAGGCCCTGCGCGGCGCGCACCTTGGCGAGCGCGCGGCGGCCCAGCGGGGAGACCTGCTGCCCCAGCGAGCTGGTCATGCGGTCGAGGTAGATCGCCAGGATGACGATGGAGATGCCGGCCTCGGCGCCGAGGCCCACGTTCAGCTGGCCGATGGCCTCGTTGACGGCGCCACCGAGACCGCCGGTGCCGACCATGCCCGCGATGGCGGCCATGGACAGGCCCAGCATGATGACCTGGTTGACACCGGCCATGATCGTCGGCAGGGCGAGCGGCAGCTGCACGCGCATCAGGGTGTTGCCGGGCTTGGTGCCGAACGCGTCGGCGGCCTCGACCAGCTCCTGGTCGACCTGGCGGATGCCCAGCTCGGTCATGCGCACGCCCGGGGGCAGCGCGAAGATCAGCGTGGCGACGATGCCGGCGGGGGCACCGGAGCCGAAGAAGAGGATGGCCGGGATCAGGTAGACCATCGCGGGCAGCGTCTGCATCAGGTCCAGGACCGGCCGGAACAGGCCGCTGACCCGGTTCGACCGGGCCGCCCAGATGCCGAGCGGCACCGAGATGACGAGCGCGATGATCGTCGACACGAGGACGAGCGACAGCGTGAGCATCGCGTCGTCCCACAGTTCCAGGTTGTCGATGAACCAGAACCCGACGAAGGCGAGGACGCCCGCGGTCGTCCCGCGCAGCCAGAAGGCGATGACGGCGAAGATGCCGGCGAGCAGCAGCGGCTCGGGGGCCTGCAGCACGTCGGCGATGCCGTTGTAGAGGCCGTCGAAGACGGTCTTGAAGAAGTCGAAGAGCCACGACATGTGGTTGAGCAGCCACTCGACCACGTCGTTGACCCAGTCGCCGAAGGGGATCCTAGGCACCGGCGTTCACCTTCTCCACCGGTCCGTCGCCCTCGCCGCGCGGCGTCGGGACGGCGTCCTTCGGCGCTTCCTGGGCGGGGGCGGCGGCGCCGTCGCCCTCCACGGACTTCATCGGCTCCCCGAGGACGGCCAGCAGCCGCTCCCGCGGGACGACGCCGACGACGCCGCCGTCCTCACCGGTCACGGCGACGGGTATGTCGCTGGTCGAGCAGGGCGTGAACAGCTCGATGATCGGGGTGGACTCGGTGACCGTCGCCGGGGCGGCGGCCGCCGAGTACCCGGCCTCGGGCGTGGCCATGATCGCGCCCGCGGTCAGCACGCGGGAGCGGTCGACGTCCTGGGTGAAGGAGGCGACGTACTCGTTGGCCGGGGTGACGAGGATGTCCTCGGCGGTGCCGATCTGGACGATGCGGCCGTCGCGCATGACGGCGATGCGGTCGCCCAGGCGCATGGCCTCGTTCAGGTCGTGGGTGATGAAGACGATGGTCTTCTTCAGGGTCTTCTGCAGATCGAGCAGCTGGTCCTGCATGTCGCGGCGGATCAGCGGGTCGAGCGCGCTGAACGACTCGTCCATGAGGAGCAGGTCGGCGTCAGTCGCCAGGGCGCGGGCCAGGCCCACGCGCTGCTGCATGCCGCCGGAGAGCTCGTCGGGGAAGGACTTCTCCCACCCTTCGAGGCCGGCCAGGCGCAGCGCCTCGGTGGCCCGTGCCTCGCGCTCGGCGCGGGGCACGCCCTGGACCTCCAGGCCGTACGCCGCGTTCTCCAGGACGGAGCGGTGCGGGAAGAGGGCGAAGTGCTGGAAGACCATGCTGATCTTCTTGGAGCGGACCTCGCGCAGCTCGCGGGGCGACAGCTGCGTCAGGTCGTCGCCGTCGAACCGGACGTGTCCCGCCGTCGGCTCCAGCAGTCCGTTGAGCATGCGCAGCAGAGTGGACTTGCCGGATCCCGACAGACCCATGACGACGAAGATCTGCCCGGGCTCGACGGTGAAGGACGCGTCGATCACCGCGGCGGTCGTGCCGTCGGCGCGCAGTTCCTCACGGTCGGCTCCGCGGCGGAGTGCCTCCACCGCCTCATCGGGTCGTCTGCCGAACACCTTGTACAGGTCTTCGGCTTCAAGCCTGGACACATACACCTCTCGGGTCGAACCAAGACGGCCCGCCTCCCCCGCCGGCGGGCCGTGGTGCGGTGCGGGGTCTGCCCGCTTGAACCGGCCGTACCTTCAATAGTTGAACGTGCGACCGGGTCCGCTCCGAGGCGGCACCTCCCCAGGTTTATGCGAACCAAACAGAAGAGTGGCCCAGTTCACACTCCGTTAACCCCTCACCACGCCTTATGCGACGAACGGTGACTGTCAGTGGTGTGCGGCATGATGCGGAGCGTGACCCAGGAAACGAACCAGCGCCTGATGCTGCTCGACACCGCGTCCCTGTACTTCCGGGCTTACTTCGGGGTCCCGGACTCCGTCAAGGCCCCCGACGGCACTCCGGTGAACGCGGTACGCGGGCTGCTCGAATTCATCACCCGGCTCGTCCACGACCACCACCCCACCCATCTGGTGGCGTGCATGGACGCGGACTGGCGCCCTCAGTGGCGCGTCGACCTCATCCCGTCCTACAAGGCGCACCGGGTCGCAGAGGAGACGGCGGCCGGGACCCCGGACGAGGAGGAGGTCCCCGACACCCTCGCCCCGCAGGTGCCGGTGATCGAGGCGGTCCTGGACGCGGTGGGCATCGCGCGCGTGGGCGTGGCGGGGTACGAGGCGGACGACGTCATCGGCACGTTCACCGCGCGGGCGACGGGCCCGGTCGACATCGTCACCGGCGACCGGGACCTCTTCCAGCTGGTCGACGACGCGAAGGAGCGCCGCGTCCTGTACCCGCTCAAGGGCGTGGGCACGCTCCAGATCACGGACGAGGCACTGCTGCGCGAGAAGTACGGGGTGGACGGGTCCGGTTACGCGGACATGGCGCTGCTGCGGGGCGACCCGAGCGACGGGCTGCCCGGGGTGCCCGGCATCGGCGAGAAGACGGCCGCGAAGCTGCTCGCGCAATTCGGGGACCTGGCCGGGATCATGGCCGCGGTGGACGACCCGGCGTCGAAGCTGACACCGACCCAGCGCAAGCGGCTCGACGCGTCACGGCCCTACCTGGAGGTGGCGCCCCGGGTGGTGCAGGTGGCGCGGGACGTCGCCCTGCCGGACCTGGCCACCGCCCTGCCGCGGGCACCGCACGACGCCGAGCTGCTCGATCAGCTGGCGGCCCGCTGGGGTCTGGGCGGATCTCTCCACCGCCTCCTCACCACCCTCTCGGCCTGAGGTGTTAGCTTAGGGTTACCTAAGCTCAGCAGCGACCAAGGAGACGGCACATGGCCGAGCGTCCCGCCCGCAAGCCCCGCAAGGCCCGCTCGGCGCAGGTCGTGCGCACCGAGCGGCTCACCGCGCACATGCAGCGCGTGGTGCTCGGCGGGGAGGGTCTCGCGGACTTCCCCGAACTCGAACACACCGACCACTACGTGAAGTTGTTCTTCCCGCCGACGGGCGTGACGTACGCCGAGCCGTTCGACGTGGAGCGCATCCGGGAGGAGCTCCCGCGCGAGCAGTGGCCGGTGACCCGGACGTACACGGTGCGTGCCTGGGACCCGGCGGCGCGGGAGCTCGTCCTCGACTTCGTCATCCACGGCGACGAGGGCCTGGCGGGCCCCTGGGCGGCGAGCGTCGCGCCCGGGGCGACGATCCACTTCATGGGCCCGGGCGGCGCCTACGCCCCCGACGCGTCCGCCGACTGGCACCTGCTCGCCGGCGACGAGAGCGCGCTGCCCGCCGTGGCCGCGGCCCTGGAGGCGCTGCCCCAGGGGGCGCGCGCCCACGCCTTCCTGGAGGTCGAGGGGCCCGAGGAGGAGCAGAAGATCGACACGCCCGTCGAGATCACGTGGCTGCACCGGGCGGGCCGTCCGGTGGGCCAGGCGCTGATCGCCGCGGTCACCGGCCTCGACTTCCCCGCGGGCCGCCCGCACGTGTTCGTGCACGGCGAGGCGGGGTTCGTGAAGGAGCTCCGCCGCCACCTGCGCGTGGACCGGGGGATCCCGCGCGAGGACCTCTCGATCTCCGGCTACTGGCGGCTCGGCCACAACGAGGACGGCTGGCAGGCCTCCAAGCGGGACTGGAACGCGCAGGTGGAGGCGGAGCAGGAAGCCCCGGCCCCGGCCTGACCCGCCCGGCCCGTCCCGTCCGGTCTGACCCGTCCGGTCCGACCCGTCCGACCTGACCCGTCCGGCCTGAGCCGTCCGATCTGACTCGTCCGGCCTTCGGCCCGCGCCTGCCGGCCCGGCCAGTGGTCGTCTCCCGGCCCTCCGGCGTTCGAGGAGCGGGGTCCGGGGCGGCGCCCCGGGCCCCTCACCCCGGCGCCGGTGGCGTCGACGGACCCACCCGCCCCGGGCCGCACCCCGTACCCTGACCTGCGATGAGACGCCGCAGGAACCGCACCCCGCCCTCCCCGCTCCCCCAGCGCGACGGCATCGACGCCGTCCGCGTCCGGATGCCGCCGGACGACACCTGGGAGACGGTGCGGGCCCACCTCACGGACCGGCTGGCCGTGGCGGAGGGCACGGTCGACGCGATGATCGCCGAGGGCCGGATCGTCGGCCCGGACGGCACGCCCGTCACCGCGACGACCCCGTACGCCCCCGGCGGCCACGTCTGGTTCCACCGGGACCCGGAGCCCGAGCCCCCCGTCCCCTTCGGCATCGACATCGTCCACCGCGACGAGCACATCCTGGTCGCGGACAAACCCCACTTCCTGGCCACGACCCCGCGGGGCAGCCACGTCAGGCAGACGGCCCTGGCCCGGCTCCGCCAGGCCACGGGGACGCCGGCGCTGAGCCCCGCCCACCGCCTGGACCGGCTCACCGCGGGCCTGGTGCTCTTCGTCGTACGCCCCGAGGAGCGCGGCGCGTACCAGACGCTCTTCCGCGACCGGCAGGTCCGCAAGGAGTACGAGGCGGTGGCCCGCCACGACCCCGCGCTGCCGCTGCCGGCCACGGTCCGCAGCAGGATCGAGAAGGAGCGGGGCGTGCTGACCGCGCACGAGGTCCCGGACGGCGTCCCGAACGCGGAGAGCGAGATCCGGCTCCGGGCCGCCGGGGACACGCTGGGCCTGTACCACCTGACGCCGCGCACCGGCCGCACCCACCAGCTGCGCGTGCACATGAACTCCCTGGGCGTGCCGATCCTCGGCGACCCGCTCTACCCGCGGATCGCCGCGCCGGCCGCCCCCGACGACTTCCGCAGGCCGCTGCAACTGCTCGCCCGCACGCTGGAGTTCCGGGACCCGGTGACGGGCCAGGAGCACACGTTCGTGAGCAGGCGGCGCCTCGCGGCCTGGGAGTCGTACGAGGCCTGGGCTCAGTAGCCCCGCCACCACCGCAGGAACCGCTGCCAGGCGGAGACCGGGGCCGCCTCCGGCGCCGCGTCCCCGGCCGCGGGCGGGGCCGCCGCGGTGCCCGGCTCCGCAAGGTCCGAGGGAGCGGCCGCAGCGGCCGCGGGCACCGGCCCGCCGGACGACACCTGCCAGTCGACCCGCGGCGGCGGCACCATGCTGGGCTTGGTGATGACGTCCTGCTGGGCCCGGGGCGTGAAGGAGACGGGCAGCGCCACGAGGTGCTGGGACAGGATGGTCGACCGCCACCGCAACTCCGCCTCGTCGACGGAGAGTTCCGCGTCGGGCAGCCGCATCAGGAACGCGTCGACGCCGATGTCCGCGATGGCGCGCCCGATGTCCTGCCCGGGGCACTCGTGGGGGCCGCCGCCGAAGGCGAGGTGAGACCGGTTGCCCTGCATGTGTTCGGTGGGGTCGGGGCGGACAGCGGGGTCGACGTTGCCCGGCGCGATGCCGAAGATCAGCCCGTCGCCGGCCCGGATGTGCTGCCCGCCCAGCTCGGTGTCGACCTTGGCGAAGTAGGCCACCATCGCGCTGAACGGCGGCTCGTCCCAGAGCGACTGCTCGACCGCTTCCGGCACGGTCATCTGCCCGCCGTTGAGCTGGGCACGGAAGCGCGGGTCGGTCAGCACGGTGCGCAGCACATTGGCGATGAGGTTGGCCGTGGCCTCGTAGGCGGCGATCAGGACGAGCCGCAGGTGCTGGCCCACCTCGTCGTCGGTGAGGCCGGCCGGGGCCGCGATGAGCCGGCTGATGAAGTCGTCGTCGGGGGCGGCCCGGCGGCGGGCGGTGAGCTCCATCAGGATGCCCATGATGTATTCGTTGCTGGCGATCGCCGTCTCGGTGCCCTTGATCATGTCGCGGGCCGCCTGCACGAAGCGTTCGCTGTAGGCCTCGGAGGCGCCGAAGATGTCGAGCATGACCATCATCGGCAGATGCTCGGCGAACTCGCTGACGACGTCGCACGAGCCGCGTTCGGAGAACCGGTTGATGATCTCCTGGCAGGCCTTGTTGATGGCCCGGCGCAGGCTGCGGTGGTCGATGATCTCCAGCGCGTGGGTGACCGCGCCCCGCAGCCGCAGCTGTTCGGCGCCCTCGGTCATGGAGCAGATGGGCTGCCAGCTGAAGACCGGCGCGAGCGGGTGGGTGGGTTTGACCGTGCCGTTCTTCAGCGCGGTCCAGTTGCGGGCGTCGCGGTTGAACTGGGAGGTCGAGCGGATCATGTGGAGGTTCTCGCTGTGGCCGAGCACCGCCCACATGCGCACGTCGTCGTGGATGAGCACGGGGGCGACGGGCCCGTGCTCGACGCGGAGTTTCTCGTAGACGCCCGCGAGGTCCGCGTCGGCCTCGGGCCCGTAGAGCCGGCGGATCCCGTCGGGGCCGAGGGCGTGGGCGGGGCAGCCCGGCGGCGGGCCGAACGAGGGGTCGCCGAGGGGGTCGTGCCCGGCGGGCGACTGGGAGGACTGGGAGGGCCGGGAGGGAGGCGTCACGGTGATCGCTCCGGTCGTGAGGACAACGGGGGTATCGATGGCAGCGGGGCGACGAGGTCGCGCCGCCCGCGAGGCGAGGGCGGGTCAGACCCGGTGCACGGCCATCTCGTGCAGGTAGCGCATGAGGGTCAGCAGGACGTCGCGGCTGGAGGCCCGGCGGCGCGCGTCGCACTCGATGATCGGGACGTGCGCGTCGAGGTCGAGGGCGCGGCGCAGCTCCTCCGTGGGGTAACTCGGCCCGTCCGGGAAGGCGTTGTTGGCGATGACGAACGGGACGCCGCGCTCCTCCAGCCGCCCGATCACGTCGAAGCTCACTTCGAGCCGGCGGCTGTCGATGAGCACGACGGCGCCGAGCGCGCCCTCGAACAGGCCGTTCCACAGGAACCAGAACCGCTCCTGGCCCGGCGTGCCGAACAGGTAGAGGACGAGTTCGTCGGTGATGCTGATCCGCCCGAAGTCCATGGCGACGGTGGTGGCCGTCTTGGTCTCGGAGCCGTAGTCGTCGTCGACGCCGATGCCCGCCTGGGTCATGGTCTCTTCGGTGGTGAGCGGGCGGATCTCGCTGACGGAGCCGACCATCGTGGTCTTGCCGACGCCGAACCCGCCGACGATGACGATCTTCACGGCGGAGGTGACCGTCTCGGGCATCCGGTCCTCGGCGCGGGGGCCGGGGACGCCGCTGTTGCCGGAGTCACCGGAGCCGCCGGGGTCGCCGGGGAAACGGAGGCCGCCCGCCGTCGTCTCCGTGGCGCCGGCGGTGTCAGAGCTTCTGTAGTCCATGCATCACCGCTTCGAGGAGGGAACGGTCGGCGACGGCACCCCGGATCACCGGCGCCCGCGACTGGACGAGCTCGGCCGCGAGGAGTTCGCCGAGCAGCACGGTGACCACGCTGAACGGCAGGTTGAGGTAGGCCGAGATCTCCGCCGTGGACAGGGGCGTCCGGCACATGCGCAGCACGGCGGACTGTTCGGGCGGCGCGGCCGGCGGGGGGTCGGCGCGGGCCACGATGAGGGTGACCAGGTCGAGGGTGGCGCGCTCGGCGCCCTCGGTGCCGCCGGTGATGACGTAGAGCCGCTCGGGGTCCCGGGGGTCCTTGGCGCCCGGGCCCTGGACCGACCGGCGCTCGCGCTGGGGCGGCGGTTCCTCGTCACGGAACGGGGGTTCCAGGGAGCGTGGCGTCATACGGTCTGCCCGTTGCGTCGGGGCGGGCTGGTCAGGTGGGCGCCGATGCGGATGACGAGGTCGCGCATCTGGTGGCTGATGAGCCCGGCGTCGACGTACGGATCGGCGAGGACGGCGAGGTAGGCGCCCTTGCCCGCGGCCATCAGGTAGAAGAAGCCGCCGTCGACCTCGATGATGACCATGTTCATCTTGCCGTTGCTCTCCGGGATCTCGGAGGCGACGGCGGAGGCGAGCGACTGGAGTCCGGCGCAGGCCGCGGCGATCCGGTCGGCGCCGTCGGGATGGCCCCCGAACCGGGCGATGCGCAGACCGTCCGCGGAGAGCACCACGACCTGGCGCACATTGGGCACGCCGTCGGCGAGCTCCTTGAGCATCCAGTCGAAGTTGGCGCGTTGCTGGATCACTGGCGGTCTCCCTCGTCGACCTGCTGGTTGTACGCGTCGTCATGCGGCTTGTCCGCGTCCGCGTCGGCGGCGGCCGCCGCGCCGGGCTCGTCGGGTTTGAGGCCGTTCATGAACGCCTCGACCCACAGGCCCGGTTCGGGCTGCGCGGGCCGGTCGTGCTCCGGCTCGATGGACGGGCCCGGGCCGGGGCCGCCGGGCGCGCGGTCGGCGGGGTCCCACCCGGAACCCGGTCCGTGGGCCGGGCCGGAACCCGGCCCCGCACCCGAGCCCGCCCCGGCTTCCGGCACGGACCCGGGCACGGACACGTCGGGGTGGCGGGGGGTCACGATGATCTGGTCGTCGATGATCTTGGTGTCGACCTTGCGGCGGCGCTGCGGCAGCCCGTTGGCCCGCCATTCCGTGACCACGGGGACGTCGTCCTCCATCGCGGCGACGACCGGGACGGACGGGCGCGGTCCCGTGGTGGGGCGGCGCGTCTTCTTCAGCCGCGGCTCTTCCTTGATCGGTACGCCGTTGTGGTCGACGCGGGGGACGGCGGAGGCGCCGATGCCGTGGGCGAGGCCGGGCGCGGGCCCGGTGCTCATCATGTCGCGCGGCACGACGAGGACGGCCCGCACGCCGCCGTAGGCGGACTGGCGCAGGGAGATCTGCATGTCGTACATCGAGCAGAGCCGACCGACGATGGCGAGGCCCAGGCGCGGGTTCTCGCCGAGGTCGTTGAGGTCGATGCCGGCCTTGGCCTTGTCGAGCATCCGCTCGGCCTTGGCCCGCTGTTCCTCGCCCAGGCTGACGCCGCCGTCCTCGATCTCGATGGCGATGCCGGTCTGCACCTCGACGGCGGTGACGTGCACCCGGGTCTGCGGCGGCGAGTAGCGGGTGGCGTTGTCGAGGAGTTCGGCGCAGGCGTGGATGAGCGGCTCCACCGAGACGCCCTTGATCGCCACGTCGCAGATCGCGTGCAGGTCGATGCGCGGGTATTCGAGGATGCGGGACATGGCGCCGCGCAGCACGCTGTAGAGCCGCACCGGCTTGGGCCACTGCCGGCCCGGGCGCGCGTTGCCGAGGACGGTGACGGAGTCGGCGAGCCGGCCGATCAGGGCGGTGCCGTGGTCGATGCGCAGGAGGTCGTCGAAGACCTCGGGGTTGCGCCCGTGGTCCTCCTCCATCTCGCGCAGTTCCTGGGCCTGTTTGTGCACGATGGCCTGGACGCGGCGGGCGATGGAGACGAAGGCGCGCTGCGCGGCGTCGCGCATGGCCTCCTCGCGGTCGATCTCCTTGAGGGCGAGGCGCAGCAGTTCGCGTTCGCCCTGGGTGGTGTCGCGGAAGGCCGGGTCGGAGTCGCAGGTGTTGCGGACGGCGTCCCGGGGGCTGTCGCCGGTGCGCATCCGGTACAGGGCGTGCGGCAGGACTTCCTTGGCGACGCGCATCGTGCGGCGCTCCTGGGCGGCGATGCGCGCCTCCAGGTCGGCGGTGTGCCGCGCGTACTGGGCGCGCAGCCCCTTGACGAGGCGACCGCGGCGGACCGCCTCGGCGGCGACGGCGACCACCAGGAGCGTGCCGAGCGCGCCGCACAGGGCGACGGCGAGGCGAGCCGGCTGGGTGACCAGGGCGACGGCCGCTCCGGTGGCGGCGGCCATGACCATGGCGGGCAGCAACAGCACGCGTGTGTAGGGGATGTCTCGGCCACCGGGAGGCGATTGAACACTCACCATGTATGCCCTCTGAACGGTCGGGTCGGGGAAGGTTTGCGATGGTTCGCCGCGTTTCGCTCCGGGGATCAATGCGAATCATCAGCGCACAGGGGAACAAACGCCCGAATACATCTCAACTCGGTGCGCTGCGGGCGAGCTTAGTCCGACCGGATCATCGCCGAGTCATATTCAGCAAGCCCCTGAAATCACCCCGGGGGCAGGCATACACTCACTCCCATTTACACGCTCAGCTGCGAATCGCACACATGGAGTAAGGGCGTCCGCGAGCCCGAACTCCCGTACCCCGCAAGGGCGAAGGGCCCGGGACGTGGCGTCCCGGGCCCTTCGGTGTGACTGCTGTATCGGGGCTCACCCCACCGAGGAGTACGCCACGACGCCACGCAGCAGCTCGTCCACGGCCTTGCGCGCGGTGCGCGGCACCGTCGAGGACCCGTCGCGCGGTGCGGCCGCCGCGATCTGGCCCAGCACGTCGATGACCTGCTTGCACCAGCGGACGAAGTCACCGGCCGGCATCTCCGCCTCCCGCAGCACCTCGTCCAGACCCTTGCCGGAGGCCCACTGGTACGCGGCCCAGGCGAAGCCGAGATCGGGCTCGCGCTGGCCGACCCCCTCCGCCTGGTTGATCCGGAACTCCTCCTCCAGGGCGTCGAGCCGGCCCCAGATCCGCACCATCTCGCCGAGCGCGGCCTTCGCCTTGCCCGAGGGCACCTTGGGCGCGAGCGCGTCGTCGGAGGCCCGCGCCTCGAACACCAACGCCGAGACGCACGCGGCCAGTTCGGCCGGGTTCAGGTCGTCCCAGACCCCCTCGCGCAGGCACTCGCTCGCCAGCAGGTCCAGCTCGCCGTAGAGCCGCGCGAGCCGCTTGCCGTGCTCGGTGACCTCGTCGCCGCGCAGGTAGTCCATCTCGGTGAGCAGCTTCACGATGCGGTCGAAGGTGCGCGCGATGGTGTTGGTGCGGCCCTCGATGCGGCGCTCCAGCTGCGCGGTGTCGCGGCGCAGCCGGTGGTAGCGCTCGGCCCAGCGGGCGTGGTCCTCGCGGTCGGAGCAGCCGTGGCAGGGGTGGGCGCGCAGCTCGGCGCGGAGCCGGGCGATCTCCCGGTCGTCGGCGGCCGGTGCCCGCCCCTTCTTGTGCCGGTCGGGCACGATGTGCCCGGCCTTGGTGCGCAGCGCCGACGCGAGATCGCGGCGGGACTGCGGCGAGCGGGAGTTGAACGACTTCGGGATGCGCATCCGCTCCAGCACCTCCACGGGCACCGGGAAGTCGATCGAACCGAGCCGCTTGACCTGCCGCTCCGCGGTCAGCACCAGCGGGCGGGGGCCGTCGTGGTGCTCGAACCCGCGGTGCCCGTTGGTCCGTCCGGCCGCGAGCCCGGGGTCGAGCACGAGCGCGAGCCCCGCGAACTTGCCCGTGGGCACGTGGATGACGTCCCCCGGCTTCAGCTTCTCCAGCGCCGCGGCCGCCTGCACCCGGCGCTGGGACGCGCCCTGCTTGGCCAGCTCCGTCTCGCGGTCCTTGAGCTCCCGGCGCAGCCGCGCGTACTCGTCGAAGTCCCCGAGGTGGCAGGTCATCGACTCCTTGTAGCCCTCGAGCCCCTCCTCGTTCTTCTGGACCTGCCGGGAGATGCCCACCACCGACTTGTCCGCCTGGAACTGCGCGAACGAGGTCTCGAGCAGTTCGCGCGAGCGGTGCCGGCCGAACTGCTCGACCAGGTTCACCGCCATGTTGTACGAGGGCCTGAAGCTGGACCTGAGCGGATACGTGCGGGTGCCCGCGAGGCCCGCGAGGTGCTCGGGGCTGAAGCCGCGCTGCCACAGCACGACGGCGTGGCCCTCGACGTCGATGCCCCGGCGGCCCGCGCGGCCCGTCAGCTGCGTGTACTCGCCCGGGGTGATGTCGGCGTGCTGCTCCCCGTTCCACTTGACGAGCTTCTCCAGGACCACCGAGCGGGCGGGCATGTTGATGCCGAGCGCCAGGGTCTCGGTGGCGAAGACGGCCTTCACCAGGCCGCGGACGAACAGCTCCTCCACGACCTCCTTGAAGGTCGGCAGCATGCCCGCGTGGTGGGCGGCGATCCCGCGCTCCAGGCCTTCGAGCCACTCGTAGTAGCCGAGGACGTGCAGGTCCTCGTCGGGGATGGAGGCGGTGCGCGCCTCGACGATCTCGCGGACCTCGGCCCGCGCGTCCTCGCTGTTCAGCCGCAACCCCGCGAACAGGCACTGCTGCACCGCGGCCTCGCACGCGGCGCGGCTGAAGATGAAGGTGATGGCGGGCAGCAGGCCCGCGGCGTCCAGCCGCTCGATGACCTCGGGGCGGCCCGGCGTCCAGATCCGGGAGCGCTGGCGGCGCTCCCGCTCGCGGTCGGCCTCGCGCATGGCGCGTCCGCGCCGCCGGTCCTGGTACGAGGGCCGGCTCGCCTCCATGCGGGCCATCCGCGTCAGGTCCGGGTTGACCGCCTTCTTGCTGCCCTCGCCCTCCTCGAAGAGGTCGTACATCCGGCGCCCGGCGAGCACGTGCTGGAAGAGCGGCACGGGCCGGTGCTCGGAGACGATCACCTCGGTGTCGCCGCGCACGGTGTCCAGCCAGTCGCCGAACTCCTCCGCGTTCGACACCGTGGCCGACAGGGAGACCAGGGTGACGGACTCCTGGAGGTGGATGATCACCTCTTCCCAGACGGCGCCCCGGAACCGGTCGGAGAGGTAGTGGACCTCGTCCATGACCACGTAACCGAGGTTGCGCAGCGCCTGCGAGCCCGCGTACAGCATGTTCCGCAGCACCTCGGTGGTCATCACGACCACGGGCGCGTCACTGTTCACGCTGTTGTCGCCGGTCAGCAGGCCGACCTTGGCGGCGCCGTAGCGCTTGGCGAGGTCCTGGTACTTCTGGTTGGACAACGCCTTGATCGGCGTCGTGTAGAAGCACTTCTTGCCCTGCTGGAGGGCGAGGTGCACGGCGAACTCGCCGACGATCGTCTTGCCCGAACCCGTGGGCGCGGCGACCAGGACGCCCTTGCCCGCCTCGAGCGCCTGGCAGGCCTCGATCTGGAAGGGGTCGAGGCCGAAGTCGTACATCTCGCGGAAGGACGCGAGCGCGGTGGCCTGCTCTGCGGCCCGTCGACGGGCTGCCGCATACCGCTCGGCCGGTGAGAGGTCCTCTGTCATCGTGCTTTCGAGCCTACCGGCCCTCACTGACAACGGACGATCATTATCCGGTGAGGACGCGCACCGCCCCCGGCACGCACCGGGCCACCAGCGGCAGCGCCCCGACCGGTTCGCCGTCCGCGTAGCCGGTGACGCCCCCGGCACCCTCCGTGGCCAGCTCGACCCGCGCGGCCCGGTAGGTGCTCACCACGGGGTGGGTGAGGTGGGTGCCCTTGTAGACGCGCGGGAACACCTTGAGCAAGGTCCTGCGGGAGCACTCCCCGACCACGGTGACGTCGAAGAGTCCGTCGCTCATGTCGGCGTCGGCGCATATCCGCATGCCGCCCCCGTAGGACGTGCCGTTGCCGACGGCGACGAGGGTCGCGGCGAGTTCGCGTACGGAGCCGTCGTCGAGCGTCAGGCGGAAGGGCACGGGCTTGAACGCGGCCAGCTCCGCCACGATGGCCACGTCGTACTTGAAGCGGCCGAGCGGCAGCCGCATCCGGTTGCCGCGGTCGTTGACCCGGGAGTCGAAGCCGGAGGCGAGCACGGTGCCGAACCAGTGGTCGCCGATCCGCCCCAGGTCGACGTCGCGGACCAGCTCGCCCTTGAGCGCCCGGGCGACGAGGGCGCCCGCCGCGGCCGGCTCGCGCACCGGCAGCCCCAGGGAGCGCGCGAAGTCGTTGCCGGTTCCGGCCGCGACGACGCCCAGCGGGGTGCGGGTGCCGGCGACGGCCTGGAGGGCGAGGTTGACCAGCCCGTCCCCGCCGACGGCCACCAGCGCGCCGGTGCCGTCCCGGACGGCGGCACGCGCGCGTACCAGGGCGTCGGCGGCGTCCTCCCCGATGACGGTCCGCACGGAGAAGCCGGCTGCCCGCAACGCGGAAGCGGCCGGCTGCGCGGCGCCCGCGCCCCGGCCGCGTCCCGCGGTGGGATTGACGAAGAGGGTGATCTCGCTGGTCACGGGCCGGACCCTAACAACTGTCCGGCCACGGGCGGGGGTTGCCTCAGGTCACATCGTCGTAACCGTTGATCCGGTCCTTCTCGCCGGTGGACTGCTCGGGCAGCGCGCGGCTGGCGGAGACCGGCTCCACCTCGTCGAGCTCCTCGGGCGTCAGGTCGAGTTCGGAGGCCTCGTCGTCGGCGGGGGCGAGCGCGTCGCGGCGGCGCCTGCGCGCGTCGTTGAGCAGGGAGAAGGCCACGGCGCCGAAGTAGAGGATCCAGATCGGTGCGGCGAGGGCCAGCATGGTCAGCGGGTCGGTGCTCGGCGTCGCGACGGCCGCGAAGACCGTGATCGCCATGATCATCCCGCGCCACCAGCCGAGCATCCGCTTGCCGGTGATCGCCCCGATGAGGTTGAGGAAGACGAGCAGCAGGGGCAGCTCGAAGGAGAGGCCGAAGACCAGCACCATGCGCAGGACGAGGTCGAGGAGGTCGTCTAGGGGGAGCAGGTTCGAGGTGTTGTCCGGGGTGAACCCGATGAGCACCTTCGCCGTGGTGGGCAGCACCGAGTAGGCGAAGTAGGCGCCGCACAGGAAGAGCGGGACGCCGGTGCCCACGAACCCGTAGGCGTACTTCTTCTCGTGCTTGTGCAGGCCGGGCGCGACGAAGCCCCACAGCTGGTAGAGCCAGACGGGCGAGGCCAGTACCACACCGGCCATCAGCGACACCTTCAGCGCCAGCGTGAAGGGGGTGAGCAGCCCGTTGACCGTGATCTGCGCGCAGTGCGCGTCCTTGACCTGCGCCAGCTCGGAGAAGCTGTGGGCGCAGCCGATCGAGTCGAGGATCGGCCGGGTGATCAAGTTGATGATGTCGTTGTAGAAGAAGGCGGCGACGACCGTGACGGCGACGATGGCCAGCAGCGCCTTCGCGAGCCGGTTACGCAGCTCGCGAAGGTGTTCCGCGAGGGGCATCCGACCCTCGGGATCCCTCTCCTGTTTGCGAGCAGGCTTGAGCAACCCACGTCCTCATCTCGTGCGACAGGCCGCCTCGGCGGGGGCGGCCCCTGATCTGCGCCGGTTCAGCTCTTGGACGCCTGGTTGGTCTGCTCGGTCACGGGGCGCGAGCTGGTCACGTCGCCGGGAGCGGCCTGGATGGTGCGCTGGGCCGGGGGCTGCTCGTCGTGCTTGGGCGGGTCGGCCGGGGCGTCGGAAGAGTCCTTGCCCTCGTTCTTCATCGCCTTGGCCTCGCTCTTGAGGATGCGGGCGGACTTGCCCAGCGAGCGCGCCATGTCCGGAAGCTTCTTCGCGCCGAACAGCAGGATGATCACGACGAGGATCAGGATGATCTCGGGTGCGCCGAGCTTTCCGAACATATCCGTTTACCTTCTCACTGAGGCGGCAGGGGGCGGGACTGCCGGTACCGATCGGACTTCGGACTGTTGTCCGACCACCGTGCTGGCAGCGATCGTATCCCGTGGGGGTGAACACGGGGCAATCCCCGTGCATACTCCCAATTGCGGCCCACGCCTCACTATCAGGCCGCCTCATGGAGCGTACCCGTCCGACCTGGGGGTCGGACAGATCACGGTGGTAAAGCGCTTTCCCTCCCGCCACGCGGTACGCGGGCACGGACCGGGACGGATCAGAGCGCCTCGCCGCCGGCCCTGGCCACGCTCACCGCGGCCCGCTCCAGCTCCTCGGCCGCGCGGTTGATCTGCCGCGTGGTGTCGGCGACTTGGCGTCCGAGCCGCTCCGCCTCGACGAACACCCTGACCGCGAAGACGGCCAGCACGGCCAGTCCCACGAATCCCATCGCCACGGCCAGCATCGCCCAGAACATGCGCCGAGCCTAGACGGTCTGGTGGAGGCGGAGCGTGCGCACCCCGCCACCGGTGAGGAGTTCGACGATGCGCTCACCGGCGGGCTTGCGCACCGAGGTGCCGCACTCGGGACAGGTGAAGGAGTAGAAGGTGGTGCGGCGGCTGGCGCCGATCGCCAGGCGGAGCGCGGTGGCGGCGAGTTCGCACCGGGCGCGGCAGTCCGGGCACGCGGCCTTGAAGACGACCGGTGCCACGGCGGCGACCGGCGCGGACACCCTGGCGACCTCGGTGAAACCGGCCACACCGGTCATCCTGTCCACTTCGCACCTTTCGTCCGTTCCGCCCCTGACGCCCACCGCGCCCACCGCGTCCGCCGGGGGCGTCCGCCACTGCCTCATGCGGCCCCGACGGCCTCGTCGTACGCGGCCAGCGCCCGCCGCGCCGCGTCCCGCGCGCTCACCGCGAGTTCGGCCGGCGCCACGATGTGCCCGTCCCTGCCGAGCCGCAGCGCGAGCCGGCGCAGCGAGGACGGGTCGGGCGTGCGCAGCGTGATCCGCAGGCCGCCGTCGGCCAGCTCCTCGGCGCTGTCGTGCGGGTAGTACTCGGCGACCCAGCGCCCGCCGGGCCCGACCTCGACGATGACCTCGGGGTCCTCGGCGGCCGGCTGCACAAGACCCTCGGAGAGGTCGCGCAGCTCCACCTCGGGGGGCGCCGCGGCCTCGTCCAGGACCCGGATCTCGGCGACCCGGTCGAGCCGGAACGTGCGCCGCGCCTCGGACCTGCGGCACCACGCCTCGACGTACGTGTGGCCGACGCTGACCAGCCGGATCGGGTCGATCTCCCGCTCGGTGACCTCGTCGCGGGCGGGCGAGTAGTAGCGGATCCACAGCCGGCGGCGCTCGGAGATCGCGCGGTCGACGTCGGCGAAGACACCGCCCTCGGACTCGAAGGTCACGTTCAGCCGGGCACTCGCGCTCGCGACCTCGCCGGCCGCGGCCTCCAGCTTGGCGGTCGCGCGCAGCAGCGCGAGGCGGTCGCTCTCGCGCAGCCCCGGCAGCGTGGCCACGGCCCGCGCGGCGACCAGCAGCGCGGTCGCCTCGTCGGCGGCGATCCGCAGCGGCTCGGCGACGTCGTCCGGGTTGTGCCACCAGATGCGGTCGCCGTCGGTGTCGATGTCGAGCAGGTCACCGCCGCGGAAGCTGGTGCCGCACAGCGGCAGCACGTCCAGGTCCGAGATCAGTTCGTCCTCGGTGATGCCGAAGGCCCGGGCGACGTCCTCGACGCGGGCGCCGGGGCGCTCACGCAGATACGTCACCAGGGACAGCATCCGCCGGGTCTGGTCGATGGCATTGGAAGCCATACCGTCCGTTCTCCCCCTCAGCCCTTGGCCACGGCGCGCAGCCGGTCCACGACGTCGGCCCGCAGCTCCGCGGGCTCCAGGACGACCACGTCGGGCCCGAACTCCACCAGCCAGGCGTCGAGCCCGTGCCCGTAGGGGATCTCCAACTCGTCCCAGCCGTCGTCCCCTTCCCGCACGGAGACGGCCTTGGCCCGCAGCGGGTAACCCGCACCGGCGCGCAGCCTGATCAGCGCGGAGCGCGTGGCGCTCTCCCCCGCCCAGCCCGCGACGGTCTCCCGTACGGTCACCACGTCCGGCACCTCGGCCTTGAACTGTCCGGCGCGCGATCGGACCTTGCCCGTGATCCGGGAGAGCCGGAAGACCCGCTCGGCCTCCCGGTCGCGGTCCCAGCCCGCCAGGTACCAGTGCCCGCGCCAGCACTCCAGGGCCCACGGCTCGACGTGCCGGGGCGTGGGCCGCGCGGCGGTCGCCTTGCGGTAGTCGAAGACCACGGGCCTGCGGTCGCGGCAGGCCAGCATCAGCGGTTCGAAGGACGCCTCGTGCACCGGGATCCGGGGTTCGAGCGCACCGTGGCTCTCGTACGGGTCCACGTCCTCGGGCATCCCCGCGGCCCGCAGCTTCTGCAGGGCGCCGCTGGCGGCTCCGGCCAGGCGGGCCTGCTGCCACACCTTCGCGGCGAGGCCGAGCGCGGCGGCCTCCTCGGCGTCGAGCGTGACGGGCGGCAGCCGGTTGCTGTCGCGGCGGGCGAGGTAGCCGACGTCGCCGTCGAGGTTCTCCACGGTCTCGATGACCAGGCCGAGCTCGCGCAGATCATCCTTGTCGCGCTCGAACATGCGGTTGAAGGAGTCGTCGTTGCCCGCCTCCAGGTAGGCCTCGATGGACCCCCGCAGCTCGCGCTTGCTGAGTGGCCGCCGCGTCCCGAGCAGACACAGCGCCAGATTCATCAGCCGCTCGGCCTTGGCAATGGCCATCGACGCCCTTTCCTCATGTGGCTCCCGACCGATGACCGTACCGCTACGGGGTGTACCGGCAAAAGCCAGGGGCAAAGCGCAGGGCCCATGCCGACAGGCATGGGCCCTGCGCCGACCGAATGCGGTCGAGGTGCGACGGACTCAGACGGAGATCAGGTCACAGACGAAGATCAGCGTCTCGCCGCCGGCGATGCGGCCGCCACCGGCGCCGCGGTCGCCGTACGCGAGGTGCGCGGGGATGGTCAGCCGGCGGCGGCCGCCGACCTTCATCCCCTGCAGCCCCTTGTCCCAGCCCTGGATGACCTGTCCGCCACCGAGCTGGAACTGCAGCGGGGTGCCGCGGTTCCAGGAGGCGTCGAACTCCTCACCGGTGGAGAAGGCCACGCCCACGTAGTGCACGGAGACGGTGTCGCCCGCCTTCGCCTCGGGGCCGTCGCCCTCCCAGAGATCCACGATCTCCAGGTCCGTCGGGGCCGGGCCGTCGGGGAAGTCGATCTCGGGCTTGTCGATGCTCACGTGTAGTGCTCCTGCTTGTCGGCGGTTGGGCAACCGGAACAGTCTGCCACTTGTGGGGCGGTCAGTGCGCGGCGAGGATGTCGACCACGAAGACCAGCGTCGAGTTGGCCGGGAGGGTCTCGCCCTTGGCCTCCTTGCCGTACGCCTGGTCGGCCGGGATCACCAGGAGGACCCGGTCACCGACGTGCTTGCCGACGATCCCGGTGTCCCAGCCCTTGATGACCTGGCCCTTGCCGATGACCGTCGAGAACGGCTGGCCCGTCTTCCAGGACGAGTCGAACAGCTCGGCCTTCTTCTTGCCCTCGTTCGGCTTCCACGCGGCGCCGCTGTACTGCATCGCGACCGTCTGGCCGCTCTTGACCTCGGCGCCCTTGCCCTGGATCAGGACCTGGTCGACGAGCTTCTTCGGCGGGTCGTTCTTCGGCACGGAGATGGTGGCCGGCTCTTCCTTGTCCGCCTGGATCTGCGGCAGGTTCGAGGGGATCGCGCCCTGCGTGCCCTCGGCCTTCTTCGGGATGACCTTGCCGACGTCCACGGCGAAGACGAGCGTGTCCGTGGCGGTGATGCCGACCTGCGGGTTGCCCTGGCTGCCGAAGCCCGCCGCCGGCGGCGCCACGACCAGCACCCGGCTGCCCTCCTTCTGACCCACGACGGCCTGCGCGAAGGCCGGCAGCTGGCCCTGGCCACCCGCCGTCACCATCTGGTCACCGCCGCCCTGCGCCCCGTACGTCGTGCCGAGGTCCTTGCCGCCCTTCCAGAGTTTGCCCGTGAAGTTCATCGACACCAGGTCGTTCTTCTTCACCTCTGCGCCGCTGCCCTCGGAGAGCGTGTGCACGACGAACTTGCCGCTCGGGTCGCCCTTGGGGAGCGAGATCGTCGCCTTCTTGCCGACGGCGCCGCTCACCTTCGGCATCGGGTTCGCGGTGTCGACCGGCTTGGGCACCTCGGTCGCCGACGGCGACGCGGAGGAGTCCGCCTTGTCCGCCGCGTCCTTCTTGCCGTCGTCGCTGCCGCAGGCCGTCGCGGTCAGCGCCAGTGCCGGCACGATCAGTAGAGCTGCAAGTCGGCGTCGCACAATGATCCTCAGGTCGCTCGAGTACGGTCCGGCCACTCTAGGCCCTCCCCCACCCTTTCCAAGGGCGGCCGAAGGGCCTCGTACGAATGATTCGCACGAGGCCCCGGTTGGCACGGGACGGACCGGGGAACCCCCCGGACCGCCTTACATACCGGCGATCAGCTTCTCCACCCGGTCGTCCACACTGCGGAACGGGTCCTTGCACAGCACGGTCCGCTGCGCCTGGTCGTTCAGCTTCAGATGGACCCAGTCGACCGTGAAGTCACGGCGCTGCTCCTGGGCCCGGCGGATGAAGTCGCCGCGCAGCCGCGCGCGCGTGGTCTGCGGCGGCACCGACTTGCCCTCGAAGATCTTCAGGTCGTTGCAGATCCGGGCGGCCTGGCCCTTCTTCTCCAGGAGGTAGTAGAGGCCCCGGCGGCGGTGGATGTCGTGGTAGGCGAGGTCTATCTGCGCCACCCGCGGATGCGACATGGTCATGTTGTGCTTGGCGCGGTAGCGCTCGATGAGCTTGTACTTCATGACCCAGTCGATCTCGGTGCCGATGCGGTCGAGGTCCTCCGCCTCGATCGCGTCGAGCGTGCGGCCCCACAGCTCCAGGACCTGGTCGACGGTGCCGGTGCGGATGCCCCGGCGCTCGACGAAGTCGACGGCCTTCTCGTAGTACTCGCGCTGCACCTCCAGGGCGGAGGCCTCGCGGCCGCTGGCCAGGCGCACCTTGCGCCGGCCCGTGATGTCGTGGCTGACCTCGCGGATCGCCCGGATCGGGTTCTCCAGGGTCAGGTCGCGCATCACCGTGCCCGCCTCGATCATGCGCAGCACCAGGTCGGTGGCGCCGACCTTGAGGAGCATGGTCGTCTCGGACATGTTCGAGTCGCCGACGATGACGTGCAGACGGCGGTAGCGCTCGGCGTCGGCGTGCGGCTCGTCCCGGGTGTTGATGATCGGCCGGGAGCGCGTCGTGGCGGAGCTGACGCCCTCCCAGATGTGCTCGGCCCGCTGGCTCACGCAGTACACCGCACCGCGCGGGGTCTGCAGCACCTTGCCCGCGCCGCACAACAGCTGCCGCGTGACCAGGAAGGGAATGAGGATGTCCGCGAGCCGCGAGAACTCCCCGTGCCGCGCCACCAGGTAATTCTCGTGGCAGCCGTAGGAGTTTCCCGCCGAGTCGGTGTTGTTCTTGAAGAGGTAGACGTCGCCTGCGATTCCCTCCTCGTGCAGGCGTCGTTCGGCGTCGACGAGCAGGCCTTCCAGAATGCGCTCGCCCGCTTTGTCGTGGGTGACCAGCTCGGTCACGTTGTCGCATTCCGGTGTTGCGTATTCCGGATGCGAACCCACGTCGAGATAGAGGCGGGCACCGTTCCGCAGAAAGACATTGCTGCTGCGGCCCCATGACACGACACGGCGGAAGAGGTACCGCGCCACCTCGTCAGGAGACAGACGTCGCTGTCCCCTGAACGTGCATGTGACGCCGTACTCGTTCTCCAGCCCGAAAATGCGGCGGTCCATGTCTGAACATTACGCCCGATCCCCCGAGCTGAAACGGGGTTCGACAGCACGGTTTGGATCATTTTCCCACGCGGCCACCCCACGCCCCGACGTGCGAGGGGCCGTCAGAACCCGCCCCGTGGCCAGCAGTACGAGCAGCGCCAGGCCCCCGGCGGCCGCCGGGACGGCGAACCCGCACCGCGTGCCGCCCCACTCGACGACCGGCCCCGCGACCGCCGTGCCCACGCTCGCCCCGACCGTGAACGTCGTCACGAGCCAGGAGAACGCCTCCGTCACCGTGCCCCGCGGCGCGTGCCGGTCCACGACGATGAACGCGCAGGCGATGCAGGGCGCCAGGAAGACCCCGGCGACCGCCGTGAGCGCCACCATCGCCACCGGCCCGGGCATCGACACCAACGGCACGTAGAACAGCGCCAGAAGGGCCACCAGCCGGCGCAGCCGCCCCTCGGGAGCGCCGCTCCACTGCCGCGCCCCGTACACGCTGCCGCCCACCAGCGCGCCGAGCCCCAGCGCGGCCATCATCCAGCCGTAGACCGCGTTCCCTCCGCCACCGCCGTGCTCGTCGCCGTACGAGACCCCGGCCACCGTGATCGAGCCGAGCGCGCAGCCGACGAACAAGAACGCGGCGAGCAGGACCAACAGGCCAGGCGAGCGCAGCGCGCCCAGCCAGTGCGCCTCGCGCGGCGCCGAGCGCCACTGGCGCGACGGCCGCGACAGCACCACCGACAGCGCACCGAGCACACCGACGACGTTCAGGACGATCAGCGCGGCCTGCGCCGACCACAGCGACACGCATACGGTGACCAGCAACGGGCCGACCGTGAACATGACTTCCTGCGCGATCGCGTCCATCGCGTACGCCGTGTGCACCTGCTCCTCGCGCGGCAGCACGCTCGGCCACAGCGCGCGCAGGCCGCCCTCAAGCGGCGGCGTGCAGAGCCCGGCCGCCGCGACCGAGGCGTACGCCCACCCGGGCGAGCCCGTGCCGGCGAAGGTGAACACGGTCATCGCGAGCGCCGACAGCACGGCGGCCGGCAGCTGCACCACCGGCTGGCCGCGCAGGTCGACGAGGCGCCCGAGCACCGGCTGCCCGACCGCGTTGGCCACGCCGTAGATCGCGGCGAGCGCACCGGCCAGCGTGTACGTGCCGCCCTCGGCGCGGATGAACAGCACGATGGCGATGGCCGCCGTGGCGTTCGGCAACCTGCCCACCAGCGTGCCCGTGAGCAGCCGCAGCGCGTGCCGCGCCCGGAGGATCTCCGCGTACCCGGCGGCCATCGCGCCGCCCCCTTCCACCAAGTTTTACGTATAACGTCAAGGCGTTATACGTACCACGTGCGCGGCCCCGGGGACCACCCGCTAACGTCGACCACCCGGAACGACCCAGACGGAGGCAGCAGTGACCAGCGGTACGGACGGGACAGCGGCCACCCGCCCCACCAGCCGGGACGTGGCCCGCGCCGCCGGCGTCTCGCAGGCCGCCGTCTCCCTCGTCCTCGGCGACAAATGGCGCGGCCGGGTCGCCGCCGCCACCGCCGAGCGCGTCCGCGCCGCCGCCCGCGAACTGGGCTACCGCCCCAACCTCGCCGCCCGCAACCTCCGCCTCGGCCGCACCCGCACCGCCCTGCTCGTCGTCCCCGCACTCACCAACGAGTTCTTCGCCGGCGTCTACACCGGAGCCGCCCGCGTCGCCGCCGCCCACGACTTCGGCGTCGTCCTCTACCCCTCCCCCGACGGCGTCGGCCGCGCCCGCGACCCGTTCCCCTCCGCGCCCGCCACCCTCGACGGCATCCTCGCCTCCTCCATGGCCGCCGACGCCGTCACCGCGCTCCGCGGCGACGCGCTGCCCCTCGTCATGCTCGACAGCGACCCGGCCGGCAGCCCCGGCGCCACCACCGTCAACCTCGACCTCGCCGACGGCGTCCGGCAGATCACCGACCACCTGCTCGCCCTGGGCCACCGCCACTTCCTGCACCTCGCCTCGGCCGTCCGGTCCTGGACCTTCGACGTCCGCGCCCGGGCACTCGCCGACCGGCTCGCCCAGGCCCCCGGCACGACGGTCCGCACCGTCCGCTCCGCCCTGACCGTCGAGGACGCCCTCGCCGCCACCCAGCGCGCCCTGCACACCTCCGGGCTGATCCCGCCCACCGCGCTCGTCTGCGACGACGACAAACTCGCCACCGGCGCCTACAAAGCCGCCCGGCGCATGGGCCTGCGCATCCCCGAGCACTTCTCCGTCACCGGCTTCGACGACCTCTCCCTCGCCACCGCCGTCGAACCCGAACTCACCACCGTGCGACTCCCCGCCGAAGAGGTCGGCGAACACGGCATGACCGCCCTCCTCGCCGTCCTCGACGGCCGCACCCCCGAAACCACCCCGCTGCCCGTCGAGTTGGTCGTACGCGGCTCCACGGCACCACCACCCCGCACCCGGTCCTGACACACGTGTGCCCCGGCCGATCGAGCAACCGGCCGGGGCCCCCGCACACGTGCTGCGCGCTACTCCTCGGTGGAATCCTCGGAGGTGTCGTCCGAGGCATCGTCGGACACCGCGTCCGACGCCGCCTTCGACACCGCGGCGGCGCCCTCGGCCGTCAGCAGCCGCGACAGCTGCCGCCCCGCGATCCGCTTGAACTTGCGCTGCTGCGGCCGCGTCCGGTCCAGGACCGCCACCTCCAGGCGCTCCGCGGGGATCTCCCGCTCACTCCCGTTCGTGTCGCGCGACAGCGCCTGCACGGCCAGCTTCAACGCCTCGGACAGCGTCATACCGTCCTGATGGCGCTGATCCAGGTACCCGCTGATCTGCTCCGCGTTACCGCCGACCGCAACCGAACCGTGCTCGTCGACGATGGACCCGTCGTGCGGCAGCCGGTAGATCTGGTCCCCCTCGGAGGTCTCACCGACCTCCGCGACGACCAGCTCCACCTCGTACGGCTTCTCGGCCGCGCTGGAGAAGATGGTGCCCAGCGTCTGCGCGTACACGTTCGCCAGACCGCGAGCCGTCACGTCGTCACGGTCGTACGTGTACCCCCGCAGATCCGCGTACCGGACGCCACCGATCCGCAGGTTCTCGTACTCGTTGTACTTCCCGGCGGCAGCGAAGCCGATCCGGTCGTAGATCTCGCTGAACTTGTGCAAGGCCCGGGACGGGTTCTCCCCGACGAACACGATGCCGTCGGCGTACTGCAGCACGACCAGGCTGCGACCGCGGGCGATGCCCTTGCGCGCGTACTCCGCGCGATCGGCCATCGCCTGCTGGGGTGAGACATAGAACGGCGTCGACACCGGCTATCCGTCCCTTTCTGTCAGTAACGCATCAGTGAGGAAAGAAGGGCGAACAACGGCTCACAGCAGCGCGGCGCGCGGGCCGTCCGGCTGCTCCAGACGCCGCTCCAGGATCGACCGGGCGATCTCGGACGACTCCGCGTCCGTCAGCCGGCGGAACCCGTCCTGCGAGATGACCGTGACGATCGGGAAGATCCGGCGCGCCATGTCCGGGCCACCGGTCGCCGAGTCGTCGTCCGCCGCGTCGTACAGCGCCTGCACGACCAGCGTCGTCGCCTGCTCCTCCGTCAGGTCCTCGCGGTAGAGCTTCTTCATCGCCCCGCGCGCGAAGACCGAACCCGAACCGGTCGCGGCGTACCCGTGCTCCTCGCTGCGCCCGCCCGTGACGTCGTAGGAGAAGATGCGCCCCTTCTCACGGTCGACGTCGTACCCCGCGAAGAGCGGCACCACGGCCAGCCCCTGCATCGCCATGCCGAGGTTCGACCGGATCATCGTGGACAGCCGGTTCGCCTTGCCCTCCAGGGACAGCTGGGCGCCCTCGACCTTCTCGAAGTGCTCCAGCTCCAACTGGAAGAGCTTCACCATCTCGACGGCCAGACCGGCGGTGCCGGCGATACCGACGGCCGAGTACTCGTCCGCCGGGAAGACCTTCTCGATGTCGCGCTGCGCGATCACGTTCCCCATCGTCGCGCGGCGGTCGCCGGCGAGCACGACGCCGCCGGGGAACGTCACGGAGACGATGGTGGTGCCGTGCGGGGCCTCGATGACGCCCTGCGTCGGCGGCAACTGCCGGTTCCCCGGCAGGATCTCCGGCTGGTGCTCGGCCAGGAAGTCCATGAAGGACGACGAACCGGGCGTCAGGAAGGCAGCCGGTAGACGCCCGGTGCTACGAGGGTTGGCTTCCACGCGTTTCCTTCCAGGTATGCGGCGGCCCGCCTTATCGCGTCGGGCCGGTCCTTGAACTGCCCCAGGGCTGCGTTGCAGCTGAAGCACAGTACGCCACGGACCCTACCCGTCTCATGGCAGTGATCCACATGTTCGGCCGGAGCAGACAGACAAATACAGCACACGCCTCTCTGCTCCTGGCGCAAGGCTTCCAACTCGACCGGCCCGAGGCCGTACTTGCGCTTGTAGTAGCTGACCCGGTTCCGCTCCGCCCGGCAGGCCCGGCAGTAACTCGCCCAGCCGTCCGAGGAAGAGTTGTTGCGTTCCCACGCGGAGTGCGGCTTGACGATCTCGCACTGCGGGCAGCGCTTGTGGCCCGCGGGCACCTGGACCTTAGCCCGCACCTTCTTGCCCTTGGCCTCCTGGCGCTGGCGGTAGTACTCGGCCGAGCATGCGCGGCAGTACGCCTGGAGACCGTCGGGCATGGACTTGTTGCCGGCGAACGCTGCTCGCGACAGCGACTGCTTACATCGCGAGCAGCGTCGTCCCCCCGATTCGTTCATGACGAGACGACCTTCGATTCGAAGGAATCGGGGGCCTATTCCCCACCCTTCTGAACGAAGGACCTCACGAAATCCTCTGCGTTCTCTTCGAGCACATCATCGATTTCGTCCAGGACCGAGTCGACATCGTCGCTCAGTTTTTCCTGGCGCTCCTTGAGGTCCTCGGTCGCCTGCGCGTCCTGCGCCTGCTCCTCGACCTCCTCAGTGGAGCGCGTCGCCTTCTGCTGTCCGCCGCCGGTGTCCTTGGTCGCCATATCCAGCTCACCCCGCTCGGTTCGACATACACGTCGTACGTGTCGTACAGGCTGTTCGTGATCAGAACCCTACAAGTCGGTTCCGACATCGGCCCCGCAGTTGGTGCAACGTACGGGGCCCACCTCTGTGATTCCCCTGCCGGAGGCCTTTCAGCCGCAGATCAGCTGCCGGACAGCACGCGGACGAGATCTTCGGCCGTCCGGCACCGGTCGAGCAGCTCCTTGACGTGGTTGCGGGTGCCGCGCAGGGGCTCCAGCGTGGGGACCCGTTGCAGGGAGTCACGGCCGGGCAGGTCGAAGATGACCGAGTCCCAGGAGGCGGCGGCGACGTCGTCCGCGTACTGCTCCAGGCAGCGGCCGCGGAAGTAGGCGCGGGTGTCCTCGGGCGGCGCCGTACGGGCCCGCTCCACCTCGTCCTCGGTCAGCAGGCGCTTCATCTTGCCGCGGGCCGCGAGACGGTTGTAGAGGCCCTTGTCGGCCCGTACGTCGGCGTACTGGAGGTCGACCAGGTGCAGTCGCGCGGCGTCCCAGTCCAGGGAGTCGCGGCGCCGGTAGCCCTCCATCAGCTCGCGCTTGGCGACCCAGTCCAGTTCGCCGGCGAGGCTCATGGGGTCGCTCTCCAGGCGGCCGAGGACGTCCTCCCAGCGGGTCAGGACGTCCTTGGTCTGGTCGTCCGCGTCGGCGCCGTACCGCTCCTCGACGTACTTCCTGGCGAGCTCGTAGTACTCCATCTGGAGTTGTACCGCCGTCAGTGTCCGGCCGCTACGGAGCGTGATCAGATGCTGGAGCGAGGGGTCGTGCGAGACCTGGTGGAGGGTGCGCACCGGCTGGTCCACGGCAAGGTCGACGGCGATGAAGCCGTCCTCGATCATGGAGAGGACCAGCGCGGTCGTGCCGAGCTTGAGGTAGGTCGAGATCTCGGAGAGGTTCGCGTCGCCGATGATCACGTGGAGGCGGCGGTACTTCTCCGCGTCCGAGTGCGGTTCGTCGCGGGTGTTGATGATCGGGCGCTTGAGCGTGGTCTCCAGGCCGACCTCGACCTCGAAGTAGTCGGCGCGCTGGCTGAGCTGGAAGCCGTGCTCGTGCCCGTCCTGACCGAGGCCGACGCGGCCCGCGCCGGTGACGACCTGGCGGGAGACGAAGAACGGCGTCAGGTGCCGCACGATGTCCGAGAAGGGGGTCTCCCGCTTCATCAGGTAGTTCTCGTGCGTGCCGTACGAGGCGCCCTTGTTGTCGGTGTTGTTCTTGTACAGGTGGATCGGCTGGGCGCCGGGCAGCTGCGCCGCGCGGTCGGCGGCCTCCGCCATGATCCGCTCGCCGGCCTTGTCCCACAGGACCGCGTCCCGCGGGTTGGTGATCTCCGGGGAGCTGTACTCGGGGTGCGCGTGGTCGACGTAGAGGCGCGCCCCGTTGGTCAGGATGACGTTGGCCAGGCCGATGTCCTCGTCGGTCAGCTGGCTGGAGTCGGCGGCCTCCCGCGCGAGGTCGAAGCCCCGTGCGTCGCGCAGCGGGTTCTCCTCCTCGAAGTCCCAGCGGGCGCGGCGGGCCCGGTGCATCGCCGCCGCGTAGGCGTTGACGATCTGGGACGAGGTGAGCATGGCATTGGCATTGGGGTGGCCGGGGACGGAGATCCCGTACTCCGTCTCGATGCCCATTACTCGCCGTACGGTCATGCGGCCCTCCTTGCCCGGCGGCGCCCTCGGTCGGGGGCGGCGCTCAAGTACCGCTGGTTCTCCGGTGCGCGTGCGGTGCCCGATCCCGCACGGCGCGACGCGGCGGTACGGACGAGCCTAGAACGCCTCCGCGCCGGTGGGGAGATCATTTGCGTCATTGCTTCGCTCCGACGTCGCGCGGATGGCCACGTGATAGTTGCCCGGAAAAGCAGTGGGCTGCGGGTGCCCGGTCCGGGCACCCGCAGCCACCCTGTCTTTTACAGGTACTGACCGGTGTTCGCCACCGTGTCGATGGAGCGTCCGGTGTCCGCGCCCTGTTTTCCGGTGACGAGGGTGCGGATGTAGACGATCCGCTCGCCCTTCTTTCCGGAGATGCGGGCCCAGTCGTCGGGGTTGGTGGTGTTCGGCAGGTCCTCGTTCTCCTTGAACTCGTCGATGCAAGCCTGGAGGAGATGCGAGACCCTGAGGCCCTTCTGCTTCTGTTCGAGGAAGGCCTTGATGGCCATCTTCTTGGCGCGGCCGACGATGTTCTCGATCATTGCGCCGGAGTTGAAGTCCTTGAAGTACAGGACTTCCTTGTCGCCATTGGCGTACGTGACTTCGAGGAAGCGGTTCTCCTCGGATTCCGCGTACATGTGCTCCACGGCGGTCTGAATCATGTTGTGGACCGTGGCCGCCCGGTCGCTGCCGTTCTCGCCGAGGTCGTCGGCGTGCAGCGGCAGGCGCTGGGTGAGGTACTTCCCGAAGATGTCCTTGGCCGCCTCGGCGTCCGGACGCTCGATCTTGATCTTCACGTCGAGTCGGCCGGGCCGCAGGATGGCGGGGTCGATCATGTCCTCGCGGTTCGAGGCGCCGATCACGACCACGTTCTGCAGGCCCTCCACGCCGTCGATCTCGGCGAGCAGCTGCGGGACGATGGTGTTCTCCACGTCCGAGCTGACACCGGAGCCGCGGGTGCGGAAGAGGGACTCCATCTCGTCGAAGAAGACGATGACGGGGGTGCCCTCGCTGGCCTTCTCACGGGCACGCTGGAAGACGAGGCGGATCTGCCGCTCGGTCTCGCCGACGTACTTGTTGAGCAGCTCGGGACCCTTGATGTTCAGGAAGAAGCTCTTGCCCTGGCCCTGTCCGGTCACCTCGGCGACCTTCTTGGCGAGCGAGTTGGCGACCGCCTTGGCGATCAGGGTCTTGCCGCAGCCGGGGGGCCCGTACAGCAGCACGCCCTTGGGCGGCCGCAGCTCGTGCTCCCGGTAGAGGTCCGGGTAGAGGTAGGGCAGCTCGACCGCGTCGCGGATCAGCTCGATCTGGTTGCCCAGGCCGCCGATCTGCTCGTAGCCGATGTCCGGGACCTCTTCCAGGACGAGCTCTTCGACCTCGCTCTTCGGTACGACTTCGTAGACGTACCCGGAGCGGGGTTCGAGGAGCAGGGCGTCGCCGGGCCGGATGACGACGTCGAGCAGCGGCTCGGCGAGCCGTACCACCCGTTCCTCGTCGGTGTGCCCGGTGACCAGGGCGCGCTCGCCGTCCTCGAGGATCTCCTTGAGGGTGACGATGTCGCCGACGCTCTCGAAGGCCATGGCCTCGACCACGTTCAGCGCTTCGTTGAGCATGACTTCCTGGCCGCGCGTGAGCTCGTCGAGCTCGACGCCGGGGCTCACGTTCACCCGGAGTTTGCGGCCGCCGGTGAAGATGTCGGCCGTTCCGTCCTCGTTCGCCGTGAGGAAGACCCCGAAGCCGGCCGGCGGCTGTGCGAGCCGGTCGACTTCTTCCTTGAGGGCCACGATCTGGTCGCGGGCCTCGCGGAGGGTGTTCGCGAGTCTCTCGTTCTGAGCGGACACGCCGGCCAGATTGGTCTGCAGCTCGACGATCCGCTCTTCGAGAATCCTCGTATGACGCGGAGAGTCGGCGAGCTTGCGCCGCAGGACGGCGATTTCCTGCTCGAGATAGGCAATCTGCCCGGCGGGGTCGTCGGACCCTCGTCCCGGGCGGATGCCGCGGTTGATGTCGTCGTCGTGGGCTGCCACGGTCCTCACCTCCTCCAAGGGGAGCTGGACGCTTCCAGACCCTACCTGGGTGGGTGTTGATTGAAACCCCTAGATCACAAAGACGGTAGGAGTGTGTCTGATCTTCACCCTTGCGCTCTCCCTCACGCCAGGGGAATACCCACCCATCAACATCGGAAAGCGGGCGGTTGTAGGGTCGAACCGTTCAACACCCGTCAGGCCTGGCCCGACTTGCTCCTGTGAAGTCGGTTTTCCGGGGCCGCGACGCAGGAAACGGCAGGAGACATGACCGTGCGGCAAGAGGCCGGATCCGGCACTGACAGCAGCGTTCCGCTGGAGGTGTGGATCGACCAGGACCTGTGCACCGGGGACGGGATCTGCGCCCAGTACGCGCCGGAGGTCTTCGAGCTGGACATCGACGGGCTCGCATATGTGAAGAGCCCGCAGGACGAGCTGTTGCAGGAGGCGGGTGCCTCAACGCCCGTGCCGCTCCCGCTTCTCACGGACGTCGTGGCGTCCGCGAAGGAGTGCCCGGGCGACTGCATCCATGTACGCCGCGTTTCGGACAGCGTCGAGGTGTACGGGCCCGACGCGGCGTGAGACGGCGGTGACGGGGCCCGTCGGGTCCGCGCCCTGCCCCCGCCGGACCGGACGGGCCCCGCAGGCCGGTGTACCGGCGTGCGGGGCCCTGTGCGTGCCGGTTCAGACGCTGCTGGCCGCGGCCTGGGCGGTGCGGACGAACGCCCCACCCTTCCACTGCCATTCGGCCTTGTCGTGGACGTCGGGCCGGTAGCGCGGGACCGCGTCGGAGGAGTAGCCGTCGAGTGTCGCGGTGACGGCCGCGTGCCGTACGGCGAAGGCGCTGACCGAGAAGCTGTCCTTCGGGTCGACGAGGGTGGCGACGATCCGGGGTCCGGCCCCCCGGGGCTGGGTGAGGACGTAGATCCCGTCGGGCGGGGTGCCGGAGCCCGCGTCGCAGTGGACGACGGCGACCGTCTCGGGCCGGCCGTCGCCGTCGAGGTCGCCGGAGGCCTTCTGCTGGACGACGGCCTTGACCGGCCCGCAGTTGAGCGGGAAGCGGACCGCGGCCGGGTCGGGCGGTGCGACGGCGTGGGCGGTGGTGCGGGGCGCCTCGGCGCCGGGCTGGGCCGCGGTGGCCGCGCCGGGCTGGAGGAAGCCGGAGGCCGCGACGACGGCGGCGAGCGCCGCCGCGGTGGCCAGCCAGTGGATGGGCCGGGTGGTGGTGTGCGCCAGTTCCGGGACGGCGGGTTGCTGCACGAGGAGTGTCTCCTGTGAGGGCTGTGCCGGTGGTGAGGGCTGTGCCGGTGGTGCGGGCTGTGCCGGTGGGGGTGGCCAGCATCGTGCCACAGGTCACAGTGCGAGGGAACGGCGGGGTCCGGTGTCGGTGCGCGGGCTCCTCGTCCCGGTGCCGGCGCCCGCATCAACGCGGCGGCGCCGCCGCCGAGTTCCCCCGAGCGGGCGGGAAGTCGGTGGCGGCGCCGCCGCGTTACGTGGTGGGGCCGGGCCGGGCGGCGGCTCAGCGGCCGCGGCTGCCTCCGTCGGCGTTCGGACCCTCGTAGTCCTCGCCGTAGGCGCCCTTGGCGGGACGGCGGCGGCGCATGGGCGGCTCGACGCCGTCCGCGAGGCGCCGGGCGGTGAGCAGGAAGCCGGTGTGCCCGATCATCCGGTGGTCGGGGCGGACCGCGAGGCCCTCCACGTGCCAGTTGCGGATCATCGACTCCCACGAGGTGGGCTCGTTGAAGCAGCCGATCTCGCGGATGGACTCGACGGTGCGGGCGAGCTGTGTGGTGGTGGCCACGTAGCAGCAGAGGATGCCGCCCGGGACGAGCGCCTTCTTGACGACGTCCAGGCACTCCCAGGGGGCGAGCATGTCGAGGATGACCCGGTCGACGTCGCCGTCGGTGAGGTTGTCCTGGAGGTCGCCGACGGTCAGCTGCCAGGCGGGGTGCGGGCCGCCGAAGTAGCGCTCGACGTTGCCCTTGGCGATCTCGGCGAAGTCCTCGCGGCGCTCGTAGGAGTGCAGCATGCCCTCGTCGCCGATGGCGCGCAGCAGGAAGCTGCTGAGCGAGCCGGAGCCCACGCCCGCCTCGACGACGCGTGCGCCGGGGAAGATGTCGGCGAAGGCCAGGATCTGCCCCGCGTCCTTGGGGTAGACCACGGCGGCGCCGCGGGGCATGGACAGGACGTAGTCGGGGAGCAGGGGGCGCAGCGCGAGGTAGGCGACGTTTCCGGTGGTGCGGACAACGCTGCCCTCGGGAGCGCCGATCAGCTCGTCGTGCGGGAAGGAACCCTTGTGGGTGTGGAAGTTCTTTCCCTCTTCGAGCGTGAACGTGTAGTGGCGGCCCTTGGGGTCGGTCAGCTGTACCTGGTCCCCGACCTTGAAGGGCCCGCGTCGGCGGGCGGCACCGGTCGGTTCGGACATGTGACCAGCCTACCGGCCCTGGCGGTGGCCGCCGACCACCGCCTCCCGCGGTGCGCTACGCGGGCCGGGCCATGGCCTTGACGAAGGCGCGCTCCACGTCGGCCGCGGAGAGGACGCCGTAGATCGCGCCGTTGTGCTCGACGACGAGGTACTCGGTCGCGGGGGTGGCGCGCAGGGTGTCGAGGAGGTCCTCCCCGGCCAGCTCGGCGGAGACGCGCATGCCGTCGGTGAGGTCCTGGGCGAGGCCGCTGACCGGGACCCAGGGGCGGCGGTGTTCGGGGACGCCGACGATGGCGGCCTCGCGGACCAGCGAGCGGGGCTCGCCGTCGGCGTCGACGACGACCAGGGCGCGGGCCCCCGACTCGTTGGCGCGGCGCAGGGCCTCGGAGAGGGGGGTGGCGGCCGACACGGGGACGGCGCGGCGGGTGAGGGTGCGGGCACGCAGTTCGGGGAGGTGTTCGCGCAGCCGGGCCATGCGCAGGCTGTTGCCGGCGCCGGTCCAGATGATCGCGGCGAGGATCGCGGCGAGCAGGGCGTCGGTGACGGTGTCCATGCCGCTGACGTCCTCGGCGCTCTCGCCGAGGGCGCCGGACTGGGTGAGCAGGGGCAGGCCGATGAGGACGGTGACGGCGAGGGCGCGGCCGACCCAGGCCGCGGCGATCGTGCCGCTCATGGGTTTGCCGGTGAGCTTCCACACGACGGCGCGGAGCATGCGGCCGCCGTCCAGGGGGAGGCCGGGCAGCAGGTTGAACGCGGCGACGATGAGGTTGGAGACCATCAGGCCCGCGAGGAGGACGCCGGGGACGGTGCCGGGCTCGACGGCCGTCATGGCGAGGTAGAAGACGCCGGAGAGGACGAGGGAGAGCAGGGGTCCGACGAAGGCGAGGACGAACTCGCGGCCGGGGGTCTCCGACTCCTTCTCGATCTCGGAGACGCCGCCGAAGAACTGGAGCTGGATCCGGCGGACCGGGAGCTTGAAGCGCAGGGCGGCCACGACGTGGGCGAGTTCGTGGACGAGGACGGAGGCGTAGAAGGCGACCGCGAAGAAGAGGGCCACGAGGTAGCGGGCGGCGCCGAGCTCGGGCAGCACGCGGTCGAGCTGGCCGCCGAAGACCCAGGTGATCAGCGCGGCCACGAGGAACCAGCTGGGGGCGACGTACACCGGTACGCCGAACGGGCGCCCCATGAGGATGCCGCCGCGCGGGTTGGGCGGCGGCTTGGCCGGCCCCTTGCGAGTACCGGAGGTGGCGGCGGCGCGGTCGGGATGGGTGTCGTAGGGGCTCCGGGCGGGGTCCTCGGTGGCGGGATCCTCGGGGCCGGGGCGCGCCGCTGCGGGGCGGTCCGGGCGGGGCGCGGCCGGGGTGGACTCGCCGGGGCGCTCCTGCGCGGGGCGGTCGTCCGGGTCCGGTGCGACCGGGGCGTCGGCGCCCGGGCGCTTCTGCGCGGGACGGTGGCCCGGGTCCGGTGCGGCCGGGGCGTCGGCACCCGGGCGCTCCTGCGCGGGGCGGTCGTCCGGGTCCGGTGCGGCCGGCGCGTCGGCACCCGGGCGCTCCTGCGCGGGACGGTGGCCCGGGTCCGGTGCGGCCGGCGCGTCGGCACCCGGGCGCTCCTGCGCGGGACGGTCGTCCGGGCCCGGTGCGGCCGGCGCGTCGGCACCCGGGCGCTCCTGCGCGGGGCGGTGGCCCGGGTCCGGTGCGGCCGGGGTCGGCTCGCCGGCGCCGGGGTCCGTGGGCCGGCCGGCCGGGTCCCGGTCCGGCGGAGTCGCAGGACCGGAGGCGGCCTGGGCCGGGCGGTCGTCCGGCTCGGACGCGGCCGGGGTGGGTGGGGTGTGTGCCGGGGGCTCGGCACGGGGGCGGGGCTGCGCGGGAGAGCCCCCGGTGCTCTCGGCGGGCGGCGTCGCCCCGCCGGTGCCGGACTGCGGCTGCCCGCTCTCGTCCACGGTGATCCCTCGGTCCCCTCGTTCGAGCGTCTCCCGCCGGAGCGGGACGTTCTGGCGTCGATGGTATGCGGACGGTGTCCGGTGGCCCCGGTCGACTCCCCCGGGCCACGCTACGCAAGACGCCGGGGACGCGCAGGTGCCTGAGTGTCAGTGGCGGCCCGTATCGTCGTGGGGCATGGAGACCAGTACCGAGCCGGAGCCGGGGACGAGCCCGGGGCCCGGCCCCGAGAGCGGCGCGGCGAGCGGCCCCGGTGAGACCGTGCCTGTCGCCGCCGTCACCGCTGTCACCGCTGCCACCCCCGGGGTCGCCGCCGTCGCGGCGGTGACCGCGGTCGCGCCGGCCTCGCTCTCGCCGTCGCGCGCGAGCGACTTCATGCAGTGCCCCTTGCTGTACCGGTTCCGGGTGATCGACAAGCTGCCGGAGAAGCCGAGCGAGGCGGCGACGCGGGGCACGCTGGTCCATGCGGTGCTGGAGAGACTGTTCGACGCGCCGGCCGGGGAGCGGACCGCGCCGCGCGCCAAGTCGCTGATCCCGGGTCAGTGGGACCGGCTGCGCGAGTCCCGGCCCGAGTTGGGCGAGCTGTTCGCCGACGACGCGGAGGGCGAGCGGATGACGCGCTGGCTCGCGGACGCGGAGCGGCTCGTCGAGCGCTGGTTCACGCTGGAGGACCCGACCCGGCTGGAGCCCGCCGAGCGGGAGCTGTTCGTGGAGGCCGAGCTGGAGTCCGGGCTCAGGCTGCGCGGGATCATCGACCGGGTCGACGTGGCGCCCACCGGCGAGGTGCGGATCGTCGACTACAAGACGGGCAAGGCGCCCCGCCCCGAGTACGCGGAGGGCGCGCTGTTCCAGATGAAGTTCTACGCGCTGGTGGTGTGGCGGCTGAAGAACGTGGTGCCGAGGCGGCTCCAGCTGGTCTACCTGGGCAGCGGGGACGTGCTGACGTACGACCCCGTGATCGCCGATCTGGAGCGGGTGGAGCGCAAGGTGCACGCGCTGTGGGACGCGATCAAGGAGGCGACCGCGACCGGCGAGTGGCGGACCCGGCCGACGAAGCTGTGCGGCTGGTGCGACCACCAGGCGGTGTGCCCGGAATTCGGCGGGACCCCGCCGCCCTATCCGCTCCCGGTCAGGGTGGCCGCGTCGGGCGAGGGCTAGCAGGGCAGAATGGGCCGGACTAGCGAAGGAGACTTTCGTGGCCATCCGCGTCCTACTGGTCGATGACCAGCCGCTGCTGCGCACCGGCTTCCGCATGATCCTGGAGGCCGAGCAGGACATCGCGGTCGTCGGTGAGGCCGGTGACGGGCTCCAGGCCCTCGACCAGGTCCGGGCGCTCCAGCCCGACGTGGTGCTCATGGACATCCGGATGCCGCGGATGGACGGGGTCGAGGCGACCCGGCAGATCACCGGGCCCGGCAAGGACGGTCCGGCGAAGGTGCTGGTCCTGACGACGTTCGATCTCGACGAGTACGTGGTGGAGGCGCTGAAGGCGGGGGCCAGTGGCTTCCTGCTGAAGGACGCCCCGGCGAACGAGCTGGTGCAGGCGATCCGGGTGGTCGCGGGCGGGGAGGCGATGCTCGCGCCGAGCATCACGCGCCGGCTGCTCGACAAGTACGCGGACCACCTCCCGTCGGGCGACGAGCCGGTGCCGGACACGCTGCACACGCTGACCGAGCGCGAGGTCGAGGTGCTGAAGCTGGTGGCGCGGGGCCTGTCGAACGCGGAGATCGCCGCGGACCTGTTCGTGAGCGAGACGACCGTGAAGACCCATGTCGGGCACGTGCTGACGAAGCTGGGGCTGCGCGACCGGGTGCAGGCCGCGGTGTACGCGTACGAGTCCGGGCTGGTCCGGCCGGGCGCCCAGTAGAGCCGTACCACGCGAAGGCGGCGGTCACCCGGAGGTGGCCGCCGCCTTCGCGTGTGCCGCGTGCGCCGGGGTCAGCCCTTGCTGATCTCCCAGAACCGGAAGACGGTCGAGGCGTCGAGGCAGTTCTCCAGGCCGTAGACGTTGTCGCGGGCGACGGCGTACTGCTTGGCCTGCCAGATCGGGAGGATCGGCAGCTGCTGGGCGACGATGTCCTGGAGCTGCTCGTACTGCTTGGTGGTGGTGGCACGGTCGCTCTGGGCGCCGGTCTGCGGGATGATCGTGCCGGTGATGGTGTCGTTGGTGTAGTTGTTCGCCAGGACGTTGCCGTCGCCGAAGAACGGCTGGGTGAAGTTGTCCGGGTCCGGGTAGTCGGGCACCCAGCCCTTCACGTAGACGCCGTACTTGCCGGACTTGATGTCCCGCTCGTACTGGGAGAAGGCGACGGACTTGACGTCCGCGTCGAAGAGGCCGCTGGCGTTGAGCTGTCCGGCGATGGCCTTGAGCTCGGCGTCGGTGGCCGGTCCGTAGCGCGAGGGCGTGGACCACAGCGTCAGCTTCACCTTGCCGCTGACGCCGCCGGACTCCAGCGCGGCCTGGGCCTTGCTGGTGGAAGGGTGGGCGCCGTAGGTGTCGAAGAAGGCGGTGTTGTGGCCGCCGATGCCCGCCGGGATGATCGAGTACAGCGAGGTCGCGGTGTTGTCGTAGACCTCGTCGATGAGGGCGTCGCGGTCGATCAGGTAGGCCATCGCCTTGCGGACGGCGAGCTTGCCGACGACCGGGTCCTTCATGTTGAAGACGAGGTGCTGGACCTCGGCGCTGGTGCCCTCGACGACGTCGAGCTTCTTGGCGGTCTCGGCGTCCTTGCCGGTGGCTGCCTGGATGTCGGCGACGTCCTTGGCGGCGAGGCCGCGGTAGGCGAGGTCGATGTCGCCGTCGAGCAGGGACTTCTTCAGGCCTGCCTGGTCACCGTGGAAGAACTTCATGGTGACGCCGGTGTTCTTGGCCTTGGCGGTGCCCTCGTACTTGTCGTTGACCGAGAAGACCGCCTCGCCCTTGCCGAACGAGTCGAGCCGGTAGGGGCCGGAGCCGACGGCCTTGCCGTCCTTGCGCAGGGCGTCGGCCGGGTAGGCGGTGTGGTCGACGATCGAGCCGGCGCCGGAGGCGATCTTGCTGGGGAAGGTGGCGTCGGCGTACTTGAGACGGAAGACCACGGTGGACTCGTCCGGCGTCTCGACCTTGTCCAGCATGGGGAACATGATCGCGGGGCCGGCGTCGTCGTTGATGGTCATCATGCGGTCGAAGGAGAACTTGACGTCCTTCGCCGTGAGCGCGTTGCCGTTGCTGAACTTCAGTCCCGAGCGCAGCGTGCACGAGTAGACCTTGGTACCCGAGCCGTCGAAGTGGCACTCCTTGGCGGCCTCGGGCTGCGGCTCGGTGGCTCCGTTGGGGAAGCTGAGCAGCGACTGGAAGACGTTGTTGAACAGCAGCCACGAGCCCGGGTCGTAGCCGGACGCCGGGTCGGTGGCCTGGATGTCGTCGGACATGCCCATGACGACGGAGTCGCCGGTGCCGCCGGAGCCGCCCTGGTCGGAGCCGCAGCCGGTCAGCAGGGCCGCGGCGAGCCCTATGCCGAGGGGCAGGGCCGGCCACTGGATGCGCATTGTCACGTACGTGCCTTGTCGTCGGTCGTGCGGGCGGGGGCGGGGCCGGCCGCGGCGTCGGGACCGGCCCCCCAGGGGGCTCAGCCGCTGACGCCGCGGCCCAGCTCCCACAGCTGGAGGACGGAGGAGGCGGAGAGCGCCCACTCCACGCCCGTGATGTCGTCGCGGGCGGCGACGTACTGCTTGCCCTGCCAGAGCGGCAGGACCGGTACGTCGTCGGCGACGATGTTCTGGATCTGCTGGATGCTCTTGGACGCGGTGAGACGGTCGGCCTCGCGCCGCTCGGCCGGGATCAGCTGGCCCCGGATGCTGCTGTTCGCGTACGGGGTCGCGAGGAAGTTGTCCTTGTCCAGGAAGGGCGCGAGGAAGTTGTCGGCGTCGGGGAAGTCGGGGAACCAGCCGAGGCCGTAGACGTCGTACTCGCCCTTGAGCTGGGAGTCGCGGAACGTCTCCCACTTGTCGCCCTTGATGTCGACGTCGAACAGGCCGCTGGCGTTCAGCTGCTTCTGCAGGACCTCGAACTCCTTCTTGGTGCCCGAGCCGTAGTGGTCGCTCGTGTAGTGCAGGGTCACCTTGATGGGCGTGCTGATGTTCGCCTGGCTCAGCATCTGCTTGGCCTTGGCCTTGTCCGGGTCGCCGTACTTGTTGAAGAACGAGTTCTGGTGACCGGTGATGCCGGCCGGGACCAGCGAGTACAGCGGTTCGGCGGTGGTGCCGTAGACGCCGGCGGCGAGCTCGCCGCGGTCCACGACCTGTGCCATGGCGCGGCGGACGGCCTTGCTGCGGACGCTGTCGGCGGTGGTGTTGAAGCCCAGGTAGCGGATCTCCATGCCGGGCATCTCGACCAGGTTGACGTTCTTGGGGGGCGTGGTCGAGTACGCGTTGATCTGCTCCGGCGACATGGTGCGCGTCATCAGGTCGATGTCGCCCTTCTCCAGCGCCTTGCCCATGGCGTCGGCGTCGGCAAAGGAGACCAGCTCGACCTTGTCGTTCTTCGGCTTCAACTGCCCCTTGTAGTGGGGGTTCTTGGTGAAGACGGTCTTGACGATCGCGTCGCCGTCGACCTCGGCCTGCATCGTGTACGGGCCGGAGCCGTCGACCTCGAAGCCGTCGCGCAGCTTGCGCTTGTCGTAGTCGTCGGGGTTGACGATGCCGGCGGTCGGGGTGGCCAGCTTGTACGGGAAGGTGGCGTCCGGGGTGTTGAGGTGGAAGATCACCTTGTCGGAGCCCTGCGTCTCGATCGTGTCGATCGTGGAGAGCAGACCGTACGAGGCGCTGCTGCTCTTGATGGCGCGGACGCGGTCGATGGAGTACTTGACGTCGGCCGCGGTGACCGGGTCGCCGCTGGCGAACTTCAGGTCCTTGCGCAGGGTGCAGACGTAGCGCTCGCTGCCGCTGTCGGTGAATATGCAGCTCTCGGCGGCCTCGGGCACCGGCTCGCCGCTGCCGCTGCGGGGCATCGCCATCAGCGTCTGCACGGTCTGGCGCAGCACGTTCCAGGACCCGGCGTCGTAGGCGTACGCGGGGTCGAACGGGGCAGGGATCTTCTTCGTCGCCACGAACCGGTCGGTGGTGCCCACGGCGATCGCGTCGCCGTCCGAACCCCCGCCGTCGGAACCGCCGCACGCGGCGAGCACCGGGGCCAGCAGGCCGACGACGGCCGGCAGCACCAAAGTCTTGCGGTTCATGCTCGAAGTTCTCCAGAGCTGTTGATCCCGTGGGACCGGGGGCAGGGGTGGTGCGCGCGGACACGGGAGGGTCAAGGCGATGTTCTCGCGACGACATTAATGGGCGCGCCGCCGGGGCCCGCAGGGGCTGGAGGATTCGGGCCATCACGGAGCGGAACCGGGCGTGGACGCACCGAAAACACCTCAGGAGGAAGGTTCGGCCCAGGGGGCGACCAATCGGGACACAAGGTCACGCCCGGAGGGTGTCGAAGCGGTTGTACAGCACGGCTCGCCGCGTCTGTCGACCCCCGGTCGAGTGGGAAAGCTCACACATTCAACTGCGGGCGCAGGCGCGGCGATTCGGCCACGGGGGCAGCCGTCAGGGCGTCATCAGGCCATGCAGGAAAGGCAGGTTGACGTGTTCGAGGGAGGGCACGACGGTGCGCCGCCTGGCCGGCTCGATCGGGGTGATCGACGGGACGGCGACGACGTGGCAGCCGGCGGCCTCGGCGGCGGCGACCCCGGTGGCGGTGTCCTCGATGACGGCGCAGCGGGTGGGTTGGGCCCCCAGGCCGGTGGCGGCGGTCAGGTACGGCTCGGGGTGCGGCTTGGTGCGGGTGACCTCGTCCCCGGCCACGGTGAGGCGGAAGTGGTGGGCGCCGAGCGAGTCCAGGACGCGGTCGATGATGCGCCGGTGCGAGGCGGAGACGAGGGCGGTGGGCACGTCGTGCGCGGCCAGTTCGGCGAGGAGTCTCGCGGCGCCCGGCATCAGGGGCAGCGCCCCGCCGATGCGCCGCTCGAAGGCGTCGTTGAGCAGCACGGTGACCTCGGGGACGGTGATGTCGGCGCCGGTCGCCTCGATGAGGAAGCCCGCGCTGCGGGTCATGGGGCCGCCCACCACGATCTGCTTCCACGCGGGGTCGAGGGTGTGCCCGAGAGCGGCGAAGACGGCGGTCTCGGCGTCCCACCAGATGCCTTCGGAGTCGACGAGGGTCCCGTCCATGTCGAGGAGCACGGCCTGCAGCGTGGAGCCTTCGGCCGTTCGGGTACCGAGTGCGGGAACCGTACTGGTCATCCGCGTACACCTCCATGAAGGGACGAGAAGGCCGGCCGCCCTCCGTGAGAGGAGAGCGACCGGCCTGCGCTGGACCGACCAGTGTACGACGGTGACGGATTACCGCGCGTTGAAGTACTTCGCCTCGGGGTGGTGGATGACGATCGCGTCGGTGGACTGCTCGGGGTGGAGCTGGAACTCCTCGGACAGCTGGACGCCGATCCGCTCGGGCTCGAGGAGCGCGGCGATCTTGGCGCGGTCCTCCAGGTTCGGGCAGGCGCCGTACCCGAGGGAGAAGCGGGCGCCCCGGTACTTCAGGGCGAACATGTCCTCCATCGCGTCCGGGTCCTCGCCGGCGAAGCCGAGCTCGGAGCGGACGCGGGCGTGCCAGTACTCGGCGAGGGCCTCGGCCAACTGGACGGACAGGCCGTGCAGTTCGAGGTAGTCGCGGTAGGAGTCGGCGGCGAACAGCTCGGCGGTGGCCTCGCCGATCCTGGAGCCGACGGTGACGACCTGGAGGCCGACGACGTCGGTCTCGCCGGACTCCTCCGGGCGGAAGAAGTCGGCGAGGCACAGGCGGCGGCCGCGGCGCTGGCGCGGGAAGGTGAAGCGGGTCCGCTCGTTGCCCTCGTCGTCGAGGATGATCAGGTCGTCGCCCTTGGACACGCACGGGAAGTAGCCGTAGACGACGGCCGCCTCCAGCATGTTCTTGGTGTGCAGTTCGTCGAGCCAGCCGCGCAGCCGCGGGCGGCCCTCGCTCTCCACCAGCTCCTCGTACGTGGGCCCGCTCCCGGTCCGTGCCTGCTTCAGGCCCCACTGGCCCTTGAAGAGGGCGCCCTCGTCGAGCCAGGACGCGTACTCCTTGAGCTGGATGCCCTTGACGACGCGGGTGCCGCGGAAGGGCGGCTCGGGGACGGGGTTGTCGACGGCGACGTCGGAGCGGGCGGGCCCCTCGCCGACCTCCTCCTCGACGACGGGGGTGCTCGCCTTGACGCGGCGCTGGCGCAGCTCGGGCAGGGTCGCGCCGGGCACGCCCCGCTTGACGGCGATGAGGGCGTCCATGAGGCGCAGGCCCTCGAAGGCGTCGCGGGCGTAGCGGACCTCGCCCTCGTAGATCTCGTGCAGGTCCTGCTCGACGTAGGCGCGGGTGAGGGCGGCGCCGCCGAGGATGACGGGGTAGTCGGCCGCCATCTTGCGCTGGTTGAGCTCCTGGAGGTTCTCCTTCATGATCACCGTGGACTTCACGAGGAGACCGGACATGCCGATGACGTCGGCCCGGTGCTCCTCGGCGGCCTCCAGGATCGCGGAGACGGGCTGCTTGATGCCCAGGTTGACGACGTTGTAGCCGTTGTTGGACAGGATGATGTCGACGAGGTTCTTGCCGATGTCGTGGACGTCGCCGCGCACGGTGGCCAGCACGATGGTGCCCTTGCCCTCCGCGTCGGACTTCTCCATGTGCGGCTCCAGGTAGGCCACCGCGCTCTTCATGACCTCGGCGGACTGGAGCACGAACGGCAGCTGCATCTGGCCGGAGCCGAACAGCTCGCCGACGACCTTCATGCCTTCCAGCAGGGTGTCGTTGACGATCTCCAGGGCGGGCCGCGTCTGCAGTGCCTCGTCGAGGTCGGCCTCCAGGCCGTTCTTCTCGCCGTCGATGATGCGGGCCCTGAGCCGCTCCTCCAGGGGCAGCGCGGCCAGCTCCTCCGCCTTGCCCGCCTTGAGGGACTTGGCGGTGGCGCCCTCGAAGAGCGCCATCAGCTTCTGCAGCGGGTCGTAGCCCTCGGCGCGCCGGTCGTAGATGAGGTCGAGGGCGGTGCGCACCTGCTCCTCGTCGAACCGCGCGATGGGCAGGATCTTCGAGGCGTGCACGATCGCGGAGTCCAGGCCCGCCTTGACGCACTCGTCCAGGAAGACCGAGTTCAGCACGATGCGGGCGGCCGGGTTCAGGCCGAAGGAGATGTTCGACAGGCCCAGGGTGGTCTGCACGTCGGGGTGGCGCTTCTTCAGCTCGCGGATCGCCTCGATCGTCGCGATGCCGTCCTTGCGGGACTCCTCCTGTCCCGTACAGATCGTGAAGGTGAGGCAGTCGATGAGGATGTCCGACTCGTGGATGCCCCAGGTGCCGGTGAGGTCCTCGATGAGCCGCTCGGCGATGGCGACCTTGTGCTCGACGGTGCGGGCCTGGCCCTCCTCGTCGATGGTGAGCGCGATCAGCGCGGCGCCGTGCTCCTGCGCGAGCTGTGTGACCTTCGCGAAGCGGGAGTCGGGGCCGTCGCCGTCCTCGTAGTTGACGGAGTTGATGACCGCGCGGCCGCCGAGCTTCTCCAGCCCGGCCCGGATCACCGGCACCTCGGTGGAGTCCAGGACGATGGGCAGCGTCGAGGCGGTCGCGAAGCGGCCGGCCAGCTCCGCCATGTCGGCGACGCCGTCGCGGCCGACGTAGTCCACGCACAGGTCGAGCATGTGCGCGCCCTCGCGGATCTGGTCGCGGGCCATCTCCACGCAGTCGTCCCAGCGGCCTTCGAGCATGGCCTCGCGGAACTTCTTCGACCCGTTGGCGTTCGTGCGCTCGCCGATCGCCATGTAGGCGGTGTCCTGGCGGAACGGGACGGTCTGGTAGAGGGAGGCGGCGCCGGGCTCGGGGCGCGGTGCGCGGCTGGTGGGCTGCGTGCCGCGGACCCGCTCCACGACCTGGCGCAGGTGCTCGGGCGTGGTGCCGCAGCAGCCGCCGACCAGCGAGAGCCCGTACTCGCGTACGAACGTCTCCTGCGCGTCCGCGAGCTCCTGCGCGGACAGCGGGTAGTGCGCGCCGTCCTTGGTGAGTACCGGCAGGCCCGCGTTGGGCATGGCGGAGATCGGGATGCGCGAGTGGCGGGAGAGGTAGCGCAGGTGCTCGCTCATCTCGGCGGGGCCCGTCGCGCAGTTCAGGCCGATCATGTCGATGCCGAGCGGCTCCAGGGCGGTGAGGGCCGCGCCGATCTCGGAGCCGAGCAGCATGGTGCCGGTCGTCTCGACGGTGACCGAGCAGATGACCGGCAGGTTCGTGCCGGTGGCGGCCAGGGCGCGGCGGGCGCCGATGATCGAGGCCTTGGTCTGCAGGAGGTCCTGGGTCGTCTCGACGAGGAGGGCGTCCGCGCCGCCCGCGATGAGCCCCTCGGCGTTGCGCTGGTAGGCGTCGCGCAGGGTCGTGTAGGGGGCGTGGCCCAGGGTGGGCAGCTTGGTCCCGGGGCCCATCGAGCCGAGCACCCAGCGCTGCTGTCCCGTCGAGGCGGTGAACTCGTCGGCGACCTCGCGGGCGACGCGGGCGCCGGACTCGGAGAGCTCGAAGACCCGCTCGGGGATGTCGTACTCGCCGAGGGCCGCGTGGTTGGCGCCGAAGGTGTTGGTCTCGACGCAGTCGACGCCGACCGCGAAGTACTCCTCGTGCACCGAGCGCACGATGTCGGGCCGGGTGATGTTCAGGATCTCGTTGCAGCCCTCGAGCTGCTGGAAGTCGTCGAGGGTGGGGTCCTGCGCCTGCAGCATGGTGCCCATGGCGCCGTCGGCCACCACGACGCGGGTGGCGAGGGCTTCGCGGAGGGCGTCCACACGGGCGCGGGGATCGGCGGCGGGCGGTGGCAACGAGGCCATGAAAGTGCTCCCTGAGGTGCGACGGCTGTCGGCTTTGCGGCTCCACTGCTGGAGGCGCACCCGGCCAGGGTAGCCGGGACCCGCGCCGGATCGGGGAGGCGTCCACGGCGTGGAACGCCGCGCGGCGCGGGCGGGCCACACTGTGCGGAGCGGCCCCGGCGGCGAGCGGCTCGAAAGAAGGGCGTACGCCGCATTAGCAGGAGGTCGGCAACCACCGATACTGTTCAGCATTGTCGAACGTTGCCCGGCGACACCGGTCGTCGCCAGAGGAACCGAGGAACCGAGGAGGAAGGGGCTGCGATGGCACGCAACATCCAGTCGCTCGAACGGGCCGCGGCGATGCTCCGGCTCCTCGCGGGCGGCGAGCGGCGGCTCGGGCTCTCGGACATCGCCTCCGCCGTCGGCCTCGCCAAGGGCACGGCCCACGGCATCCTGCGCACGCTGCAGGCCGAGGGGTTCGTGGAGCAGGACGCGGCGTCGGGCCGCTACCAGCTGGGCGCGGAACTGCTGCGCCTGGGCAACAGCTACCTGGACGTGCACGAGCTGCGGGCCCGCGCGCTGGTGTGGACGGACGACCTGGCGCGCTCCAGCGGGGAGGCCGTCTACCTGGGGGTGCTGCACCAGCAGGGCGTCCTGATCGTGCACCACGTCTTCCGGCCCGACGACAGCCGGCAGGTCCTGGAGGTGGGCGCGATGCAGCCGCTGCACTCCACGGCCCTGGGCAAGGTGCTGTCCGCGTACGACCCCGTGGCCCACAGCGAGGTCATGGAGAGCGAGCGCAAGGAGTTCACGGCCCGTACGGTCGGCTCCCTGGAGGGGTTCGAGGCGGTGCTCGACCTGACCCGCGCGCGCGGGTACGCCGAGGACGTCGAGGAGACCTGGGAGGGCGTGGCCTCGGTCGCGGCGCCGATCCACGACCGGCACCGGATGCCGGTGGGCGCGGTGGGGATCACCGGAGCGGTGGAGCGGGTCTGCAAGGACGAGGACCGGGGCGCCCTGCGCCCCGAGCTGATCGCCGCCGTACGGGACTGCGCCCGCGCCGTCTCCCGGGACCTGGGGGCCAGCCGGTTCTGAACCCGGCGCCCCCACCGCCCGCACTCCGCCCGCCGCCCCGTCCCCGGACGGGGCTTTCTCGTCCCGGGGTGCGGGGCGCACCCGTCCGCGCGACCATCGAGACACGTCCATGACCGCAGCGTCACCGATAGGCGTGCCCGATCAATAACGATCGTGCTTTGGATAACAGAACCCTTGACGATCGTGTGACCCCGGAGCAAGACTCGCGTCCATCGGTCGGCATTGTCGAACAGCTACCGGCAATACGCGTTAGAGTGTGACAAGGCCAGGCCGAAACCGCCCGCATCGGGCGCGGACCACCGGAGAGGGACCCGGGGTTCGGTTTTTCCCTGGACGAAGGACAAAGGAGTCGCGGGTGTCCAGCTCCGACATCTTCATCGGCGAGACCATCGGTACCGCCGTGCTCATCCTGCTGGGCGGTGGCGTCTGCGCCGCCGTCACTTTCAAGCGCTCGAAGGCGTACGAGGCCGGCTGGACCGCCATCGCGTTCGGCTGGGGCTTCGCGGTCCTGACCGGCGCCTACCTCGCGGGCGGCGTCTCCGGCGCCCACCTGAACCCCGCGGTCACCCTCGGTCTCGCCATCGAGGGCGGCACCAAGTGGAGCGACGTACCGCTCTACCTCGGCTCGCAGCTGCTCGGCGCGATGATCGGCGCCGTGCTGGTCTGGGCGACGTACTACGGGCAGTTCCGCGCCCACCTGACCGACCCGGAGATCATCGCGGCGCAGCCCGCCGACGAGGGGCTGGTCGACCAGAAGGCCGCGCCGAAGGCGGGCCCCGTGCTCGGCGTGTTCTCGACGGGCCCGGAGATCCGCAACGTCGTGCAGAACCTCGTCACGGAGGTCATCGCGACCGTCGTGCTGGTGCTCGCCATCCTCACGCAGGGCCTGAACGACGGCGGCAACGGTCTGGGGACGCTCGGCGCCCTGATCACCGCGCTGGTCGTCGTCGGTATCGGTCTCTCGCTCGGCGGCCCCACGGGGTACGCGATCAACCCGGTCCGTGACCTCGGCCCGCGCATCGTGCACGCCCTGCTGCCGCTGCCCAACAAGGGCGGCTCCGACTGGTCGTACGCCTGGATCCCGATCGTGGGTCCGCTGATCGGCGGCGCCATAGCCGGTGGCCTCTACAACGTCGCGTTCAAGTAGGCCCGCCCGGCACCGCGAGCACCCCGCCCGAGCACCGAGACCCCTCTTCAGGAGCACCCCGTGACCGACGCACACACCGCAGGCCCCTTCATCGCGGCGATCGACCAGGGCACCACGTCCAGCCGCTGCATCGTGTTCGACAAGGACGGCCGCATCGTCTCCGTCGACCAGAAGGAGCACGAGCAGATCTTCCCCAAGCCCGGCTGGGTCGAGCACGACGCGAACGAGATCTGGGCCAACGTCCAGGAGGTCGTCGCCGGCGCCGTCTCCAAGGCCGGCATCACCCGCGACGACATCAAGGCCATCGGCATCACCAACCAGCGCGAGACGACGCTGCTCTGGGACAAGAACACCGGTGAGCCCGTCCACAACGCCATCGTCTGGCAGGACACCCGCACCGACGCCCTGTGCCGGGAGCTGGGGCGCAACGTCGGCCAGGACCGCTTCCGCCGCGAGACCGGCCTGCCGCTCGCCTCCTACTTCGCCGGACCCAAGGCCCGCTGGCTGCTGGACAACGTCGAGGGCCTGCGCGAGCGCGCCGAGCGCGGCGACATCCTCTTCGGCACGATGGACAGCTGGGTCATCTGGAACCTGACCGGCGGGGTCGACGGCGGCCGGCACGTCACCGACGTCACCAACGCCTCCCGCACGATGCTGATGAACCTGCACTCGATGGAGTGGGACGAGAAGATCTGCTCGTCCATCGGCGTCCCGATGACCATGCTGCCCGAGATCCGCTCCTCCGCCGAGGTCTACGGCGAGGTCACCGGCGGCACGCTCGGCGACGTCCTGCGCGGTGTGCCCGTCGCGTCGGCGCTCGGCGACCAGCAGGCGGCCCTGTTCGGCCAGACCTGCTTCGCCGAGGGCGAGGCCAAGTCCACGTACGGCACCGGCACCTTCATGCTGATCAACACCGGTGACAAGGCCATCAACTCCTACTCCGGGCTGCTGACGACCGTCGGCTACCAGATCGGCGACCAGAAGCCGGTCTACGCCCTGGAGGGCTCCATCGCGGTCACCGGTTCGCTGGTGCAGTGGATGCGCGACCAGATGGGCCTGATCAAGTCCGCCGCCGAGATCGAGACGCTCGCGTCCTCGGTCGAGGACAACGGCGGCGCGTACTTCGTGCCGGCCTTCTCCGGCCTGTTCGCCCCGTACTGGCGCCCCGACGCCCGCGGTGTGATCACCGGCCTGACCCGGTACGTCACCAAGGCGCACATCGCGCGCGCCGTCCTGGAGGCCACGGCCTGGCAGACCCGTGAGATCAGCGACGCCATGACGAAGGACTCCGGCGTCGAGCTGACCGCTCTGAAGGTCGACGGCGGCATGACCTCCAACAACCTGCTGATGCAGACCCTCTCGGACTTCCTGGACGCGCCGGTGGTGCGCCCGATGGTGGCCGAGACGACCTGCCTCGGCGCCGCCTACGCCGCCGGTCTCGCCGTCGGCTTCTGGTCCAGCACCGACGACCTGCGCGCCAACTGGCGCCGGGCCGCCGAGTGGACGCCCCGCATGGACGCGGACACCCGCGACCGTGAGTACAAGAGCTGGCTCAAGGCCGTGCAGCGGTCCATGGGCTGGCTCGAAGACGAGGAGTAAGACCCCACCATGACGACCCAGCCCACCCTGCAGACCGTGCCTGCCCTCGGAACGCACCCGGCCGCCGGCTCCAACCCGAGCCGCGCCGAGACCCGCGAGCAGCTTTCCAAGGCGACGTACGACCTCCTGGTGATCGGCGGCGGCATCCTGGGCATCTCCACTGCCTGGCACGCGGCGCAGTCCGGTCTCAGGGTGGCCCTGGTCGACGCCGGTGACTTCGCCGGCGCCACGTCCTCCGCCTCCTCGAAGCTGCTCCACGGCGGTCTGCGCTACTTGCAGACCGGCGCGGTCAAGCTCGTCGCGGAGAACCACTTCGAGCGCCGCGCGGTCTCCAAGAACGTGGCGCCGCACCTGGCCAACCCGCTCACCTTCTACCTGCCCGTCTACAAGGGCGGCCCGCACGGCGCGGCCAAGCTGGGCGCGGGCGTCTTCGCGTACAGCGCGCTGTCCGCGTTCGGCGACGGCGTCGGCCACCTGCTCTCCCCCGCCAAGGCGCAGCAGGACGTGCCGGAGCTGCGCACCGAGAACCTGAAGGCCGTGGCCGTGTACGGCGACGACCAGATGAACGACGCCCGGATGGCGCTGATGACGGTCCGCGCGGCCGTCGAGGCCGGTGCCGTCGTCCTCAACCACGCCGAGGTCACCGGCCTGCGCTTCACCCAGGGCCGGGTCACCGGCGCCGAGCTGAAGGACCGTACGAGCGGCGACGAGTTCGGGGTGAACGCGCGTCTCGTGCTGAACGCGACGGGCCCCTGGGTCGACCACCTGCGCAAGATGGAGGACCCGGACGCGGCTCCGTCCATCCGCCTGTCCAAGGGCGCGCACCTGGTCCTGAGGCGGACCTCGCCGTGGAAGGCCGCGCTCGCCACCCCGATCGACAAGTACCGCATCACCTTCGCCCTCCCCTGGGAGGACATGCTGCTGCTCGGCACGACCGACGAGGAGTACGAGGGTGACCCGGCCGACGTGTCGGTCACCGAGAAGGACATCGACCAGATCCTCGACGAGGCCGCGTTCTCGGTCCGCGACCAGCAGCTGAAGCGGGACCTCATCACCTACTCGTTCGCCGGTCTGCGGGTGCTGCCGGGCGGTCCCGGCGACACCTCGAAGGCCAAGCGCGAGACGGTCGTCACCGAGGGCCGGGCGGGCATGCTGTCCGTCGCGGGCGGCAAGTGGACGACCTTCCGCCACATCGGCCGTACGGTGATGAAGAAGCTGGAGTCGCTGCCGGGCCACCCGCTCGGCGCGGACTTCGAGCCGATCGACGAGCTGCCGAAGCGGCTGCCGCTGCCCGGTGTCGCCAATCCGCGCGCCGTCGCGCACCGCCTGCTCATCGACAACCCCGCGCCCGGCCCGCGAATGGCCGCCGACACCGCCAAGCACCTGGCGACGCACTACGGTTCGCTGGCCTTCGACATCGCGCGGCTGGCCAACGAGAACCCGGAGCTCGGCGAGCGCGTCCACCCGGACGCGCCGGAGATCTGGGCGCAGGTCGCCTACGCCCGCGACCACGAGTGGGCCGAGACCCCGGACGACGTGCTGCGCCGCCGCACCACGCTGACGATCCGCGGCCTGGCCACGGACGAGGTGCGCGGCAAGGTGCAGGACCTGCTCGACGAGAAGTAGCCCGGCGGCAGGTGGCAGGGGCGGCTCCCGCGAGGGGCCGTCCCTGCTCCGTCGTCGAGCCCGACCGGACTGCGCGACGCTGGAGTGAGGCCGCGGCCCGGCCGCTACTGATCGTCCGCGTCGACGATCGAGCGCTCCAACTTGGCGAGGAGACGGGCGAGTTGGCGGCGCTCGGCCGGGGAGACGCCGGCCAGCATCCGGCGCTCGTTGTCCAGGTGCTCGGCGAAGACCTCGTCGACCTTGGCGAGGCCCTCGCCGGTCAGCCGGGAGTAGACGACGCGCCGGTCGTCGGCGTCGCGCTCGCGGACGATCAGGCCGTCCTTCTCCAGGCGGTCCATGCGCAGGGTGACCCCGGCCGAGGAGACGAGACCCGAGTCGGCGAGCTGGCCCGCGGTCAGGCGGTAGGGCGCCCCCGCGCGGCGCAGCGCGGTCAGGACGTCGAAGCCCGCGACGGACAGCCCGTGCCGCTCGATCGACGCGTTGAGCCGGGTGTTGTACCGCAGGAACGAGCGGTGCAGCCGGGCCAGCACCTCCAGCGGGGAGGTGTCCAGCTCGGGCCGCTCCCGCGCCCAGTCCGCCACGATCTGCGTCACGGCGTCCTGCCGTGCCGGCCTGCGCTCGGCCATCGCGCCCCCTCAGCTGCTTCCGGGTCGGGCGCGATACCGTACGCCCCTGAAAATTCTACCCCTGAAGCGATCCTGACCGGTCCGGTCCGGTCCGCCCCGGTCAGGTGCGGCGGCGCAGGACGCGCAGGAGGACGGCCGCGGCGAGCACGGCGGCGGCCGGGACGGCGGCCCTGCGGAGCAGGACGGGCAGGGCCGCGGCGCCGAGGTCGACCGCCTCGGGTTCGGCGGCGCCGGCCGCGGGGGGTGCGGGTACGGCGGCGGCCGGGGCGCTCAGCAGCCCGGCGAGCCGGGTGGCGAACTGGCCCACGATGCGGTCGCCGACCTCGGTCATGATGCCCCGGCCGAACTGGGCGGGGCGGCCGGTGATGTCGAGGTCGGTGCGGACGCGGACGCGGGTGCCGTCCGGGTCGCCGGTGAGTTCCGCGGTGACGACGGCGGAGGCGGTCCCCGCGCCCCGGGTCTCGCTGCCGCTCAGGGCCAGGCGCACGGTGCGGGCGGCCTCATCGCGGGTGACGGTGCCCTCGCCCCGGTAACTCATCTGCACCGCGCCGACCTTGACCTTGACGCGGCCCGTGAAGGCGTCGCCGTCGAGGGTGTCGAGCACGGCGCCCGGCATGCAGGGGGCGACGCGGGCGAGGTCGTGGAAGAGCCGCCAGGCGTCGTCGGGCGCGGCCGGGACGGTGAAGGAGTGGTCGAGCTGCATGATCGGGTGGATCTCCTCGCGGGTCAGGGGGTGGGGGCGGTGCGCAACAGGTCGCGCAGGCGGCTGGGGGAGAGCGGGCCGCGGCGCACGACGACGCCGAAGGGGCGCAGCGCGTCCTCGACGGCGTTGGCGAGCACGGCCTGCGGGGCGATGGCGCCGCCCTCGCCGAGCCCTTTGACGCCGAGGTCGTTCATCGGGCTCGGTGAGTGGATCTCGTCCATGTCCAGGTCCGGGATCTCGGACGAGGTGGGCACGAGGTAGTCCATGTAGGTGCCGGTGCGGGGCTGGCCGTCGGGGCCGTAGACCATCTCCTCGTAGAGGGCGCCGCCGATGCCCTGGGCGACGCCGCCGGTGACCTGGCCCTCGGCGATGAGGGGGTTGACGATGACGCCGGCGTCGTGCACGACGACGTACTGGAGGATCTCCAGCTCGCCGGTGGCCTCGTCGACCTCGACGACGGCGGCGTGCGCGCCGCTGGCGACGGCGAAGCCGGGCGGGCGGAAGTGGACGGTCTCGCTCAGCTCGGTGCCGTGCCTGCCGTCGGTGGGTTCGGGGGTGCCGGGCAGGGCGGCGCGGCCCGCGAGTCCGGCGAGGGTGAGGGTGGGTCCGCCGGGGCTCTTGGTGGTGAACACCCCGTCGGTCAGGTCGAGTTCGGCTGCGGGGACGCCGAGTCGGCGGCCCGCCGCGTCGAGCGCCTTCTCCCGGACGAGCTTCGCGGCGCGGTGGGTGGCGTTGCCCGCGTTGACGAGGGCGCGGCTGGCGATGGTGCCGACGCCGAACGGGGTCCTGTCGGTGTCACCGCCCACCACATCGATGGCGTCGAGGGGCACGCCGAGGGCGTCGGCGGCGATCTGCGCCATGGAGGTGCGGTGGCCCTGCCCCTGGGAGGGGGCGCCGATGGCGAGTTTCACGCGGCCGCTGGGGGCGATGTCGACGCGGGCGGTCTCGAACGGGCCGAGGCCGGTCGCCTCGATGTACATGGCGTAGCCGACGCCGACGTGCCGGCCGGGGCCGCGGGGAGCCGGCACGGTGACCCTGGCGCGGGCCCGGCGCAGCAGTTGGGGGAAGTCGCCGGAGTCGTAGGTCTGCGGATTGCCGGAGCGGTCGACGAGTCCGGTGGTGTACGGCATGGCGTCGGGGCCGATGAGGTTGCGGGCCCGCAGGTCGGCGGGGTCGATGCCGAGCCGGTGCGCGAGGCGGTCCAGGGCGCGCTCCATCGCGAAGACCGTCTCGGGGCGGCCCGCGCCGCGGTAGGGCGTGGCGAAGGCGGTGTTGGTGAGGACGCCGACGACGTCGATGTCGGCGTTCGGGACGCGGTAGGGGCCGAGGAGGTGGCAGAGCGAGTTGTAGGGGACGACCAGGCCGGTCATGTTGTAGGCGCCGAAGTTGACGGTGACGCGGTCCCGGACGGCGAGGAGGCGGCCGTCGGCGTCGGCGGCGAGTTCGATGCGGTGGAGCTGTTCGCGGGCGTGGGAGGCCGCGGTGAGGTTCTCGTTGCGGTCCTCCCGCCACACGACGGCGCGGCCCAGCTCGCCCGCCGCGTAGGGGATCAGCAGTTCCTCGACGTAGAGGATGCCCTTCTGGCCGAAGCCGCCGCCGACGTCGGTGGCGATGACGCGGACGGTCTCGGACGCGCGGCCGAGGGTGTGGGCGACGGCTTCGCGGACGCGGTGCGGGGTCTGGGTGTTGGACCAGACGGTGAGGTCGCCGCTGTAGGAGTCGACGCGGGCGGCGACGGCGCGGGTCTCGATGGGCGAGGCCACGTAGCGGTGGGCCTGGAACTCCTCGCTGATGACGGTGTGCGCGGCCGCGAACGCGGCGTCGGGGTCGCCGACGCGGGCGGTGACGGCGACCGCGGTGTTGTCGGGCAGGTCGTCGTGGAGCAGCGGGGCGTCCGCGGCGCGGGCCAGGCGGGGGTCGACGAGGGCGGGGAGCGGCTCGTAGCGGACGTCGATGAGTTCGAGGGCGTCCTCGGCGAGGTAGCGGTTCTCGGCGAGGACGAGCGCCACGGGCTGGCCGACGTAGCGCACCTTGTCGTCCGCGAGCAGCGGCATCGGTGTCATCGCGACGTACGGGTCGAGGAGTTCGGCGAGCCGGGGCGGGGTGCGCAGTTCCTCGCGGTTGAGGAGGGCGGGCAGGTGGGCGACGTCGGCGCCGGTCCACACGGCGAGGACGCCGGGGGCGGTGCGCGCGGCGCGTACGTCGACCGCGGTGATCCGGGCGTGGGCGTGCGGGCTGCGCAGGACGGCCGCCTCGGCGGCGCCGGGCAGGTCGATGTCGTCGACGTAGCGGCCCTCGCCGCGCAGCAGGCGGTCGTCCTCGACGCGCGGGACGGGGCGGCCGATCCAGCCGCCCGGATGGTGTGGTGCGGTCATGGTCACGCGCCCTCCTCGCCGTAGGTCTCGTCGAGGGCCTGGCCCAGGGCGCGGCGGATGTTGCGGTAGCCGGTGCAGCGGCACAGGTGGCCGCTGAGGGCGTCGGCGACCACCGGCGCGGCGGGCCGCTCGTCCTGTTCGGTCAGGGCCGTGGCGGTCATCAGGAAGCCGGGGGTGCAGAAGCCGCACTGCATGCCGTGGCACTCGTGGAAGGCGCGCTGCACGGGGGTGAGCGGCGCGTCCGCCGGGGCGAGGCTCTCCACGGTCCGCAGGGCCGTGCCCTCGCACTGGACGGCGAGGGTGAGGCAGGAGCGGACGGGGGTGTCGTCGACGAGGACCGTGCAGGCGCCGCAGACGCCGTGCTCGCAGCCGACGTGGGTGCCGGTCAGCCGGAGCCGGTCGCGCAGGAAGTCGCTGAGCAGCAGCCGGGACTCGACCTGGGCGGTGACGGGCGCGCCGTTGACGGTGAGGCGCAGTTCGTGCCAGGCGGAGGGTTCGGCGAGGGGTGGGGTCCGCGCGGGGCGGGCGGCGGGGGTCACGGAGGTCATCGGGTGCGCTCCCAGGCGGTGGTGCAGGCGCGGACGAGGAGGTGGGCGGCGGTCTCGCGGCGGTGGGCGGCGGTGGCGTGGACGTCGTCGGACGGTTCGAGGTGGGCGAGGGCCGCGGCGCGGGCGGCGTCGAGGGCGGCGGGGCCCGCGTCTGAGCCGGTCAGCGCCGCCTCGGCGGCGGGCAGCCGCAGCGGCACGGAGCCGGCGCCGCAGAAGACGACACGGGCGGCACCGATCGCACCGGCGGCGCCCGCCGCGCGTTCCAGGCGGACGGCGACCCCGACCGTGGCGAAGTCCCCGTGTCTGCGGGCGTGTTCCTCGAACGCCCAGCCGCCCGCGCAGGGCGGCAGCACCACCTCGGTGAGGAGTTCGTCCGGTGCGACGGCGGTCTGGAAGGTGGCGACGAAGAAGTCGGCGGCGGCCACGGTCCGCTCGCCGGCCGGTCCCGCGATCACGAAACGGGCGTCGAGGGCCAGGGCGGCGGTGGGCAGTTCGGCCGCGGGGTCGTGGTGGACGAGGCTGCCGCCGACCGTGCCCCGGGCCCGGATCTGCGGATGCCCGATGTGCCCGGTCGCGGCGGCGAGCAGCGGCCAGCCGGAGCGGACGACGGGGTCGGCCGCGGCCCGGGCCTGCCGGACGGCGGCGCCGATGTGCAGGGCGCCACCGGCGTCGACGGTGATCCGGTCGAGGCCGGGGATGCGGGTGACGTCGACGAGCAGGCCGGGGCGGGCGAGCCGCATGTTCAGCATCGGGATCAGCGACTGGCCGCCCGCCACCACCTTGGGGTCGCGCTCCTCGTCGGCGAGGAGGGCGAGGGCCTCGGGCACGGTGCGGGGGGCGCTGTAGTCGAAGGGTGCGGGTTTCAAACCGGCTGACACCTGGCCTCTCGGACGGCGAGCTACTCGGACGGCGATCTACCTAACCCCTGAAATGATTGACACTGAACTATCGTGTTGGCAAGGGGTGCGCGGAAGAAGATGAAAGCCTGTTGTTCCGGGGGCAGGTGGCTCGCATTCGATCTGAACGACCGTGCAAAAGTGATCGCGGGACCGGCTGCTCGGCGGGCGGCCGTCTACTGTGGCGGCGTGGACGCAGTGAACGAGCGGCGGCGCGGACGGCCGCACGACCCCGAGGGAAACCGCCGGGCGGTACTGGCAGCGGCCCGGCGCCTGTTCGCGGCCCACGGGTACCAGGGGGTCGGCATCCGGGCGATCGCCGCCGAGGCCGGGGTGACTGCGGGGCTCGTGATGGCGTACTTCGGGTCCAAGGACGGGCTGTTCCGTGCCGTGGTCGGCGAGGGCACGGGCGTCACCGCCCATGTGCTCGACGAGGCCGGGAACGATCCGGCGGGGCTCCCCCGGGCGCTGGCCCGCTCCTACCTGGACCGCTGGGACCGCCTCTCGGCGCAGGACCCGCTCGCCGCGCTGATCCGCTCGGCGCTCACCCATCCGCCGAGCGCGCAGCACCTGGCCGAGCTGCTCGAACGGGTCGTGACCCGGCCGCTGTCGGGCGTGCTCGGCGACACGGCGGACGGCCGCGCCCGCGTCGGCCTGGTCCGCAGCATCTTGTTCGGCGTCATCATGGAGCGTTACGTCTTCGCCCACGAGCCGGCGGCGTCGGTGCCGACGGCCGACTGGGAGCCGCTGCTGACCGCGGCGCTCGCGGCGGCGGTCGGTACACCCGCGGAAGCGGGCAGCACTGATGCCCCGGACCGTGCCATGGACCCGGATGCGGACCCGGACCCGGATGCGGACCCGGACCCGGATGCGAACCCGGACCCGGATGCGGACCCGGACCCGGATGCGGCCCCGGACCCGGATGCGGACCCGGACCCGGATGCGGACCCGGACCCGGCGCAGGCGCGGGTCCCGGCCACCGACGCCGACACCCGCGTCTTCACCGCCCTCGCCGAGTGCGCGGCCCTCCACCGGGCCGCGGCCGAGCGCGTCGTCAAGGGGCACGGCATCAGCCTGGCCGCGTTCGAGGTGCTGGCCGAGCTGCGGCGGGCGGGCGCGCCCCACCGCCGCACCATGAGCGAGCTGGCGGCGGCCGGCGCCGTGCGCGCCGGCAACGTGACCCAGCACGCCGACCGGCTCGCGCGGGCCGGGCTCGTGGAGCGGGAGCGGGACGACGAGGACCGGCGCGTCGTGCACGTGCGGCTGACCGCGGCGGGCCGTGACCTGGTGGACCGGGCGGCCGAGGAGCGCGGGGCCGGCGAGCGGCGGCTGCTGGACGGCCTGCGCCCGGCCGAGCGCCGCCAACTGGAGGAACTGCTGCGGGCGTTGCGCCGCTCGCTGCGCGCTACGCGTTGAGCTCCTCCAGCGTCCGGCCCTTGGTCTCCACAGCGAACAGCGCGACGAGGGCGCCGACTCCGGCCACGCACGCGAGCTGGACGAAGACGAGGCTGAGGCTGCCGCCCGAGCCGAGGATCGCGCCGACCGTGATGGGGCCGAGGATCACGCCGAGCCGGTTCCACAGGCCGCCGAACGCCGCGCCCCTGGCCCGGTTCGAGGTCGGGTACAGCTCCGGCGAGTAGAGGTAGAGGCCCGCGTTGATCGCGTAGACGAAGAACGTCGTGGCGGAGGCGAAGACGGCGACCTGTACGCCCGAGGTGACGCCGGCGAGGGCCAGCGTGCCCAGGGCGAGGGCGGTGCCGCCGAGCGCGGCGACCAGGGCGGGGCGGCGGCCGATCCGGTCGATGACCAGCGCGACGGCGAACGTGCCGAACAGTCCGGTGACGTTGCTCAGCAGGGTGTAGACGAGCGCCGTGGTCAGGTCGAGGCCGAAGTTCTTGGTGTAGAGCGAGGGCAGCCAGGTCGAGATGCCGTGGTTGACGTAGTACGCGACGAACCACAGGGCGGACAGGACGGTGGTGCGGCGCAGATAGCGGCCGGTGAACAGGTCCCGCAGGCGCCCGCGCGTCACCTCCTCCGGGGGCGCGTCGGCGGGCCGGGGCAGCGGCTCGCGGACGGCCTTCTCGACCTCGGCCTCGATCCGGGCGATGACCCGCTCGGCCTCCTCGGTCCGGCCCTGCGACAGCAGCCAGCGGGGTGATTCGGCGACGTGGCGCGGGAGGAGGACCGCGACCAGGACGGGCAGCGCGCCGATCACGAACATGGCGCGCCAGCCGAGGTTCGGCACCACCCACACGGCGACGAGGCTGGCCGCGGCGAGCCCGGCCGGGAAGATCATCTCGTAGAGCAGGACGAAGCGGCCGCGCTTGTCGGAGCGGGCGATCTCGTTGATGTACGTGGCCGCGACGGGGACGACGCCGCCGATGCCGAGGCCCTGGACGAACCGGAAGAGGGAGAACAGCTCGATCCCGTTCGCCAGGGCGACGGCCAGGCTGGCGATCCCGGTGGTGGCGACGCCCAGGGCCACGGTGCGCACCCGGCCGATGCGGTCCCCGAGCCAGCCCGCCAGCAGGGCGCCGAGCAGCATGCCGACGGAGCCGGCGGTGACCGCGAAGGTGGCCTGGCCCGTGGAGAGGTGCCAGTCCTCCGTCAGGACGGGCAGCGCGGAGGCGGCCAGGAGCTGGTCGAAGGCCTCGAAGAAGGTCACGGCGCCGATCAGGAATCGGACCTTGACGTGCCAGCGGGAGTGCGGCAGCCGTTCGAGCCTGGCTGCGATCGAGCCGAGGCCCTGTTTACCGGCCACAGTCGTCATGGAGGGGTCCTTCCGCGAACACGCGAACAGAGGAGTTCCGCCGACAGTAGGAGGCGACACCTAAGTGGTCAATGGTTAGGCGCTTAGACATATGAACCGGGGCTATACCTCCAGGGGTCTTGCGGAGAAACATTTAAGCGCTTAGATTTCTAGCACTTCAGCGACTCCGCCGACCCGCCTGGTCCCGCCGGTCCCGCTGAGCCCCCTGGTTCCCCTGATCCCCGTGATCCCCCTGATCCCCTCTTCCCGCCTCGGAGGCCCGCCGTGCCGTTCCCCCCAGCCGAGATCCTCGTCGCGGGCCGGTGGCGTCGCGGCGGCGGTGACCGGCTCGACACCGTCGACCCGGCCACCGGCGCCGTCCTCGCCACCCTGCACGCCGCGTCCGCCGCCGACGTCGACGAAGCGGCGCGGGCGGCGGCCGCGGCCGCGGCCGACCCGGCCTGGCGCACGCTGCTGCCCCACCAGCGCGCCCGACTCCTCTACCGCATCGCGGAGTTGACGGAGGAGGCAGCCGACGAGCTGGCCGCCGTACAGACCGCGGACACCGGCAAGACGCTCACCGAGACGAAGGCGCTCGCGCTCAGCGCGGCCGGCACCTTCCGCTACCTGGGCGCCGCGCTGGAGACCGCGGAGGAGGCCCTCACCCCCTCGCGCGGCCCGTACGTCACGATGAGCGTGCACGAGCCGATCGGTGTCGTCGGGGCCATCAACCCGTGGAACTCGCCGGTCGCCAGCGACGCGCAGAAGATCGCGCCCGCGCTCGCCGCGGGCAACGCGGTCCTGCTCAAGCCCGCCGCGTGGACCCCGCTCGTCTCCCTCGCGCTCGGCCGCCTCATCACCCGCGCACTCACCGAACTGGACCTGCCGACCGCCCTGTTGTCGGTGCTTCCGGGCAGCGGCCGGGTGGTCGGGGACGCCGTCGTGCGGCACCCGCTGGTCGGCCGGATCGGCTTCACCGGCGGCACGGAGACCGGCCGGTCCGTCGCGGCGCTCGCCGGCGCGAAGCTGATCCCGGTCTCGCTTGAGCTGGGCGGCAAGTCGCCGACGATCGTGCGCGCCGACGCCGACCTCGAACAGGCCCTGGCCGGGGTGATGTTCGGGATCTTCTCCTCCAGCGGGCAGTCCTGCATCGCCGGGTCGCGGCTCTTCGTGGCCCGCGAGATCCACGACGACTTCGTGCGGGAACTGGTGGCCCGCGTCGAGAAGCTGCGGGTCGGACCCGGCACCGACCCCGCCACGCAGGTGGGCCCGCTCGTCCACCACCGGCACCGGGACTCCGTCGCCGCCTATGTGGACCTGGCCCGCACCGAGGGCGCCGAGGTGCTGTGCGGCGGCGCGGCGCCCGAGGGCCCCGGGTACGAGGGCGGCGCGTACTACCTGCCCACCGTCCTCACCGGTCTGCCGAACTCCGCGCGCACCTGCCAGGAGGAGATCTTCGGCCCGGTCCTGGTCACCCTCCCCTACGACGACGAGGACGACCTCGTCCGCCAGGCCAACGACTCCGTGTACGGCCTGGCCTGCGGGATCTGGACCCGGGACCACCGGGCGGCCTGGCGCCTGGCCCGCCGGATCGAGGCGGGCACCGTGTGGATCAACACGTACAAGCAGTTCAGCGCGTCCACCCCGTTCAGCGGGATGAAGGACAGCGGGCTCGGCACCGAGAAGGGGCGCGACGCGATCCGCGCCTACCAGCGCCAGAAGTCCCTGTACTGGGGCACCGCCGAGTCCCCGCTGCCCTGGGCCAACTGACCCCGTAATCCGGAGAGTCCGATGTCGCATTTCCCGATAGCCCGGCTGCGCGCCCTGCGCTCGGTCGAGCTGCTCACCCCCTCCTTCGCGGAGGCCACCGACTTCTACGAGGACGCGTGGGGCCTGGAGGTCGTCGAGTCCGAGCACAGCGCGAGCTGGCTGCGCGGCACCGGCGACGAGCACCACGCCCTGCAACTGACCCGCTCCGAACGCACCGGCCTCGGCCGGCTCGTCTTCGCGGTCGCCACCCCGGCCGAGATCGACGAGGCGGCGCGGCGCCTGGAGGCCCGCGGGATCGCGCCGGTCGCGGGTCCCGGCCCGCTCGACCAGGTCGGCGGCGGGTACGGCCTGCGCTTCCACGACCACGAGGGCCGGCTCGTCGAACTCTCCGCGCAGACCTGGGCCGTGCGGCCCCGCGGCCGTGCGGAGGCCGTCCCGGTCGGCGTCACCCACACCGTCCTCAACACCCCCGACATCGACGCCGCCGTCGCCTTCTACTGCGACGTGCTCGGACTGCGCGTCTCCGACTGGTCCGAGCACCAGATGGCGTTCCTGCGCTGCAACGCGGACCACCACTGCGTCGCCTTCAACCAGGCCGAGTGGGTCTCCCTCAACCACGTGGCGTACGAGATGAGTTCGGTCGACCACTTCATGCGGGGGCTGGGGCGGCTGCGCCACCACGGGATCGTGCCGAAGTGGGGCCCGGGGCGGCACGGCCCCGGCAACAACACCTTCTCCTACTTCACCGACCCCACCGGGCTGGTCTGCGAGTACACCTCCGAGGTCGCGCAGGTCGTCGAGGACCGGTGGATCGCCAAGGTGTGGCGCCGCGTCCCCGAACTGTCCGACCTGTGGGGCACGGCGGGCGCGCCGTCGAAGGAGATCCGCTGTCACATGGCCGGTTCGCCGGAAGGAGCACGCACATGAGCGGCACGCTGAAGGTCGGCCTGGTCGGCTGGGGCGCCATCGGGCGCGTCGTCGGCACGGCCCTGGCCCACCGGGAGGTGGGGGGCGCGGAGCTGACGGCGATCGTCGACAACCGTCCGCTCGGCGACGCGGCGCCCGCGCCGCAGGTCTCCTTCGAGGACGCCGTCGACCGCTGCGACCTGCTCGTGGAGGCCGCCGGGCAGGGCGTGGTCCGGGAGTGGGGCGAGCGCGTCCTGACCGCGGGCACCGATCTGCTGGTGGCCTCGACCGGGGCCCTCACCGACGACGAGCTGGCCGAGCGGCTGCTCGCCGCCGGTCCCGGCCGGGTCTTCTTCACCGGCGGCGCGGTCGGCGGCCTCGACCTGCTCCAGGCGGTCCGCTCGCTGGGCCCGCTGGACGAGGTGAGCCTGACGACGACGAAGCTGCCCTCGACGCTGGAGCAGCCGTGGATGGACGCGGAGCTGCTGGAGCGGATGCGGGCGGCGACCGGTCCCGTCGAGGTCATGTCCGGCACCGCGCGGGACGTGCCGGTGAAGTTCCCCAAGTCGACCAACGTCGCGGCCTCGGTCGCCCTCGCCGTCGGCGACCCGGACGCTGTGCGGGTCCGGGTCGTCGCGGACCCGGGGGCCGCCCGGACCCGGCACGTGATCGAGGCGTCGGGGCCGCACGGCGCGTACCGCTTCGAGGCGGCGCACCGGCCGGACCCCGCCAACCCGGCGACCAGCCAGGTCGTGCCGTACGCGGTGCTGCGCTCGCTGGCGGCGCTGGCCGGGCGGTCGGGGCAGATCCTGTGACCGCCGTCCATGTGGAGGAGGCCGGCACGGACGGCCCGCTGCTGCTGTGCCTGCACGGGATCGGCTCGTCGTCGGCGGCGTTCGCGCCGCAGCTCGCCGGGCTCGCCGGGCAGGTCCGCGTCGTCGCCTGGGACGCCCCCGGATACGGCAGGTCCCCCGACCCCGACACCCCGTTGGACCTGGACGGCTTCGCGGACGCGGCGGCCGACGTCATCCGCTCCTACGGCTCGTCCGCGCACGTGCTCGGCGTGTCCTGGGGCGGCGTGATCGCGGTGCGGCTCGCCGTCCGGCACCCGCGGCTCGTCGCCTCGCTCGTGCTCGCCGACTCCAGCGCGGGTTCGGGCACGGAAGAGGCGAAGGCCGCCGGGATGCGGGCCCGCGCCGACGAACTGGCGGCGCTCGGGCCCCGGGCGTTCGCCGAGCGGCGCGGGCCACGGCTCGTGTCGGACCTCGCGCCCGCCGCGCTCGTCGAGCAGGTCGTCGACACCATGGCCGGCGCCGTCCGGCTGCCCGGCTACGGGTACGCCGCCGCGGCCATGGCCGGCGCGGACCTGCGCCCCGAACTGGCCGCCGTCACCGCGCCCGCGCTCGTCGTGTGCGGCGACCGCGACACGGTCACCGGCGTCGAGGCCTCCCAGCTCCTCGCCGGAGCCCTGCACAGATCCGCCTTCGTGATCGTCAAGGACGCCGGTCACCTGGCCAACCAGGAACAGCCCGGGCGGTTCAACGCCTGGGTCCTGTCCCACCTGCACATCGTCACCCACTGACAGAAGGGCCATCGCCATGCCTCTGACCACCACCGAGTACGACAACGGCGGCGACCTCGGCGCGTACACCGACTCGCTGATCGCCACGGAGAAGTCCCGCGTCGCCGACTTCGACACGCTCTCCTTCCAGGAGAAGGCGGGCCCGCAGTACCGGCGCGGCCAGATCCGCTACGTCGGCTCCGGCGCTACCGGCAACCACGAGGGCGACCGGCGGATCCTGCCCTCCGGCGGCTTCACCTTCTCCAACATGCTGCTGCCGCCCGGCGCCGAGGGCCCGGCCCACACCCACCACGACGTGGAGGAGGCGTTCTTCGTCCTGGAGGGCGAGGTCCGGGTCGGCATCCACCGCGGCGCGCAGGAGGCGGAGTACCGCACGCTCGGCTACCGCGACATGATCGTGGTGCCGGCCGGCGTGACCCGCTCGCTGAAGAACGAGGGGTCCACCGACGCCCTGTTCTGCGTGGTCATCGGCACGCAGAAGCCGCAGGTGCCGTCCTACCCCGAGTACTCCCCCATGCACGGTGTCACCCGTGACTGACGCTCCCCTGGTCGTCGTGACCGGGGCGGGCCGTGGCCTGGGTCTGGCCATGGCCCGCCGGGCCGGCGCCGACGGCTTCCGGGTCGTCGTCGCCGAGGTCGACGCGGAGCGCGGGGCCCGGGCGGCGCAGGAGCTGCGAGCGGAGGGGCTCGACGCCCGGTTCGTGCACTGCGACGTCGCGGACCCGGACTCGGTCGGCCGACTGGCCGCCTCCGTCGCCGGCCTGGGGCCGCTGTACGGGCTCGTCAACAACGCCGCGCTCGCCAACGGGGTGGGCGGCAAGGAGTTCCAGGACATCGACATCGCGGCCTGGGACCGGCTGATGGCGGTGAACGCGCGCGGGCCCTGGCTCGTCGCGAAGGCCCTGCACCCGCTGTTCGGGCCGGTGGGCCGCATCGTGAACGTCGCGTCCGACGCGGCGCTCTACGGTTCGCCCCGCCTCGCGCACTACATCGCCTCCAAGGGCGCCGTGATCGCGCTGACCCGGGCGATGGCGCGCGAGCTCGGCGAGCGCGGCATCACCGTGAACGCCCTCGCCCCCGGCCTCACCGAGTGCGAGGCGACCGAGACGGTCCCCGCCGAGCGGCACGGGCTCTACGCCACCAACCGGGCGATCTCCCGCGCCCAGCGGCCGGACGACCTGACCGGCCTCGCCTCCTTCCTCCTCTCCGAGGAGTCCCGCTACCTCACCGGACAAGTGATCGCCGTCAACGGCGGCTTCACGATGCACTGACGTACAGGAGACAGCTGTCATGGATCTGGGCCTCGCCGACCGGACCTACGTGGTCACCGGAGGCAGCTCGGGCGTCGGCCTGGCCACGGTCCGCGCCCTGCTCGACGAGGGCGCCCGTGTCGCCACGTGCGGGCGCGACGCCGACCGGCTGCGGCGGATCGGCACGCACGAGCGGCTGTTCACGGCCGCGTGCGACGTGCGGGACGCCGCCGCCGTCCGCGGCTTCGTGGCGGCGGCCGCCGAGGCGTTCGGCGGGCGGCTCGACGGGCTCGTCAACAACGCCGGGCAGTCCCGGATGAAGCGGCTCGGCGAGACGACGCCGGAGGACTGGCGCGACGAGCTGGAGCTGAAGTTCGCGGGCGTGCTGAACCCCTTGCAGGCCGCCCGCCCTCTGCTGACGGCGTCCGACGCGGCGTCCGTCGTCAATGTCAACGCCGTCCTCGCCAAGCAGCCCGAGCCCCGGCTCATCACGACGAGCGCGGCCCGCGCCGGCATCCTCAACCTCTCCAAGTCCCTCGCCACGGAGCTGGCCGCGGACGGCATCCGGGTCAACTCCGTCTGCCTGGGGCTGATCGACACCGGTCAGTGGACGCGCCGCCACGCCGCCGCGGACTCCGGGCTCACCTACGCCGAGTGGCAGGCGGAGCTGGCCGCGGACCGGGGCATCGCCCTGGGGCGACTCGGCCGGGCGGAGGAGGTCGCGTACGCGGTCCTCACCCTGCTCGCGCCCCGGGCCTCGTACATCACCGGAACCAGCATCGACGTCTGCGGCGGAGTCGGCCGCGGCATTCTCTGAGGAGTGCGCATGCGTTACGCCAATGGGGGCGACCTCCTCGTCGCTGTCCTGCAAGAACTGGGCATCGACACGGTCTTCGGGATCGTCTCCGTGCACAACCTGCCGCTGGTCGAGGCGGTCGACCGCGCGCTGCGCTTCGTCCCCGTCCGGCACGAGGCGAGCGCGGTGAACGCCGCCGACGCCTACGGGCGGGCCCGCGGCGGGATCGGCTGCGCGCTCACCTCGACCGGCACCGGCGCGGGCAACGCGGCCGGGTCGCTGGTGGAGGCGCTGGCCTCGGGCACCTCCGTGCTGCACGTCACCGGGCAGGTGGAGGCCACGTTCCTGGGCAGCGGGCGGGGCTTCATCCACGAGACGAAGGACCAGCTCGGCATGTTGCGGGCCGTCTCCGCGTACGCCGCCACCGTCGGCTCCGCGCAGGACGCGGGCCGGGTGCTGCGCGAGGCGGCCCGCGCCGCGCTCGCCTCCCCCGGCGGACCGGCGAGCGTGGAGTGGCCCATCGACCTGCAGTACGCAGCGCAGAGCGACGCCGCCGACACCGTGCCGGAGGCGGCCGGTCCGGCGCCCGGCGCACCTGAACTGGCGGCCGCCGGAGCCTTGCTGGCCACCGCCCGACGTCCGGTGATCTGGGCGGGCGGCGGCGCCGTACGGGCCGGCGCCGAACTCGCCGCGCTGGTCGAGGCGACCGGCGCGGCACTGCTCACCTCCAACTCGGGGCGCGGCGCCGTCCCCGAGGACCACCCGCAGGTCGTCGGGAACTTCGCGACGACCCCGGCGGGCCGCGCGCTGCTCGCCGACGCGGACGTCCTGGTGAGCGTCGGCACCCACTTCCGGTCCAACGAGACGGCCGACTACGGGCTGGCCCTGCCCGCCGCCCACATCCAGATCGACGTCGACGCGGCGGCCCTCGGCCGCGTCTACCCGGCCGCGCACGTCCTGCACGGCGACGCCGCCGAGGTGCTCGGCGCCCTGCTCCCCCACGCCCGCGGGGCCGAACCCGGGTGGACGCGCCGCGCCGGCCGGGTCCGATCCGAGGTACGGGCCGCACTGCACGAGAACATCGGGCCGCAGGCCGCGATCTGCGACGCGCTGCGCGCCGCGCTCCCCCGCGACGCGGTCGTCGCCCGGGACGTCACCATCGCCTCCAGCAGCTGGGGCAACCGGCTCCTGGAGATGTACGACCCGCGGTCCAACGTGTTCCCGCGCGGCGGCGGCATCGGGCAGGGCCTCGGCATGGGTATCGGCGCGGCGCTCGCCGCGCCCGGGCGCCCCACCGTGGTGATCGCCGGGGACGGCGGGCTCGCCGTGCACCTCGGCGAACTGCTCACGGTCGCCCAGGAACGCCCGCGGCTCACCGTCCTCGTCTTCAACGACGGCGGCTACGGCGTGCTGCGCAACATGCAGGACCGCTACGCGGAGCGCCGCTCCGGCGTCGACCTGACCACGCCCGACTTCGAACTCCTCGCCCGCGCCTGCCGCCTGCCGTACCTGCGGATCGCGGCCGCCGAGCACGCCGGGCCGGTGATCGGCGAGGCCGTCGCCTCGGACGGGCCGGTCCTCGTCGAGGTGGACCTGGCGGCGCTCGGCCCGATGAAGAACCCGTTCACCCCGCCCGTGAAGATCCCCACCGCGTAGGGAGGCCGCGCCATGACGACGACCGAAGAGCGTCCCCTGTCCCTGCTCGTGCGCCGCATGACCTGGGAGGCCGAGGGCGTCCTGTCCGTCGAGCTGACCCATCCCGACGGCAAGCCGCTGCCGGCCTGGGAGCCCGGCGCCCACGTCGACGTGCACGTCGGCGGGCAGATCCGGCAGTACAGCCTGTGCGGCGATCCGGCGGCGACGGACACGTACCGCATCGGAGTCCTCAACGAACCCTCCTCGCGCGGCGGTTCACGCCACGTGCACACGGCGCTGCGGCCCGGCCAGCGGGTCACGGTCGCCGAGCCCCGCAACCACTTCGCCCTGGAGGACGCCCCGGCGTACGTGTTCGTCGCGGGCGGCATCGGCGTCACACCGCTGCTCGCGATGGCACGCCAGGCGGCGCGCCGGGGCGCCGCCTGGCGGATGGTGTACGGCGGACGCAGCCGCGCCTCGATGGCCTTCACCGACGAACTCGACGCACTGGGCGGTTCGTTGACCCTCGTTCCGCAGGACGAGCTGGGCCATATCGACCTCGCCGCGGCGCTCGCGGAGCTGCCCGAGGGGGCCCTCGTCTACTGCTGCGGGCCCGAGCCGCTGCTGGCCGCCGTCGAGGAGGCGTGCCCGGCCGAGCGGCTGCGGGTCGAGCGGTTCGCGGCGCCCGTCGCCGAACGGGCCGCGGACGACGACGCGTTCGAGGTCGAGTGCCGTACGTCCGGGCTCACCCTCACCGTGGGCGCCGGCGACTCGATCCTGGCTGCGGCCGAGGAGGCCGGCCTCGACGTGGCCAGCTCGTGCCGCGACGGCATCTGCGGGTCCTGCGAGACCCGGGTGCTCGACGGCGTCCCCGACCACCGCGACTTCCTGCTCTCCGACGCCGAGCGCGCCGCCGGCACCTCGATGATGATCTGCGTCTCGCGCTGCGCGTCGGGCCGCCTCGTCCTCGACCTGTGACCCGCCCCCCCTTTTTCTGGAGACACGTATGAGCACCGCGACCGACTGGCCGTACCTGGAGATCCACCAGTCCCGTACGCACGAGCCGAGCCCGTACGAGTACAAGCTCGCCGCCACCCTCGAAGAGGTCTTCACCCAAGAGGGCCACGAACTCGCCGACGTCGTCCGCGGGTTGAACGCCCGCCAGGTCCACGCCCCCGACGGGGCGCCGTGGACCGAGGAGTCCTTCCGCGCCGAGCTGCACCGACTGGGAGCGTGACCGCCATGACCCCCGTGACCGCCGACCACCTCTACGCCACCGGCCTGCGCGGGCAGTGGCACCCGGTCGTCCCGTCCTCGTTCGTCGCGCCCGGCGCGATGCGCAAGGTCACCGTCCTCGGCGAGCAGTGGCTGCTCTTCCGCCGCTCCGACGGGACCCTGAGCATGCTGGCCGACCGCTGTCCGCACCGCGGCGCCCCGCTGTCGCTCGGCAAACACCTGGGCGACCGGGTGGCCTGCTGGTACCACGGCGTGGAGGTCGAGACCGACGGCACCGTCTCCTCCGTGCCGGGCCTGCCGGGCTGCAACCTGGAGGGCAAGCAGCTCGTCGTCTCCCTGCCGGTGCGCGAGGTCGCGGGCGCCGTCCTCGCCTACTTCGGCACCGAACAGCAGCCGGAGCCCGTCGCGCTGACGCTGCCCGAGCCGCTCACCGACCCCGACACCGACGCGATCCTCTGCTACGCGGAGTGGGACGTGCCGTGGCGCTACGCCGTCGAGAACCTGCTCGACCCGATGCACGGCGCGTTCCTGCACCACGACTCCCACACCATGTTCGACGGCGACACCACCGCCAAGTTCCGCATCCGGGAGACCGGCCGCGGCTACTTCTTCGAGAAGACCGACCAGCGCGGGGTCAACTTCGACTGGGTCGAGCTGTGCCGCACCGGCGTGGACTGGGTCGACCTGTCGATCCCGTACCCGCCGTCGGCCGGGCCCGGCGGGCCGTTCGGCATCGTCGGCATGGTCCGGCCGGTCGACGCCGAGCGGTGCGCGGTCTTCTTCTGGCGCTACCGCACGGTCCAGGGCTGGCAGCGCGACAGCTGGCGGTTCCTGTACAAGACGCTGATCGAGGAGCGGCACTGGGCGGTCCTGGAGCAGGACCGGGTGATGCTGGAGGCGATGCCGGCCGACGCCGACCAGCGCGAGAACCTCTACCAGCACGACCTGGGCGTCGTGCGGCTGCGCCGCCTGTACCGCGCGGGCGCCGAGGAGCAGGCCACGGTCTGAGCCCGCGGCCCCGCCTCCCGCTCGCCCCGGCCGCCTCCTCGGTGGCGTCCGTAGCCACATAATGGTCCGAGACATCGGAGGTATCGGCCCTCCGGGGACGAGCGGAGGGGTGGCCATGGCCGTCACCGACGAGGCGATCGAGAAGATCAAGGGCATGATCGTCTCCGGCGCGCTGCGCCCCGGCGACCGCCTCCCCAAGGAGAGCGAACTCGCCGCGGAGCTGGGCCTGTCGCGCAACTCGCTGCGCGAGGCGGTGCGCGCCCTGTCGCTGATCCGCATCCTGGACGTGCGCCAGGGCGACGGCACGTACGTCACCAGCCTCGACCCCCAACTGCTGCTGGAGGCGCTGAGCTTCGTCGTCGACTTCCACCGCGACGACACGGTCCTGGAGTTCCTCGCGGTCCGGCGCATCCTGGAGCCCGCCGCGACGGCGACGGCGGCCGCCCTGATCACCGAGGAGCGGCTCGACGCGCTCGCGGCCCAGCTGGACGCCCTGGGCACCGAGCCGTCGGTGGAGGAGCTGGTCGCCGCCGACCTCGACTTCCACCGCGGCATCGTGCGGGCGGCCGGCAACTCCGTCCTGTGCTCGCTGCTCGACGGCCTGTCCGGGCCGACCACCCGGGCCCGGATCTGGCGCGGCCTGACCCAGGAGGACGCGGTCAGCCGCACCCTGCACGAGCACCGCGCGATCCTGGCGGCGCTGCGTGACGGCGACGCGGAGGCGGCGCGGTCGTGGGCGACGGTGCACATCGCGAGCGTGGAGCAGTGGCTGCGCTCGACCCTGTGACGGCACGGCGCCGCGGCGAAGGGGCACGTCCGGGTGGAGTGCGACCCCCCGGTCCGGGGCAGTGTTCCGGTCGACCCGCGGGTCGCGGGGGGCTGCGGAGGGCCCCTGCGGACGCCGTAAGGTGGGCGGGTACGCGATGGGGGTACCCCCAGGCCATCAGGGTCTCGGGGACGTCGGAAGGAGGCGCTGGGTGATCGAGCTCGAGGGGGTTCCCGAGCTGGTCGACCCGGTCATGGTGGCCGCGTTCGAGGGCTGGAACGACGCCGGCGACGCCGCCTCCACCGCGGTCGCGCATCTCGACAAGGAGTGGAAGGGCGAGGTCTTCGCGGCGCTCGACGCCGAGGACTACTACGACTTCCAGGTGAACCGGCCCACGGTGTGGCTGGAGGACGGCGTCCGCAAGGTGACCTGGCCGACGACCCGGCTCTCGGTGGTGCGCGTCGGCGGTGACAAACCGCGCGACCTCGTCCTGGTGCGCGGCATCGAGCCCTCCATGCGCTGGCGCTCGTTCTGCAACGAGATCCTGGGCTTTGCCCACGAGCTGGGCGTCGAGCTGGTCGTCATCCTGGGCGCCCTGCTCGGCGACACCCCGCACACGCGCCCGGTGCCGGTCTCCGGCGTCACCTCCGACGCGGATCTCGCCACGCGCATGGACCTGGAGGAGACCAAGTACGAGGGCCCCACGGGCATCGTGGGGATCCTCCAGGAGGCGTGCACGCACGCGGGCGTCCCGGCGGTCTCCCTGTGGGCGGCGGTCCCGCACTACGTCTCCCAGCCGCCCAACCCGAAGGCGACGCTGGCGCTCCTCAACCGCCTGGAGGACCTGATCGACCTGCGCATCCCGCTGGGCGAGCTGCCCGAGGACGCGCGCGCGTGGCAGGTGGGCGTGGACCAGCTGGCCGCGGAGGACAGCGAGGTCGCCGAGTACGTGCAGAGCCTGGAGGAGGCGCGGGACACCGCGGAGCTGCCCGAGGCGACGGGCGAGGCCATCGCCCGCGAGTTCGAGCGGTACCTGCGGCGCCGCGATCCGGGTGCCCCGCCCGGCGGGCACGCGACCGACGGCGGGGACGGTTCGAGCTATCTGCGGGACAATCCGGGCGGCCGGACCCGCCCGCCGAAGCCGCCGCGCCCGGAGGGCGACGACGGCGACGAGTAGCGCAGCACGGCACGGCGGCGCCGGGCAGGGGCCTCCCCCGCCCGGCGCCGCCGTCCGTCATGTCCCGGACGTGCAGCTGACCCTGGCGCCTGCCCAGTCCCCGTGGTCCCCGGTCTTGGACCCGTTGGTGTCGGTCACCTTCAGCCGGACGTGCCGCGCCCCGGACACGTCCACGTCGGCCGGCACGGTCGCCGAGGCGCCGGTCACCTTCGGCGAGGTCCACAGCACCTTCCCGTCGGCCTCGACGGAGAAGGCGACCTCGCCGTACCCGTCGATCTCGTCGTCGATGCCGACGTCGGCGGTCAGCCGGGAGCACCGCCCGCCGAGGTAGAGATCGACCGTGGAGTCGGCGTGCACCCCGATGCCCTTGTCGTACGTCTTCCCGGCCAGGGTGAGCGGGTGCCCGTCGGCGGCGCCGGACTCGCCGTTGCTGCGGTCGCGTTCGGCGGGCCCGTACCCGTTGGTCGAGGCCGGCCAGGGCAGGTCGCTCGCCCAGGCGTCCCCGGCGGGCGGCGGCGGCACCACGCTCACGCCGAAGTGGCCGTGGGCCGTGCGCTGTTGGCCGGCGGAGCGGTACCGGACGGTGGCGGTGAGCGGCTGCTCCCCCGGTTTCGCGTCCTTGTCGGGTGTCACGGCGAGTGCTACGCGCCGGGTGGTGCCGGCCGGGACGCGGTCGAGGGTGACGGGCGCGCCGGCCCGCCAGCCGTCCGGCGCCGCCAGGGAGACGGCGACGTCGGTGGCGTCCCTGGTGCCCGCGGTGACGTCGACGGCGATCTTCTCCTCGACGCCCGCGCCCGCCTCCTGGCCCGCGGGGGCGCTCAGCGCGGCGGCGGCGCCCGGCACGGCCCCGCCCACGGCGGCCGTGCCGCGCAGGTCGAGCGTGAACGAGTGGCGCGTGGACCGCGTGCCGGTCTTCACCAGCACGACGCCGCCCCGGTCGTCCCGGTCGTAGAACCAGCCGCTCGCAGCCTTCTCGTACGCGCTCCTGGATGCCGCCCGCGCCAGCTTCCGGCCGTCGATCCTGACCTGGTCCGGCGCGTCGGCGGTGTGCAGGGTGAAGGCGTAGGGCCGCGCGGTCTGCTTCCCCTTGAAGTCGCCCTTGCTCGCGCCGATGCGCACGCGCACGTCGCCGGCGCCGGACACCGGCGCGTCGACGTCGGCCCGCTGGGTGGCGTAGGCGCCCGTGCGGTGGGCACGGGTCACGCCGTCGTCCTCGTACAGCTCGAAGGAGGACCGGCCCTGCGGGTAGATGTCCCAGGCCAGCGGCGAGTCGGCGGTGCGGTCCTGGTAGGAGCGGATGCCGGGCCACATCGGCACGGCGGCGCCGCCCTTCACGAACAGCGGGAGCGTGTCGAGCGGGGCGTCGTAGCCGTCGATCGTGGTCGGGCCCCGGTAGACGCGGCCGGTCCAGTAGTCGGTCCAGGTGCCCTTGGGCAGATAGATCCCGTCCCGCACGGCGCTGTCCTTGTAGACCGGCGCGACGAGGAAGTCCTCGCCGGTCAGGAACTCGTACTTGGCGGCGTCGGTCGCGGCCTTCGGGTCGTCGGGGTATTCCAGCGCGAGCGGCCGCACGGCTCCCACGCCCGTCCCGGTCGCCTCGTGGGCGTACGTGTACAGGTAGGGCAGCAGCGACTCGTGCAGCTTGAGGTATTTGCGGTTGATGGCGGTGTACGGCTCGCCCTGCCGGAACGGCTGCTTGTCGCTGGCCGCCCAGCCGTCCATCGTCATGGTCACCGGGAGCAGCGACTTCCATTGCAGGTCGCGGGCGTACGTCTGGGGGCTGCCGCCGAAGATGCCGTCCACGTCGCCGGTGGTGTAGGCGAGCCCGGACATCGTGGCGCCGGCGTAGGTCGGTATCTGCCAGCGGATGTAGTCCCACGAGCCGGACTGGTCGCCCGACCACTGGACGCCGCAGCGCTGCGCGCCGGACCAGCTCTCGGGGGCCCAGGTGAAGCCGCGGGCGTCGGAGTTGTCCTCGATGCCCTGGTAGGCGGCCTTGCAGCCGTCGAGCGCGAACTTGTAGCCGTCGCCGACCCAGGCGACGTCCAGCTTGGCGACGCGCTGCCCGGCCTTGACCTGGTCGGCGATCTTGTCGATGCCGTCCTCGGTCCACAGGCCCATCTGCGCCTTGTTCCTCTGCAGTCCCCCGGCGGTCTCCGCCAGGTTCTCGTAGCCGCAGCCGTAGCCGTCGTTGACCAGCATCCAGCCGAGCGGCATGTCGTTCTTCACGTACTGGTCGGAGACCTTGAGGGCGTCGAGGGTGTGCCGCTCGCCGCGGTTGGCGTTGTGGAGGTAGCAGTCGGCGTCGCCGATCTCCAGGCCGTAGACCGGCGGCAGGAAGGGCTTGCCGGTCAGGTCCGTGTACTGCCCGATGACGTCCTTGGCGCTGTCGGAGCCGCTGCCCGCGAAGTAGTACGCGTCGAAGCGGCGCTCCTTCGCGGCGGCCGTGACGGGCGCGCCGAAGGTGTACGTGCCCGGTGCGAAGGTGTTCCGGAAGACGCCGTAGCCGGCCGAGGAGAGGTAGAACGGCACGGAGTTGGGGTGGCCGCCGTCGTCCCAGTCGTAGTCGACCTCGGCCTCGACGGTCTGGCCGCGCAGTGAGGTGTTGCCGCGGCCGTTCTGCATCCCGGCGCCGTAGAACTGCTCGTCGGCGCCGCGGTCGAGGGTCTGGGTGGTGGAGTCGCCGGTCCAGCTGAGCGGGGCGCTCTCGGACCACAGCCGGGTGCCGTCGTCGCGGTAGAGGGCGAAGCGGAGCGGGGACTTGTAGGCGCGCAGCGTGACCTTGCCGGTGCTCAGCTCGTAGCGGTCGCCCTTGTCCCTGACGCGGGTGGCGGGCGGGCGGCCCTGCGGCAGCACGATGGCGTCACCGGCGGGATCGGTGAACTCCCCGTCCGGGGCGAGCTCGATCCGGAAGGTCTCCTCGGAGACGAAGCTGACGCGGGCCTCGGCGGCCCCGGCGTCGAGGGTGTAGCGGGAGCCGTCGCGGTGGAGACCGGTGACGTCGCCGACGGCACCGGCCCGGCTGTCGTCGTCGGCGGCGGCGTGACCGGGCCCGGCGAGGCTCGCGGCGAGACCGAGCGCGGCGAGGGCAACGAGAGATCTGAGACGTGTCCGTGGGTGGGGGCGCGTGCGTCCGAGCGTGCTCGATGCTGATTACATGGGCGAGTTTTAGCGCAGAAACAAGCAGACGCGCTAGGGCCTGTCTGACAATTCCCGTCGTCGCCCGGAGGGCGGCCCTGCGGCGTCTGGTGCGTGCTCTCGGCGTGCCGGGCGCACGGCCTCGTACTGGACGTACTTGGCCTTGCGCCCGGTGCGGCGAGAGTGCGTGCCAGG
>NZ_JBITLI010000007.1:167951-317527 GCF_044465085.1 Streptomyces sp. NPDC049813 | reverse complement strand
CGCGGGGGTGTGGACCCCGGGCGGGTGGACGAGCTGTTGGGGTGTGCGGGGTCGGGGGCGGTAGCTGGACGGTTCGGGGACGGCAGGGGGCGGGCGACCGGGGCGGAGAACAGGGCGTTCTCCGCCCCGGTCGCCGTCCTCGTGCGGGGCGCTTAGCGTGGTGGAGAACTTGATCAGGGGGGTGCACCTGGACGCCTGGAGGCCACGATGGATCGCCCGTCCGACTCCGCCGCGGAGCCGCCCGAGCCCGGCGTGCGGACCACACCGCCCGACGGCGGCTCGGCCCCGCACACCGGCGGGAAGCACGAGCACCGATGGCTGATCCTCGCCGTCATCGGCATCGCCCAGCTGATGGTCGTCCTCGACGCGACCATCGTGAACATCGCCCTGCCCTCCGCCCAGAAGGACCTCGGCTTCAGCGACGGCAACCGGCAGTGGATCGTGACCGCGTACGCGCTCGCGTTCGGCAGCCTGCTGCTGCTCGGCGGGCGCATCGCCGACCTGGTGGGCCGCAAGGCCGTCTTCATCGCCGGGCTCGTCGGCTTCGCGGCGGCCTCGGCGCTCGGCGGCGCCGCGACCAGCTTCGGCATGCTGGTCTTCGCCCGCGCCCTGCAGGGCGTGTTCGGCGCGCTGCTCGCGCCGGCTGCGCTGTCGCTGCTGACCACGACGTTCACGGACCCGCGCGAACGCGCCAAGGCGTTCGGCATCTACGGCGCCATCGCCGGCGCCGGCGGCGCGGTGGGCCTGCTGCTCGGCGGTGTGCTCACCGAGTACCTGGACTGGCGCTGGTGCCTTTACGTGAACCTGCTCTTCGCCGTGGTGGCGATCGTCGGCGGGGTGCGGCTGCTGCACGGCGGACGGCCCACCGACCGGCCGGAACTGGACGTGCCGGGCACCGCCCTGGTCTCCGTCGGCCTGTTCTGCATCGTCTACGGGTTCTCGAACGCCGAGACGCACTCCTGGGGCAACTGGCTGACCTGGGGCTTCCTCGTCATCGGAGTGGCGCTGCTGGCCGCGTTCACCTGGTGGGAGCTGCGGGCGCCGCATCCGCTGCTGCCGATGCGCGTGATCCTGGACCGGGACCGCGGGGCGTCGTACCTCGCGATGTTCATCTCCGGTGCGGGCATGTTCGGCGTGTTCCTGTTCCTGACGTACTACTTGCAGCAGATCCTCGCGTACTCGCCGGTGATCACCGGTGTGGCGTTCCTGCCCATGGTGGCGTGCATGGTCTTCTCGTCGGTCGTCACGACGAACTACCTGGTGCCCCGGCTCGGGCCGAAACCGATCGTGCCGCTCGGCATGGCCCTGGCCGCCGGCGGCATGGGCTGGCTCACCGCTCTCGATCTGCACAGCACCTACGCGGCGCACGTGCTGCCGCCGCTGCTCGTCGCCGGTATCGGCCTCGGTCTGGTCTTCGCCACCGCGATGAACCTCGCCACGGCCGGCGTCGCCCACCACGACGCGGGCGTCGCCTCCGCGATGGTGAACACCAGCCAGCAGGTCGGCGGTTCGATCGGTACGGCGCTGCTCAACTCCCTGGCCACCACCGCCGCGACCAACTACCTGGTCGGCAAGCGGCCCTCGCCGCTGGTGCAGGCGGAGGCCTCCATGGAGAGCTACTCCACCGCGTTCTTCTGGTCCGCGCTGTTCTTCGCGGTCGGCTTCGTGGTGACGCTGGTGCTGTACCGGCCCGGGGTGCCGAAGTCGGCGGCCACCGGGGAGGCCGCGCCCATGTGACGGGCGGCCCCTGACCCCGCGCGCGGGACCCGGTTCGGCGCGTCCGCCCAGGGGGCATACCCCTTCTGCAAAGTCCGCCCGTCCGGCCGCGTGCCGGGCGGGCGGACGGTGCCGGTACGGGGGACGTCAGGGGAACAGGGGGACCGGCGATGCGCGGTGTGCCGTACGAGACGTATCAGGTGGACAGCGAACAGCTCGCGACGGCCTTCGTCGAAGTGGCGGACGCCGCGGTCCGCGGCTCCGCCCAGGCGCTGGCCGCGCTCGTCGGCTGCTGCACGGCGCTGCTCGGCGTGCCCAGCGCGTCGGTGGTGCTCAAGCCGCCCGCGGGGCGCGTGGACATGGCCGCGTCGGACGACCGGGGGCTGCGCCTGGAGCGGGCCTCGCTGTCCTGGGGCGAGGGGCCGGGCGCCGACTGCCGCGCCTCGGCCCAGCCCATCCGCGGCGTGCCCCTCGCGCACCCCTACGCGCGGGCGAACTGGCCGTCGTACACGGCGATGGCGCGGTCGCTGGGTTTCGCGGGCGTGGTCGCGGTGCCGCTGCGCACGGCGGACCGGGCGGTCGGCTCGCTCAGCCTGCTGTCGGAGCGGGCGGGCCCGCCGGGGGCGCTGCAACTGCGCCTGGGCCAGCACCTGGCGGACGCGACGGCCCTCGGCGTGCTCCCCCGCGGCCTCTCCTGACCCCGGCGGCGGGCCGCTCGCTCCCGGCGCGGGCCGCGCAGGACCGCGTCCGCCCCGCGTACTCGCGGACCCCCGGCACCTGCACCGAGACTGTCCTCATGACCGACGGGACGAAGCGAACGAAACGCAGCGCGGGTCTGCTCCTCTTCCGCCGCACGCCGGACGGGCCCGAGGTGCTGCTGGGGCACATGGGCGGGCCGTTCTGGGCGCGCAAGGACGCGGGGGCCTGGAGCGTCCCGAAGGGCGAGTACCCGCCGCAGGAGGCGCCCTGGGACGCGGCGCGGCGCGAGTTCCAGGAGGAGCTGGGGGTGCCCCCGCCGGAGGGCACCGCGCTGCCGCTGGGCGAGACGGTGCAGGCGAACGGCAAGCACGTCACCGTCTGGGCCCTGGAGGCGGACTTCGACCCGGCGGACATGGTGCCGGGCACCTTCACCATGGAGTGGCCGCGGGGCTCGGGCCGGACGGCGGACTTCCCCGAGCTGGACCGCGTCGCGTGGTTCGGCCTGGACGCGGCACGAGTGGCTGTGGTGAAGGGACAGGCCGTCTTCCTGGACCGGCTCGCCGCGCAGCTCTGAGCACGCCTCGCCGCTCAGGTTGCAGGCCGTCGCGACCGGGTACGCGGAGGAGCCCCCCGCGTTGCGCCGCCCCGCGCCGCGCGGGAAGGTCGAAGGAACCGTGCACAGGAGGTCGCCCCCATGCCCATCGCGACGGTCAACCCCGCGAACGGCGAGACAGTGAAGACGTACGACGCCCTCTCCGCCGAGGACATCGAGGAGAAGCTGGCCCTGGCGGCCCGGACGTTCGACTCGTACCGCACGACGTCGTTCTTCGACCGGGCGCGGCTGCTCCAGCAGGCCGCAGACCTGCTGGACGCGGACACCCCGGACATCGCCCGCGTCATGACGACGGAGATGGGCAAGCCGATCGCGGCGGCGCGCGCCGAGGCGGCGAAGTGCGCGAAGGCGATGCGCTGGTACGCGGAGAACGCGCAGCACCTGCTGGCCGACGAGCACCCCGCGGAAGCGGACGTGAAGGACTCCGGGGCCGCGCGGGCGCACGTGCGCTACCGGCCGCTGGGCGTGGTCCTCGCGGTGATGCCGTGGAACTTCCCGTTGTGGCAGGTCGTCCGGTTCGCGGCGCCCGCCCTGATGGCCGGGAACGTCGGTCTGCTCAAGCACGCGTCGAACGTCCCGCAGACCGCGCTCTACCTCGAGGACCTGTTCCGCCGGGCCGGTTTCCCCGAGGGCTGCTTCCAGACGCTCCTGGTCGGCTCGGGCGAGATCGAGGCCATCCTGCGCGACGAGCGGGTGGCGGCGGCGACCCTCACCGGCAGCGAGCCGGCCGGGCGCTCGGTCGCCGCGATCGCCGGGGACGAGGTGAAGAAGACGGTCCTGGAACTGGGCGGCAGCGACCCGTACGTGGTGATGCCGTCGGCGGACGTCGCCAAGGCCGCGAAGACGGCGGTGACGGCCCGGGTGCAGAACAACGGCCAGTCGTGCATCGCGGCCAAGCGGTTCATCGTGCACGAGGACGTCTTCACCGAGTTCCGGGACGCCTTCGTCGAGGGGATGCGGGCGCTGAAGGTGGGCGACCCGCTCGACGAGTCGACGGACGTCGGCCCGCTCGCCAGCGAGCAGGGCAGGACGGACCTGGAGGAGCTGGTCGACGAGGCCGTCGAGTCCGGCGCGACCGTGCTCTGCGGCGGGCAGCGGCCCAAGGACCTCGCGCAGAGCGGCTGGTTCTACGAGCCGACGGTCCTCACCGACATCCGCCCCGAGATGCGCATCCACCGCGAGGAGACGTTCGGTCCGGTCGCCACGCTGTACCGGGTCGCCGACCTGGACGAGGCGATCGCGGTGGCCAACGACACGCCGTTCGGGCTGAGTTCCAACCTGTGGACCGGCGACGAGGACGAGATCGAGCGGTTCGCCCGGGACAGCGGGGCGGGCGGGGTCTTCGTCAACGGCATGACGGCCTCGCACCCGGCGCTGCCCTTCGGCGGCGCGAAGCGCTCCGGGTACGGGCGCGAGCTCGCGGGCCACGGGATCAAGGAGTTCTGCAACATCACCACCGTCTGGGTCGCCGCCTGAGCCACAGGCGAACTCCCTGGCGAACGATCGAAACGCTCAACTTGGTCGCTCCTCTTGAGCGTTTGAAACTCCGGGTGCTAGAAACCGCTTACTCCCCCGCGGCCCTCCAGCATCCGGAGTTCTTCCATGACCTCACAGACGCCCGCCTCCCCGTCCCCCGCCGCGCCGTGGTCGCGGCGCGGCTTCCTCGCCTCGACCGCGGCCGCCGGGGCCGCTCTCGCCGTCGGCCTCCCCCACCAGGCGTCCGCCGCGGCCGGGGCGGCGCCGACCGGGACGGCCGCGGCGGACGACGAGTTCGCCACCCTGCGGGCGAAGTGGCGGGCCCTGTGCCTGGGCGAGGGGTTCAGCCCGACCGCCGAACCCTTCCGGTCCAAGCTCGCCACGCTCGGCACCCAGGCGACGGCCTGGCGCGACACCATGGCCCCGGCCGACGGCTCGCTCTGGCCGGACGCGGTCTTCGGCGACCCGGACCCCGACACGGACACCGAGTCCTACGGCTACTCCGAGAGGATCCAGACCAGCTATGAGCGCATCCGGTCCATGGCGGAGGCGTTCTGCCAGCCCGGCACCGGCCTCACCGGCGACGAGAGCCTCAAGGCCGCCGTCCTGACCGCCGTCGACCACATGGGCACCCAGGTCTACAACGCGTCCCTGGCCCCGTACGGGAACTGGTACAACTTCCAGATCGGCGCCCCGCAGCGGCTCCTCGACATCGCGATCCTGATGTACGAGCACCTGAGCCCCGCGCAACTGGCCGCCGCCGTCGCGGCGGTCGACCACTTCGTGCCGGACTCGCTGGTCGCCTCGTACACGGGCACCAGCACCGGCGCCAACCGCATCGACCTGTGCCGCGTCCTCGCGCTGCGCGGCATCCTCGACGGCACCGCGGCCAAGGTCGCGCTGGCGCGGGACGCCGTCGCGCCGGTCTTCCCGTACGTCACCTCGGGCGACGGCCTGTACGCGGACGGCTCGCTGATCCAGCACACGTACGTGCCCTACACCGGCTCCTACGGCGCGGTCCTCATCGACGGCCTGAGCAAGCTCTTCGCGCTGCTCGGCGGCTCCACGTGGGCGATCACCGACAGCGGGCGGCAGATCTTCCTGGACTCGGTGGAGGACGCGTACGCGCCGTTCCTGCACGACGGCCTGATGATCGACAACGTCTCCGGGCGGGCGATCAGCCGCGGCCTGGTCGCCACCGACCCGCTCAGGATCCAGCAGGACGACCACCTGCGGGGGCATGCGGTCATCGCGTCGATCCTGCTGCTGGGGCAGGGGGCGAGCGCCGCGGAGAACGCGCGCTGGCGGGCGCTGGCCAAGGGCTGGTACACGCGCGACCGCTACAGCGACGTGACGACCGGCCGCACGCTCGGGGTCGCCGCCCTGTCCCGGGTCACGGCCCTGCTGGGCGACGCCGCCGTGAAGCCGGCCGCCGAACCGGTCGGCCACCGCGTCTTCCCTGCGATGGCGCGGGCGACGCACCGCAGCAAGCGGTTCACGGCCTCGGTGGCGATGTCCTCGAAGGCGATCACCTTCTACGAGACCGGCAACGGCGAGAACGTCCGCGGCTGGCACACCGGTTCGGGGCTCCTCTCGTGGTGGGCCGAGGGCGACAGCGCCGGCGGCGGCCAGTACAGCGACGGCTTCTGGCCGACCGTGGACCCCTACCGGCTGCCCGGCACGACGGTCTCGCGCAAGCCGCTCGCGGACGCCGAGGGCGGCGCGTGGGGCGCGGCGCGGCCCGCCACCACCTGGGTGGGCGGTGCGACGGACGGCACGTACGGGGTGCTCGCCCAGGACGTGCGGGGCCTGTCGTCGACGCTGCGGGCCAAGAAGTCCTGGTTCTTCCTCGACGACGCGGTGGTGTGCCTGGGCGCGGGCATCACCAGCACCGACGGCGCCGGGGTCGAGAGCGTCGTCGACAGCCGCAACCTGGGGGCGAAGGGGACGGCGCGCCTGACGGTCGACGGGCGCCCGCAGCCGGTGCGTCACCCCTGGAACGCGGTGTTCCCGCACGCCCGGTGGGCCCACGTCGCGGGCCACGGCGGTTACGTCTTCCCCGGAGGTACGTCCCTGACCGCGCTGCGCGAGGAGCGCACGGGCACCTGGAAGAGCATCAACGGCGGTGGTTCGGACGACCCGGTGACGCGCCGGTACGCGACCCTGCTCGCGGACCACGGCACCGACCCGGCGGACGCCTCGTACGCCTACATGCTGCTGCCGGGGGCGAGCGAACTGCGCACGGCGGCCAGGGCCCTGGACAGCCACTGGCTGGCCGTCGACGTCAACTCCGGGGCGCGGCAGGGTGTTCGGGTGCCGTCGCTGGGCTTCACCGGGGTGACGTTCTGGGAGGCCGGGACGGTCGGTGCGCTGACGGTCGACGCGCCGCTGGTCGTCCAGGTGCGGGAGCGGCGCGACGGCACGGCGACGGTGTCGGTGAGCGACCCGAACCGCGCGGTCCGGGCCGCGACGCTGGTCTGGCGGCGCCGGGTGCGGTCGGTGACGGCCAAGCCGGGGTCGGTCGTGGCGGCCGAGCCGGGGCGGGAGCTGCGGCTCACCTTCGGCGACCTGGGCGCGACGGGCGGCGTCACCCAGAAGGTCACCGTCCGGCTCGGGTGAGCGGGGGCGCGGCGCACGAGGCGCGCACCCGCAACTCCGGGAGCACGTCGATGTGGTGACCCGGCCCGGGAGCCTCCGCCGCTCCCGCGAGCCGGGTCAGCAGCAGTTCGGCGGCGCGCCGGCCCACGGTCCGCTTGGCCGGGGCGACCGCGGTCAGCGGCAGGTCGGCGAGCGCGGCGATCTCGTCGTCGTAGGTGATCACGGAGAGGTCCTCGGGTACCCGGACGCCGTGGGCGCGCAGCCGGGGCACGAGGACGATCGCGTCGGCGTCGCTGTGCAGGATCGCGGCGCTCGCCCCGTGCTCCGCGACGGCCGCGCGCAGGAAGGCGAAGGTCCGCTCGAACCGCTCGGTCTCGGTGGCGGCGGGCTCGTGCGCCGGGGCCGGTCCGGGGACGGCGCGCAGCCCGAGGGCCGCCACCGCCGCCTCGAAGCCGCGCCGCAACTGCGCGGTGGTGGGCGACTCCTGGGCCGCCAGGACGAGGGTGCGGTGGCCGAGCGCGGCCAGGTGCCGGACGGCCTCGGCGGCGCCGTGGGCGTGGTCGGAGCGGACCCGGTCGAGGGCGGCGGCCGGGTGCCCGAGCGGTGCCGAGCGTTCCACCAGGACCGTCGGCACGGGCCGCTCGGTGATCCGCAGCCCCTCCCCCGGGCCCGGCACGCCCCGCTCCCAGCTGGGGGTCAGGAGCAGGCCGTCGGCGCCCGCCGCGAGCAACCGCTCGACCTGCGCGGAGTCCTCGCCCGGCAGGTACCGCGACAGGCCGACGACGAGGCGGGCGCCGCGCTCCTCGACGGCCTCCCGCGCGCCGCGCACCACTTCCGCGTAGTAGTACTCGGTGGTCGGCACCACCATGCCGATCACCGCCCCCGCGGCCGGCCGCGGTTTCGGGCCCGGGAGTTCGGCGCTCTCGCCGGGCCAGACCACCGCGCCGTGCAGCCGTTCGAGGCGGCCCTGGGCGGCGAGGGCCTCGACGTCGCGGCGCAGGGTGACCGGGGAGACGTCCAGTTCGCGGGCGAGGTCGGCGACGCGCAGGGTGCCGCGCTCGCGCAGCAGTTCCAGGACGCGCGTGTGGCGCCGGTCGACGTGCAGCCGCATGTGTCCGGCCCTCCCCGTTGCTCCAGGTTGCCCCTGGTTGCCCCTGGTTGCCCCTGGTTTCTCCTGGTTGCTCCGCCGGCCGTCCCCGGCAGGCGCATCATCGTATCGATCGTCCGCGCTCAGAACGATCCCGGTGGACGGCGCGATGCGGGCGTCCGGTGCGCGGGCGCCGCGTCAACTGCCGTGCCCGGGGCCGCTCAGGGGGTGGCCCCCTCGGGGAGCAGGGACTCGATGTCGCTGGGCAGCAGGCCGCTGGGAAGCTCGCTGGGCAGGTCGGTCGGGAGCCCCGTCGGGAGCCGGGACGGCAGTTCGCTCGGCAGCGCGGAGGGCAGTTCGCTCGGCAGGCCGCTGGGCAGCTCGCTCGGCAGGCTCAGCGACGGCGACGGTGCGGCGGGACGGCTGCTCCCGTCCGGCGAGGGCTTGTCGTCACCGTCCGAGGAGCGCGTCGCCACGATCACGACGACGGCGACGATCACCACGGCGGCGACCAGTACGGCGAGCCACAGGTACGGGCGCCTCCCGGGGCGCCGGGGCTCCTGGGGCGGCGGAGCGCCGTAGGGCCCGCCGGGCGGCGGGCCGAACCCGCCGCTCCAGGGCGGCCCGTCACCGGGCGGCGGGGGCGGCTGCTGCGGGGGCGGCGGAGGCACGGGCGGAGGCAGGGACATGCCCCCAGGGTCCCGGCCCAGGGGCCGCCGCGCGACCCCCTGACCCGATGTGCCGCCCCGCCACCGGACCGTCGGTCAGCCGCGCGCGGCGAGCAGGTGGTCCATCGCGAGCTGGTCCAGGCGCTCGAAGGCCATCCCGCGCTCGGCGGCGGCGTCGACGTCGAACTCCTCGTACGCGCTCTTGTCCGCGAGGAGCGCGGCGACCCCGTCGGCGGCCGTCGGCTGCGTCAGCTCGTCCAGGCGGGACGCGCGCAGCGCCTCCTGCACCTCGGGGTCGGCGCGGAAGGCGGCCGCGCGGTCCTTGAGGATCAGGTAGTTGCGCATGCAGCCCGCGGCCGACTCCCAGACGCCGTCGAAGTCCTCGGTGCGCGGCGGCTTGAAGTCGAAGTGCCGGGGGCCCTCGTAGCCGGCGCTCTCCAGCAGGTCGACGAGCCAGAACGCGGCGCGCAGGTCACCGGCGCCGAAGCGCAGGTCCTGGTCGTAGCGGGTGCCGTGCTGGCCGTTGAGGTCGATGTGGAAGAGCTTGCCCGCCCACAGGGCCTGGGCGATGCCGTGCGGGAAGTTGAGGCCCGCCATCTGCTCGTGGCCGACCTCCGGGTTGACGCCGTACATCTCCGGGCGCTCCAGGCGCTCGATGAACGCGAGGGCGTGCCCGACGGTGGGCAGCAGGATGTCGCCGCGCGGCTCGTTCGGCTTGGGCTCGATGGCGAACTTGAGGTCGTAGCCCTGCTCGACCACGTATGCGCCGAGGAGGTCGAAGGCCTCCTTCATCCGGTCGAGGGCGGCGCGCACGTCCTTGGCGCCGCCGGACTCGGCGCCCTCGCGGCCGCCCCACGCGACGTACGTCTTCGCGCCGAGTTCGGCGGCGAGGTCGATGTTGCGGATGACCTTGCGCAGCGCGTAGCGGCGCACGTCGCGGTCGTTGGCGGTGAAGCCGCCGTCCTTGAAGACCGGGTGGGTGAAGAGGTTCGTCGTGGCCATCGGCACGACCATGCCCGCGGCGTCCAGGGCCTGCCGGAAGCGCTTGACGTGGGACTCGCGCTCGGTGTCGGAGGATCCGAAGGGGATCAGGTCGTCGTCGTGGAACGTGACGCCGTACGCGCCGAGCTCGCTGAGGCGCCGCACGGACTCGACCGGGTCGAGCGCGGGCCGGGTCGCGTCGCCGAACGGGTCGCGTCCCTGCCAGCCGACGGTCCACAGGCCGAAGCTGAACTTGTCCTCGGGGGTGGGCTGGTACGTCATCTTGCGGCTCCCTCGCCGTACGCGGACATGGCAATGTCGTGCCGCCCGCCTATTTCGTCATGGCGCTTTACAAATTAGTATGCAGGCACGCCGCTGGGAAGAGGCGGCCCGGATCCGGCCTTTTCCGGCCTGCCCGGGCCCGCACCCGTCCCGCACCCGTCCTGCCTCGTCCCGCCCCGGGACCGCCGGAGATTCAGGAGAGCCGCATGTCAGCTGCCGATGGTCCCTTCGTCGTCGGGGTGGACAGTTCCACGCAGTCCACGAAGGCCCTGGTCGTCGACGCCGCCACGGGCGCGGTCGTGGCGAGCGGGCAGGCCCCGCACACGGTGACCTCGGGCGCCGGCCGGGAGAGCGACCCCGAGGAGTGGTACACCGCGCTGCGCTCGGCGCTCGACCAGTGCGGTGACGCGGCGCGCCGGGCCGCGGCCGTCTCGGTCGGCGGGCAGCAGCACGGGCTCGTCACGCTCGACGCGGCCGGCCGCCCGGTGCGCCCGGCGCTGCTCTGGAACGACGTGCGCTCCGCGCCGCAGGCCCGGCGCCTCGTCGACGAGCTGGGCGGGGCGAAGGTGTGGGCCGAGCGGTTCGGCAGCGTGCCGGGCGCCTCGTTCACGGTCGCGAAGTGGGCGTGGCTGGCCGAGCACGAGCCGGAGGCCGTCCGGGCGACCGCGGCGGTGCGGCTGCCGCACGACTACCTGACGCAACGCCTCACCGGCGCGGGCACGACGGACCGCGGCGACGCGTCCGGCACCGGCTGGTGGGCGTCGGCGACCGAGGCCTACGACGAGGACGTCCTCGCCCGCGTCGGCCTCGACCCGGCGCTGCTGCCGAGGGTGGTCGGCCCCGGCGAGGTCGCCGGCACGGTCCATGCGGGCGCGGGTGAACTCCCTTTCTCCGAAGGCACTTTGGTGGCCGCGGGCACCGGGGACAACGCGGCCGCCGCGCTCGGCCTCGGACTGCTGCCCGGCACGCCCGTGCTGAGCCTGGGCACCTCGGGCACGGTGTACGCCCTGTCGCGGCGCCGGCCCACGGACCCGAGCGGCACCGTCGCCGGGTTCGCCGCGGCCCACGGTGACTGGCTGCCGCTCGCCTGCACCCTGAACTGCACGCTCGCGGTGGACCGGATCGCCACGCTGCTCGGCCGGGACCGCGAGGCCGTCGAAGGGGGCGGCACCGCCACGATCCTGCCCTACCTGGACGGCGAGCGGACCCCGGACCTGCCGCACGCCTCCGGCCTGCTGACCGGGCTGCGGCACGACACGACGGGCGGGCAGCTGCTCCAGGCGGCGTACGACGGGGCGGTGCACGCGCTGCTCGGGGCGCTCGACCACGTCCTGGACGAGGACGCCGACCGGTCCGCTCCCCTGCTGCTGATCGGCGGCGGCGCGCGCGGCACGGCCTGGCAGCAGACGGTGCGCCGCCTGTCGGGCCGCCCGGTCCAGGTCCCCGAGGCCCGCGAACTGGTGGCGCTGGGCGCCGCCGCCCAGGCCGCGGGCCTGCTCACCGGCGAGGACCCGGCGGCCGTCGCCCGCCGCTGGGAGACCGCCCGCGGCCCCGTCCTGGACCCCGTCCCGCGGGACGAGGCGACGCTGGAGCGGATCTCGGGGGTACTGGCGGGGGCGTCCTCCTTGCTGGAGGGGGCGTGACGGGCGAAGTCGCCGGGGAGGGGCGGCCGACCTGCGCGCGTCGCCGCGCGCACGTCCTGGGAGCATGACCGCATGACCGCACCACTGCACCGGTCCCGTCCGGGGACGCCCGACACCCAGCAGGGCATGCGCCGCCGCAACCTGTCCCGCGTGATGTACGCGGTCGCCGCCGAGGGCCCGCTCTCCCGGGCCGCGGTGGCGGGGCACATCGGGCTGACCCGGGCCGCCGTCTCCACGCTCGTCGACGAGTTGATCCGGGCCGGTCTGCTGGAGGAGCTGGGGCCGCAGCGGCCCGGCGGCGTCGGCAGGCCCGGCTCCGCGCTCGCGGTCAGCGGCCGGGGCCCGGCCGGGCTCGGCGCGGAGGTGGGTGTCGACCATCTCGCCGTGTGCGCGGTGGACCTGCGCGGCGAGGTGCGGGCCCGCGCCGAGCTGCGGACCGGCAACCGGGGACGCGCGCCGCTGCCCGTCCTGACCGATCTCGCAGCGCTGGTGCGGCAGGTCACCGAGGAGGCCGCCGCCGCGGGACTGCGGCCCGCGGGGCTCGCCGTCGCGGTCCCCGGCCTGGTGGCGCGCGGCACCCACACCGTCGTACGCGCCCCGAACCTGGACTGGCACGACACGGACCTGGCCGGGCTGCTGCCCGGCGGCATGCCGCTGCGCGTCGACAACGAGGCGAACTTCGGCGCGCTCGCCGAACTCTGGCTCGCCGCCGACGCCCCCGCGGACTTCCTGCACGTGTCGGCGGAGATCGGCATCGGCGCGGCCCTCGTCGTCGACGGCCACCTCTTGCGCGGCACGCGCGGGTTCGCCGGGGAGCTGGGCCATGTGCCGGTCCGCCCGGAGGGCCCGGCCTGCCCCTGCGGGGGACGCGGCTGCCTGGAGCAGTACGCGGGCGAGGAGGCGGTGCTGCGGGCGGCGGGTGTCGCGCCGGGCGCCGACCGGGTCAGCCTGCTCGCCGAGCGGGCGGCGGCCGGCGACGCGGACACCCGCCGGGCGCTGCGCGGCGCGGGCACGGCGCTGGGCATCGCGCTGACCGGCGCGGTGAACCTGCTCGACCCGCGCGCGGTGGTCCTGGGCGGCGCGCTCTCGCGCCTCGCGCCCTGGCTGCTCCCCTCCCTGGAGCGGGAGTTGACGCGCCGCACCGCCACGCCGGCGGACGGGGTCGCCGTCTCCCGACTCGGCCCGGACGGCCCCCTGCTCGGTGCGGCGCACTCCGTGGTGCGTGGCGTGCTCGACGATCCGATGGGAGTGGCGCCGGGGGCGTGACGCGCGCCGACGCGGGGCCACGCCGTGGGTGGGCGCCGCGCCGGATGCCAGAGGTTCGGACCTCTGACGTGCGGTTGTGCACAACAGGCGAGTTGTCAACAGGTGCGCCGCGTCCTCTTCCGCGCCGCCCGGCGGGGCCCGTACCGTGAGGCGGGTGGGGCACCGCACCTCCCGTCCGGCGCCCCGCGAGTTGAGCGCGTGCCGGCGCTCACCCCGGTTCCCCCCACCGTCCGACGCCCTTCGTCACGCTGTACGTCAGAGAGGCAGGATCGTCATGGACCGCGCAAGACACCTCCCCCACCCCAGCCGCCGCCGGCTCCTCCAGGCCGGTGCGCTGGCCGCCGTACCGGGGGTGCTGCTGCCCGCGGGCCGGGCCGGCGCCCAGGCGGCCGCGGTCGACTACCCGGGGGCCGAGTCCGTCCCCGCCACCCCCTCCAACTACACGGTGTCGAACCGGCCGACGTCCTACCGCGTCGACCGCGTCATCATCCACGTCACGCAGGAGACGTACGCGGACGCCGTCAAGATCTTCCAGAACCCGGCCAAGCAGGTCTCCATCCACTACCTCGTGCGCTCCTCCGACGGGCACATCGCGCAGTGCGTGCGCGAGAAGGACGTGGCCTGGCACGCGGGGAACTGGGACTACAACACGCGCAGCATCGGCATCGAGCACGAGGGCTGGGTCGACAAGCCGGAGTACTTCACCGACGCCATGTACGAGAAGTCCGCGGCCCTGACCGCGTCGGTCTGCGCGCGGTACGGCATCCCGATGGACCGCGCGCACATCCTCGGCCACATCGAGGTGCCGGGAACCGATCACACCGACCCGGGCCCGTACTGGGACTGGTCGCGCTACATCAAGATGGTCAACTTCGCCTGACCCCACCCGGCGCATCCCAGCACCCCCCGGCGCGCTCTCTCGACCGGCTCCCCGGCCGCGCTCCCCTCGATCGGCTCCCCGGCCGCGCTCCCCTCGGCACGCTCCCCCGCCGCGCTCCTCCCGGCCCCCTCAGGCCGGAGCGGCATGTGCCACCTCGGGCGATCCGTGCCGCGCGCCTTGTCGGCCGGCACCTCCGGGGCGACGATGTCCCCACCGCATCGCCGTCCTGGAGGCCGACGTGACCGATCCCTGGGTCGCCCTGGAGCCGGGCGCCGATCCCTGTGAGCGGGTCCGGGCGGTGCGCCGCGCCCACGACCGGTTCACCGAGGCGGGCACCGTCGCCGACCCGGTGCGCCCGGTCGTCGCCGCGTCCTGGCGCCGCTCGGCGGGCGCGCACGTCAGTCCGGACGCGGCGGCGGCGGTCGAGCTGACCGACGGCGACCTCGCGGCCTACCGCGCGGAGCATCCCCTGGCCCGCGTGATGCCGTTGTTCCGCGAGTTGATGGGCACCTTCGCGACGGACGGGGAGCATCTCCTCGCCGTCTGCGACGCGCAGGGCCGGCTGCTGTGGGTCGAGGGGCATGCGGCCACCCGGCGGCAGGCGGGCGCCATGAACTTCGTGCCGGGCGCCCGCTGGTCGGAGTCGGCGGTCGGGACGAACGCGCCGGGCACCGCGGTCGCCGTGGACCGGGCCGTACAGGTCTTCGCCGCCGAGCACTTCACCCGGCGGGTGCAGCCGTGGACCTGCGCCGCGGCCCCCGTGCACGACCCGCACTCGGGGCGGCTGCTCGGCGCGGTCGACATCACCGGCGGGGACGGGCTCGCGCACCCGCACAGCCTGGCGTTCGTCCAGGCGGTGGCGCGGGCCGCCGAGTCCCAGCTGGCGCTGCTCGCCCCCGGCCCGGCGGCCGGCCCCCGGCTGCGGCTGTGCGCGCTCGGCCGCGACGAGGCGCTGCTGCTCACCGGCGCCGGGGAGAAAGTCCGCCTCAGCCGCCGCCACAGCGAGCTGCTCGTCCTCCTCGCCCGCCACCCGGAGGGCCTGACCGGCGACGAACTGCTGTGCTGCCTGTACGAGGACGAGTCGGTCACACCGGTGACGCTGCGGGCCGAACTGGCCCGGCTGCGGCGGGTGCTGGGGCCCGGTGTGCTGGTCTCGCGTCCCTACCGTCTCGCGGTCCCGGTCGACGCGGACCTGACGACGGTCGAGCGGCGGCTCGGCTCGGGCGCGGTGACGGCGGCGGCGGCCGCGTACGCCGGTCCGCTGCTCCCCGGCTCCCAGGCCCCGGCGGTCGTGCGGATCCGGCGCAGGCTCGCCGACGGGCTGCGCGCGGCGCTCGTGGCGCGCGGCGATCCGGACCTGCTCGCGGACTGGGCGCACGCACCCTGGGGCGAGGACGACCTCGGCGTCTGGCAGGCGCTCGCCGCGGCGCGGCCCACCCCGCCGGTCCTGGCCCGGCTCGCCGCGCTCGACGAGGAGCAGCGCGCGCCGTACGCAACGTAGCCGCAACGTCCCGGTGCCTAGCCTCCCGGCGACGGCTGCCCGACGGCGGGCGGCCCGCACAGGAGGCCAGCCACGATGACCCGTTATTCCGCGCCCGGCACGCAGGGCTCCCTCGTCTCCTACCAGGCCCGCTACGACCACTTCATCGGCGGCGAGTACGTCCCGCCGGCCCGTGGCCAGTACTTCGAGAACCCGAGTCCGGTCAACGGGCAGCCGTTCACCGAGGTCGCCCGGGGCACCGCCGAGGACGTCGAGCGCGCCCTCGACGCCGCGCACGGCGCCGCGCCCGCCTGGGGCCGCACCTCCGCGGGGGCCCGCGCCGACGTGCTGTGGAAGATCGCCGACCGCATGGAGCAGCACCTCGAAGAGCTCGCCGTCGCCGAGAGCTGGGAGAACGGCAAGCCGGTCCGCGAGACGCTGGCCGCCGACATCCCCCTGGCCATCGACCACTTCCGCTACTTCGCGGGCGCCGTCCGCGCCCAGGAGGGCAGCCTCTCGGAGCTCGACGACGACACGGTCGCGTACCACTTCCACGAGCCGCTCGGCGTCGTCGCGCAGATCATCCCCTGGAACTTCCCGATCCTGATGGCGACATGGAAGCTGGCGCCCGCCCTCGCGGCCGGGAACGCGGTGGTCCTCAAGCCCGCCGAGCAGACGCCCGCGTCGATCCACCTCTGGATGAGCCTGATCGCGGACCTGATCCCGCCGGGCGTCGTCAACATCGTCAACGGCTTCGGCGTCGAGGCGGGCAAGCCGCTGGCCTCCAGCCCCCGGGTCGCGAAGGTCGCCTTCACGGGCGAGACGACGACGGGCCGGCTGATCATGCAGTACGCCTCGGAGAACATCAAGCCCGTCACCCTCGAACTCGGCGGCAAGTCCCCCAACCTCTTCTTCGACGACGTCTGGGCCCAGGACGACGCCTTCCGCGACAAAGCGCTTGAGGGCTTCACGATGTTCGCCCTCAACCAGGGCGAGGTCTGCACCTGCCCGTCGCGCGCGCTGATCCAGCAGGGCCACTACAGCGAGTTCCTCGACGCGGCGATCGCCCGCACCGAGGCCATCGTGCCCGGCCACCCCCTCGACACCGACACGATGATCGGCGCCCAGGCCTCCAACGACCAGCTCCAGAAGATCCTCTCGTACCTGGACATCGGCCAGCAGGAGGGCGCGAAGGTCCTGACCGGCGGGCAACGCGTCGAGCACGACGGCGAGTTGGCGGGCGGCTACTACGTCCAGCCCACCATCTTCGAGGGCTCCAACCGCATGCGGATCTTCCAGGAGGAGATCTTCGGCCCGGTCGTCTCGGTCGCCTCCTTCACCGACTTCGACGACGCCGTCAAGATCGCCAACGACAGCCTGTACGGCCTCGGCGCCGGCGTCTGGACCCGCGACATGAACACGGCCTACCGCGCGGGCCGCGCGATCCAGGCGGGCCGCGTCTGGACGAACTGCTACCACGCGTACCCGGCGCACGCGGCGTTCGGCGGTTACAAGCAGTCGGGGATCGGCCGGGAGAACCACAAGATGATGCTGGAGCACTACCAGCAGACGAAGAACCTTCTGGTGTCGTACAGCCCGAAGAAGCTCGGCTTCTTCTAAAGCTCCGAGCCGGGTGCACCCGGGCCGGGGGCGAGGGAAGCGCAGGCGAGGAGGCGTGCGGGCCGGCGCTCGTGGCGGTGGTGCGCGGCGCCGGACGGGAGTTCGCCGGGGCGGGTTCCCAGGGCGGTCGAATCCGTCCGCCCTCGCGGCGGTACGGTAATCGACAGTCGATCGCGTGTTCCGTGATCGCTGACCCAGGAGGGGGTTTCATGAAGCACCGCCGCCCGCGCCACCGTCACAGAGTGATCGCCAAAGCGGCTGGTCCGGCGGGGGCGCTGGCCATCGCGCTGGCCATGGCGACGACGCCGGCGATGGCCGCCGGGAAGTCGTCCGACAAGCCCGCGCCCACCGGTCCCCCGGCCGACCAGCCGGACCCGGCCACGCCCTGGGCGCCCGAGAACGACGAGGGCCCGCAGCACCACAAGTTCGCGCAGCCCGAGGCGCTCCGGTCCGCCCGCACGGCCGCGTCCCCGCAGCGGCTCACCATTCCCGCGCCGAGCGGCCAGCACAGCGTGGGCATGGTCGGTCTGCACCTCGTCGACAAATCCCGTCCGGACCCGTACGTACCCGGCAGCAAGTCCCGCGAGCTGATGGTCACGCTCTGGTATCCGGCCACCGCCACGTCCGGGCACTACCAGGCGCCGTGGCTGTCGTCGATCGCCGGCGCCCACTTCCTCGCCGGGCGCGGGCTGTCGACGCAGCAGGTGTCGGTGCCGACGACCGCGGGTCACGTCCTCGCCCCGGTGAAGACCAGCCTCGGCAAGCTGCCCGTCCTGCTGTACTCGACCGGGCTGCACTCGGACCGCGCGATGGGCACCACGCTCGCCCAGGACCTCGCCAGCCGCGGCTACCTCGTCGTCACCGTCGATCACACCCATGACGCCAACGAGGTGCAGTTCCCCGGCAGCCGGCTTGAGCTCAACAAGATGCCGGCGGGCGCCCACTCCAGGGACACGCTCAAGGTACGTGCGGCGGACATGAAGTTCGTGATCAACTCCCTCACCACGATCAGCACCGGGGGAAATCCGGACGCCGGCCACGCGAAGCTCCCCTCAGGGCTGACGAAGTCGGTGGACACCTCCCGGATCGGGATGTTCGGCTGGTCGCTGGGGGGCGCCGCGGTCACGGACTCCATGCAGCTCGACAAGCGGATCGACGCCGGTGCCAACCTGGACGGCCAGTACTTCGGGACCGCGCCGAGCAAGGACCTGGACCGCCCCTACATGCTGTTCAGCTCCGCCGGCCACAACCGCGACACCGACAGCACGTGGCGCACGATGTGGTCGCACCTGAAGGGTTACCGGGTCGACATCAAGCTGGCCGGCGCGGCACACCTGTCGTTCAGCGACAACGAGTACCTGGTGCCGCAGTGGGCGCCCCTGCTCGGGATCTCCAAGTCGGCGATCCAGCAGCAGTACGGCACGATCGCCCCGGCCCGGGCGGCGAAGGTCCAGCGTGACTACCTCGCCGCCTTCTTCGACCAGGAGCTGCGCAAGAAGCACAGCACCCTGCTCGACAAGCCCAACAGCGCGTACCCGGAGATCTCCTTCGTCCGCTGAAACGGTTGCCCGAAGGGCCGGACCGCACCCGGGTCCGCCCTTCGGCGCGTGCGGCGGCGGCGCCGACGGGCCGCCGCCGCGCAGCGATTTGTGTCACGTACGCCACTCAGGGCCTAAATGTGATGGTCACGTGATCGCAAGACGCTACGATGTGGGCTTTGTCGAACAATTGAGCGCTCGGCGCCGATTCGAGGAAGGACCGCTGCCCTGTCCTCCGCACCCCGGGCGCCGCGCCGGCACCGCACCCGCCGCCGCGCCGACATGCCGATGCTCGGCGGGATACGCCCGCCGGTGGCCTCAGTCGTCGTCCTTCTGCTGATGGTCGCCGCCCTGACCGTGATCGGCCTTGAAGGCATCCACACCGCGGGCGTCCCGCAGGCCGTCCTCAACGGGGAGCAGCAGATCGCCGCGGACACCGCGCTGTCCCTGCGCACCTCGATCGACGCCGAGGCGGGTGGGTTGCGCCGCAAGGCCGACGCGTACCCGGCCACGAGCACCTCGACGCCCACGACCGCGCTCAAGGCCCTGACCTCTGCCACGCCGGGCCCCTTCGGCCGTGCGCTGCTCGACGCGCGCACCGGGAGACTGCTGGCGACCGGCGGCAAGACCGTGCCGCTGGCCGGGGTGGACATCGCGAAGACGGCGGCCGGGGACGGGAAGATCCCGCCCCGGCTGGTGACGTCGGCCGGCACCCGGCAGCTGCTGTACTTCGCCGAGGTCACCCTGCCCGCGCAGGACCCGGACCGGCCCGACCGGCAGTGGCTGCTCGTGGTCTGCGAGCCGCTCCCCGCCCTGACGGCGTACGGCGACGGGCGCACCGCCGAGGTGCTGGACGCGAGCGGCACGTCGCTCGCCACCGTGGTCCGCGGCACGGCCTCCCCGGCCGCGGCACACGGCGATCTGCCCGCGGAGGCGGCGCGCGCGGCGCACGCGTCGGGGCGCGGTACCGACGCCTCGGGAAGCCTGCTGGGCGCCGCCACCGGCGACCGGCGCACCGTGGCCGGCTGGGCCCAGGTCGCCTCGGCGACCGGCCCGGGCGAGACCGACGGCCTCGGTCTGGTGGTGCTCAGCTCCCGCGCGGCGTCCACCACGACCACCGCCGCCGCCGCCAACTACGGGGACTTCGCGCTGCGGGCGGCCGGGGCGCTGGCCCTGGTCGCGCTGGTGCTCGGCCTTGCGTTGCGCTTCTCCTTCCAACGGCCTCTGCTGCGGGTGTATCTGTCCGCCGGCCGGCTGGCCCGGGGCGCGACCGGTGCCGGGCCGGCCGCTTCGGCGGAGCTGTCCCGGCCGGTGCCGGTGCACGGCTTCGGGGAGCTGGCCCGGGTCGGGCGGGCACTGGAATCGCTGCGCCGGCAACTGCTCGGCGAGAGCGGCCCGCAGGAGTTCCCGGCCCGGCGCGGGCCGGGCTACCGGGCGCTGGCCGTGGCCGGTGTGGTGGTGGTGGCCTGCTGGTCCGTGCCGATGATCTTCATGCTGAACCGGGCGGACACCGCGACCGCGGTCCCCGCCGCGGTCCTCGCCGACCAGCAGGCGCGCACCGAGATCGCGACGAACCGCGTCCGGCAGTCCCTCGACCGGTCGTACACCGACCTGAAGGAGGCCGCCGCGAGCCTGCCGGGACGCAGCCGGGACGCCCAGGCCGAGATCCTGCGCGCGTCCCTCGCCGACCACAGGCAGTACCGCTCGCTGTACCTCCTGGACCGCTCGGGCGGCATCACGCTGCGGGTGGGCGACACCCCGCTGCGCACCCTCGTCCATGTGCCCGACGGCGGTGGGATCACCACGGTCAACGCCTCGGGACCGATCCCGTCGATCGCCGCCTACGCGCAGGTCCGGGCCGGCCGGGGCCAGACCCCGGCGGCCGGGGTGGTGCTGTTCGGTGAGATCGACGTGAAGGCGCTCAACTCCCTGCTGCCCAGGCCCAAGCTGGGCAGTGTCTGGGTGACGGACCGCGACGACCGGGTCCTCGCGGCGAGCGTGGGCTACCGCGCCTTCCAGTCGCTGCCCGCGTCCGGCCTGACCCGTCTCGCGCGCGCCACCAAGGGCGCCCCGGGGACCCCGGGCACCGCCACGTCCGCGGTGCACAGCACGTCCTCCGGCCCGTCGGTCGACGCGGCCGCGCCGCTGGCGCAGACCGGCCCGACGGCCGGCCTCGGCTGGCACGTGGTGACGGCGGAGCCCGCGGCGGCCCTGCAGATCCCCGCGGTCCAGGCCGAGCAGCGCACCATGCTCGCGGGCATCCTCGGCCTCGCCGTGAGCGCGGCGGGCCTGGGCTGGCTGCACGTCGTGGTGGTCCGGCCGCTGCGCGCGGTCGCCGTGCTCGCCGAGCGGCTCGCCGGCGGGGACCGCCGCACGGTGCTGCACCCGGTCAACCACGACGAGATCGGCTCGGTCACCCGCAACCTGGAGCTGGTGCGCCAGGTCCTGGCGGAACAGGACCGTGCGGCCAGAGCCGGCCGGGCCGCCGGGCCCGCCCGGCCCCTGCGCGAGAACACCCTCCAGCGGTAGAAGGACGGAAATCGGCGTGCTCTTCCTCTATGTCATCGTCCTGCTCTGCTGCACCGCGCTGTGGACAGCCGGGATCCTTGAGCAGCGGCGGCACTTCGCCTCGCTGGAGCAGATACCCACGCGGGTGCTGGTCAACGGCATCCGCGGCAAGAGTTCCATCACCCGGCTGTGCGCCGGCGCGCTGCGCGGCGGCGACCTGGTCACGGTGGCCAAGACCACCGGCACCGCGGCGCGGTTCATCCACCCGGACGCCACCGAGGAGCCGGTGTACCGCAAGTTCGGCATCGCGAACGTCGTCGAGCAGATCGGCATCGTTCGGCGGGCGGCGACCTACCGGCCGGACGCGCTGGTGATCGAGTGCATGGCGGTGATGCCCGCCTTGCAGGAGATCAACCAGGAGAAGCTGATCCGCTCCACGATCGGCGTGCTGTGCAACGTCCGCGAGGACCATCTGGAGGAGATGGGGCCGACGCTGGACGACGTCGCCCGCTCGCTCTCCCGCTCGATGCCGGTGGGCGGGGTGTGTGTGACGGCGGAGAAGGACCGGCTGCACATCCTGCAGGAGGAGGCCGACAAGCGGAACTGCCGGCTGATCGCGGTCGATCCGGAGTCGGTGTCCGACGCCGAACTGCGCGGCTTCAGCTGGTTCACCTTCAAGGAGAACGTGGCGATCGCGCTCGCCGTGGCCGAACTGCTGGGCGTGGACCGGCAGACGGCGATGCAGGGCATGTGGGACGCGCCGCCCGACCCGGGCGTGCTGTCCGTGGAGCGCTACGTCACCGACGAGGGCAAGCGGCTGCGGTTCGCCAACGTCTTCGCGGCCAACGACCCCGAGTCGACGCTCATGAACGTCAAGCAGCTGGAGGACCTGGGCGCGATCAGGCGGCCGATCGGCGTGGTCATCAACTGCCGCCCGGACCGGGTGGAGCGCAACGGCCAGATGGGCGCGATCGTCCCGGACCTGGGCGCCGAGACGGTGTTCCTGATCGGTCACCCGACCAAGAGCGCCCGCGACGCGATCCCGGCCGGCTTCACCGGACGCGTGGTGGACCTCGGTGGCGACCGCCGGGACCCCGGGGAGGTGACGGCGGCGATCCTCGCGGAACTCGGCCCGGACTCCTCGCTGGTGGCGATCGGCAACATCCACGGCCAGGGCGAGCTGTTCCTGGAGCGCCTCGCCGAACTGCCCGTGGACGAGTCCGAGGACCTGTTCGACGTCGTTCCCGACGGCGACGGACTGGACCAGGAGACCATGCAGATCGCCCTGCCCCGGCAGCGGCTCTCGGTGGCCCGGCCGCCCGAGCCGGAGCCGTACAGCTGGGTGGCGCCGCTGGAGACACCGACGTTCACCTTCCGCATCCCGGAGCAGCGCGACCTCGCCCGCCGGGCCGCCGAACGCCGGGGCCGGCCCGAGGACCGGAAGACCGCCGGCCACGTGGATGACGCCGCCAATCCCGAGAACGCCGTAAACACCGAGAACACCGTAAACGCCGAGAACACCGAGAACGCCGACAACGCGGTCCACGCCCACCAGTCCTACGATCCTTACCAGTTCACGAGGAACCCGTGATCCCCGCCAATCTCAACGCACAGACCGCCGCACTGGGGATCGCCCTCGGGCTGGTCTTCTCGCTCGTCTGCTACCTGACCACCAACCTGAGCCCGGGGGGCATGATCACCCCGGGCTGGATCGCCCTCACCCTCGTCACCGATGTGCGGATGGCGGGGCTGATGGTCGTCGTGGCGGTGGGCACGTACTTCCTGATGAAGCTGGTGCAGCGCACGGTGATCCTCTACGGCAAACGGCTGTTCGCCGCCGTCGTGCTGTGCGCGGTGCTGATGCAGACCACCGTGATGCTCGCGCTCAACCACGAGTTCCCGCTGCTGTACACGTCACAGACCCTTGGTTTCATCGTCCCGGGCCTGGTCTCCTACCAGATGGCCCGCCAGCCGCTGGCGGCCACGGTCATCTCGACCACCGCGGTGACCCTGGCCACCTACGTGGTGCTCGTCGCCGGTCTGTTGATCGGCGCCCTGCCGACCGGCTGACCCGTTCACCCCACTCACCTCACAGTCCAGGAGGATCGGCCATGCACTCCGCACCAGACGGCAGGCAAACCGGCCCCACTCGCCGTAACGTCATCCGGACGATCGCGGGCGTGGCGGCCGCCGGAGCGGCGGGCGGCTTCGCCTGGGACCGTATGAAGTCCGACGGCGACGGTTCGGCGGGCGCGCACTCCGGCCCGGGCGCCGGGACCGCCGCGGCCACCGGGACCCACACCTTCGAGCGGCTGTCCGCCCCCGGCCGCACCGTGGTCCGCGCCGACGACGGCGGCACGCTCGCCACGTTCACCGACGGGGCCCGTACGGCCGTCCTCACCGGCGCCAGCCGCACCTTCAGCGAGCCGCGCACCACCGAGGCCACGGTGACCACCGACGCCTGGGTCCGGGTGCTGCCGCACGCCTGGAAGCGGGGCGACGAGAAGTCCGCCTGGTTCAAGGACTGGTTCCGCAAGACGCTCGGCGACAACAGCCCGGACGTCTTCGCCGTGGCGTTCCAGTACAGCAGCGCCGGAGCGCCCGCCAAGCACAACGCCGACGGCCTGCGCATCGCCGGCACCGCGCACTTCGGCCCGCGCAACGCCGAGGTCGACAACCCCCTGGACTTCGCCTACCACGACGAGCAGTCCGACTTCTACGACTATCTGGGCACGGAATGGACGTTCCCGGACGGTTCGCGTGCGCAGCCGGAGCGGGCCCGCTACGGCGATGTCGACTGCTCCGGCTTCCAGCGTCTGGTGTGGGGCTACCGCATGGGCATCCCCCTGCACAACACCAACACCCAGGGCGCCGGCCTGCCGCGCCGCGCCTTCGCCATCGCCGCCCACGGTCCCGGCCGTCTGGTGATCCCCCACACCGGGCGGGACCAGGCCACCGACCTCGGTGTCCTGCAACCCGGCGACCTGGTCTTCTTCGCCATCATCAAGGACCGGCCGGACTTCATCGACCACTGCGGCATGTACATGGGCCTGGACGACCAGGGCCGGCACCGCTTCTACTCCAGTCGCTCCGCCGCCAACGGACCGACCCTGGGCGACCTGTCGGGCCGCTCGCTGCTGGACGGCACCGACTTCTACGCCCGCGGGTTCCGGGCGGCGCGCCGGCTGTGACCCCGGCGCGTGCGTCCGACGCCGCCGCGGCGCCCCGACCGCGCGCCCGACCCGACCGCGCGTGCGACGCCACCGCCCCATCTGACCGACCTGCTGACCGAGGAACACTGCCATGACCGCCATACCCGCCGTCAAGCCCACCGGAGCCCGGCGCGGCCGTCGGGCGGCGGCCCACCGCTCCGGACGCCCGGCGGACGCCCCGCGCTGGGAGCGCCCGGCGCTCGCCGCGGTCCTGGCCGTCGCCACGGCGCTGTACTCCTGGGGCCTGGGACACGCCGCGCTCCACCCCTTCTACGGCGCGGCGATCCGCTCGATGGCCGGCAGCCCGCGAGCGTTCTTCTTCGGCGGGCTCGACACCTCCGGTTCGATCAGCCTCGACAAACTGCCCGGCGCCTTCTGGCCGGACGCCGTCTCCGTCTGGCTCTTCGGCCCGCACACCTGGGCGGCCGCGCTCCCGCAGGTCGTCGAGGGTGTGCTCACCGTCTGGCTGCTGCACCGGATCGTCCGGGCCTGGGCCGGTCCGTTCGCCGCGCTGATCGCCGCGCTGGCGCTCACTCTCACCCCGGTCACCGTGGCCCTCAACCGCGCCACCATTCCGGACACCGCGCTCACCCTGCTCCTGGTGGCGGCGGCCGGAGCCCTGCAGAAGGCGGTGCGCACCGAGCGGCTGCTGCCGCTGATCACCTGCGGGGTCTGGGTGGGTCTCGCCTTCCAGGCGAAGATGCTGCAGGCGTGGGTGGTGCTGCCGGTCTTCGCCGCCGTGTACCTGTTCGTCGCACCCGGCACGGTGGCGAAGCGGGCGGTGCGCGTCCTGCTGGCCGGCGCGGTCGCGTTCGCGGTCTCCTGCTCCTGGATGCTGATCGCCTGGGTGACCCCGGCGGCCGACCACCCGTACTTCGACGGGACGTCCGGCAACGATCCGTTCGCCCTGGTCTTCGGCTACAACGGCCTGAGCCGGTTCGGCAGCGATCCCACCGCGTTCGGCGCCGTCCCGGGCACCGCCGCGAGCCGCACCAGCGGCAACACCGGCTGGGACATGATCATCAACCACACGATCGGACCGCAGATCGCCTGGTTGCTGCCGCTCGCCGTGACCGCCGCCGCCCTGGGCATCAGGCGGCGCGTCCGTCAGCCGCGAACCGACCCCTCGCGCGCGGGATTTCTGCTCTGGGGCGGCTGGCTGGCCGTGCACATCATGGTGTTCAGCGTCTCCAACGGCAATCACCCCTATTACACGGCCGTCATCGCCCCGGCGATCGCCGCGCTGACCGGTGGCGGGCTCGCGCTCTTCCGGTCGGAGTACGAGGCACGGTACGAGACGGAGGAGAAGACACAGCACCCCGCGCCCGACCGGCGGCACCTGGTGCTGCCGGCGGTGATCGCGGCGACGGTCCTGTGGGCGCTGGTCCTGGACTGGCCGACCCGGTTCCTCCCCTGGCTGCTGCCGGTCGCCGTGATGCTCGCGCTGTGCGGCGTGGTGGGCCTGTGCAGCCGCGGACCGCGCACCTCCCCGCGGCTGATCCCTGCCGCCCTCGCCGCCGGGGTGGCGGCCGTCCTGGTCGTACCGGCGGGCTGGGCCGTCTCCAGCCTCGACCCGCTCTACGCGGGCGCCACCACCTCGCCGATGGCCGGTCCGGTCGGCAAGTCGTACGACGAGCATCCCCGTCGCGCTCCGCGCAGGAAGGGGCTCGACCGGCCCAGCCCCCGCGACACCGCCCTGCTCGACTACCTGACCTCGCGCCGTCACGGCGAGAAGTACCTGCTCGCCACCCAGGCCGCCTACACCGCCGAGCCCCTGCTGCGCGCGCAGTCCGAACCCGTCCTGGTGATGGGCGGTTTCACCGGCCTCACCCCGTTCCCGACCGCGCAGCAGCTCGGCGACCTCGTCACCACCCACCAGCTGCGGTACGCGCTGCTCACCAGCCGGCGCGCCACCACGCCCGCCACCACCTGGGTGAAGTCCCACTGCTCCCGCGTCCGGCCCACCGCCTATGGGCTCCGCACCGACGGCAGCTTCACCCTCTACGACTGCGCGGCCCCGAAGTGAGGTGACGTCCGTCCGGTCCGGACCACGGCCTTCTCGCCGTCGTCCGGGTCCCCGGCGAGGCTTCATCCTCTGAACGCGGTTCGCTCCGCGAGGCGGCTCCCGTACCGCTCTGCGTTCAAAGTCTTGACGGGTACACGGCGACGCCGCACCATCGGTCCGACTGGAGAGCGCTCTCTCATTTCGGCGACCTACCCGCAGGAGACGTCGTGAGTGGAAGACCCCCGCACCACTCGACCCGAAGAACGGCCCGCATCCCCCTGTTCGCCCTCGTGACCGCGCTGTTGGCGACCTGCTTCCTGGCCCTGGTCCAGGCACCCGCCCAGGCCGCCGGCACCCTGCTGTCACAGGGAAAGCCGGCGACCGCGTCGTCCACCGAGAACGCCGGTACGCCCGCGTCCGCGGCGGTCGACGGCGACAACGGAACCCGCTGGTCCAGCGGGGCGTCCGACCCGCAATGGCTCCAGGTCGACCTCGGCGCCACCGCCACCGTCGGCCAGATCGTCCTCAACTGGGAAGCCGCCTACGCGAAGACGTACAAGATCCAGACATCGGCCGACGGCACCACGTGGACGGACATCTACTCCACGACCACGGCCACCGGCGGCACCCAGACCCTGACCGTCAACGGCACCGGCCGCTACGTGCGCCTGTACGGGACCGCCCGCGCCACGCAGTACGGCTACTCGCTGTGGGAGTTCCAGGTGTACGGCACCGCGGGCGGCGGCGGCACCGGCTGCTCGACCACCAACGCCGCGCTGAACAAGACCGCCACCGCCTCCTCCACCGAGAACGGCGGCACCCCGCCATCGGCCGCCGTCGACGGCAACAACGCCACCCGCTGGTCGAGCGCCGCGTCCGACCCGCAGTGGCTCCAGGTCGACCTCGGTACGAAGCAGAGCATCTGCGGCGTCCAGCTCAGCTGGGAGTCCGCCTACGGCAAGGCGTACCAGATCCAGGTCTCGGACAACGGCACCACCTGGACCACCGTCTACCAGACCTCGGCCGGCGCGGGCGCGACCGAGCTCCTCACCCTGACCGGCTCCGGCCGCTACGTGCGCATGTACGGGACCGCCCGCGCCACGCAGTACGGCTACTCGCTGTGGGAGTTCCAGGTCTTCACCACCGGGACGACACCGCCGGACAACGGGAACGCCGTCCTGCTCTCCTACAAGAAGCCCGCCACCGCCTCCAGTCAGCAGGACGACGCGCAGTGCGGCGGCTGCACCCCGGCCAAGGCGGTCGATCACGACCCGGCGACCCGCTGGGCCACCGCCGCGGGCAGCGGCTGGAGCGATCCCCAGTGGATCACCGTCGACCTCGGCGCGAGCGCACACGTCACCCAGGTCGTCCTCCAATGGGACCCGGCCTACGCGAGCGCGTACAAGATCCAGGTGTCCTCCGACAACACGAACTGGACCGACGTCTACTCGACCACCACCAGCAAGGGCTTCAAGCAGACCCTCGACGTGAACGGCACCGGCCGCTACGTGCGCATGTACGGAACGGCGCGCGGCACCGCGTACGGCTACTCCCTGTGGACCTTCGACGTCTTCGGCACCGGCGGCGCCCCGACCGCCCCGCCCGCCGACCCGCCGAACCCCGGCAACCCGCAACGCACGGTGTTCCAGGACGAGTTCAACACCGCGACCGGCACCACCCCGGACTCGTCGAAGTGGACCCAGGACACCGGACCGGGCGTCAACGGTGAGCTGGAGTACTACACGAACGGCAGGAACACCACGATGGACGGCGCGGGCAACCTCGTCATCGAGGCCCGCAAGGAGGTCACACCCGGGTCCAGTTGCCCGCGGGACCCGCTGTCGGGCTCGACGACCTGCCAGTACACCTCCGGCCGCATCAACACCTCCGACCACTTCAACTTCACGTACGGGCACGTCGAGTCGCGGATCAAGGTGACCGGCACCCAGGGGCTGTGGCCCGCCTTCTGGCTCCTCGGCTCGAACTTCAAGACCGGCACGCCGTGGCCCGCCAGCGGCGAGATCGACATCATGGAGCACATCGGCAAGGTCCCCGACACGGTCTACTCGACGCTCCACGCCCCCGCCTACAACGGCGCGGGCGGCTACGGCTCGCCGTACCAGATCGCCGGCAGCGACTTCTCGTCCGCCTTCCACACCTACGCGCTGGACTGGGACTCCAGCCACATGACGTTCTCGGTCGACGGCAACGCCTTCTTCACCGTCGCGCGCTCCACCCTGGAGACCACGAAGGGGCCCTGGGTCTACGACCACCCCTTCTACATGATCCTCAACAACGCGGTGGGCGGTGACTGGCCGGGCGCCCCCGACGCCTCGACCGTCTTCCCGCAGAAGATGCTGGTCGACTACGTGCGCGTGTCGCAGTAGGGCCTCGGTCTCGGGGCGCGGCGGGTCACCTCGGGGTGGCCCGCCGCGCCATGCACTCATGGATCACAGATCGGGTGCGATGCGGCGAAAGAGAGAGCCCCACGCCCAGCTTCGCGGCTAACCTGCGTCTGCGGTCCGTGCAGCCGCGCTCGGCGATCAACGCGCGGCGCCTGAAGCGAGAGGCACCTACACATGCCCCAAACCGTTCCTGGGCGTCTGTCCCACGGCTGCAGGATCAAGAAGAGTGACGCCGAGGCCATCGCGGACTCGATCACGTCGTCTTTCTCGCCGACGGCCCAGCGGGAATTCACCATCGTCCGGCGCGGAAACACCTACACGCAGTCGTCCCTCGCGGTCGCATGGAACGCGGCACGCAAGCCAGGCGCCACGGACAATCTGCGCATCGACGTCAGCGAGGGAGACAAAAGCGCCGACTTCGTCCTCGACAAGAGCGGGGTCAGATGGTCTGCGACCGGTGACGGTCATTTCCCGGCCGGCCTCACAGCAGACGTCGGCAATCTGCTGGGAGACGTGACAGAGGCGCGCCATGCCCGGTTCTCCTCGCTGGTAGCCAGGTCTTCGCCCTGGGCGCTGCTCGTCGAGGTACTGGCCGCCGTTTCCCTCTGGTTCGCCTGGCCGTCTCACCGCACCCTCGTGGCCGCGCTCGCCACGTTCTCACTGGCGGCCACGGCGGGACTGCGATGGTACGGCCAGTGGCAGCTCAAGTCATCCGTGACATTTGACCCAGGGGCCTGGACACCGTGGAATCGTGCCGACCGCATCAGCGCGATTCTCCTCGTCGTCACCATCGCCTCTCTGATCGTGTCGATCGTGGCCCTGTTCCGGGGCGGGGATGCCGAGGACGACAAGAACAACGGCCCTCACCCGTCCGCGTCACCAACGCATTCCCCGTCCGAGACGTCTCGTTCCTCGGAGTCCGCGAAGAAACCGCATATCTCCGTCAGGGGCAACTGCACGGAGGAGACGATGAACTCCCCCCTGAGCGTGATATCGGGCGGCTTCACCCCAGGGCAGCCGTACACAGTGAGCGTCTCTTATCCCGACGGCAAGCCGTATCCTCTGGACGGCACTGTCGGAACGGTGAACGAGAACGGCACCGTCAACAGCAAGTGGAATTGCCTCAACTCGCTTCCCAATGGCACATACAAGATGCGAATCAAGGACAACGCGACGGGGGAATCCGCTACGGCCACGTTCGCCGTCGACTTCCCCTCGGTCTCGCCCGGTTCGCTCCCGCCCAGTGCGAGGAGCGGCATCCCCGCGCGCGTGGCGTGGACCGACGACGGTGCCGGATCCTCGTTCCACCACCTGGTACCGGATAGAGGGCGGCACGTGGGTGCCTGCGGTGTATACGAAGCTCGACACAGCGCAAGCGGTGCCAAGCTGTTGATGGCACCCACGGACCGAGAGGCTGCGCCATGCGGAAACTGATCTACGGGATGAACCTGACCCTGGACGGCTACATCGCCGCGCCCGGTGACGACATCGGCTGGAGCGGGCCGCCGAGTGACGAGCTGTTCCAGTGGTGGCTGGAGCACGAGCAGGCGAGCGGCCTGACGCTGTACGGGCGCAAGCTCTGGGAGACGATGAGTTCGTACTGGCCGACCGGCGACCAGCAGCCGGGCGCCACCGCCGCGGAGATCGCGTTCGCGCGGAACTGGCGGGAGACGCCGAAGGTGGTGTTCTCCTCGACGATCGACAAGGTCGACTGGAACGCCCGGCTGGTCACCGGCGACGCGCTCGCCGAGATCACCCGGCTCAAGGCCGGGGACGGCGGCCCCCTGAGCATCGGCGGCGCCACGCTCGCCGGGGCGGCCATGCGGGCCGGGCTGATCGACGAGTACCAGATCGCCGCCCACCCGGTTCTGGTGGGCGGCGGCACGCCGTTCTTCACGGGTCTTGACGACTGGGTGAACCTGAACCTGGTGGAGACGCGGACCTTTCCCGGCGGGGTGGTCCTGACCCGGTACGAGACGAGGCGCTGAGCGGCGCCCGTACGGCGACGCCCGGCGCCCCGGCCCGCTCGGTCCGGCCCGCTCAGCTCTGGCTGATCCTGACCCCGTCGACCGTCCAGTACCAGTTGTTGCCCCCGGTGTAGCGGAAGCGGACCTTCGCCCGGCTCACCCCGGCGGGCACCTGGAGGGTGAGGTTCTCGACGCGGGACGAGGTGTCCGCCGTGTAGGTCTTGACCGTCACCGGGGTCCCGCCGTCGTAGGAGACGAGCACCTCGCCGCGCTGCGGTGCCTCCTGCCGGTAGAAGGTGGCGTACGTGAGGGTGGCCCGGCGTCCGCCGGTGACGGGGAAGTCGGGGCTGACGAGCGTGGAGTCGAAGGTGCCCGAGACGCTCTTGTCGGACCATTCGTCGCCGTCGGCGACCGCGAAGACGTTCCGGGCACGGATGTTGGACTCGCGCTGCTGGCCGCGTTCGGCCTTGGTCCAGAACTCGTCCGTGGTGAAGGTCCAGCCGCGCCACTCGCTCACGCCGCCGGTGCCCATCGCGGAGTTGTCGACGGACCAGCCGCTCGGCGGGGTGTGCGTGAAGCCGATGACGCCCGCGCCGATGCCCGTCTCGTCGACGGGCCCGGTGAGCCTGGCGCGCAGGCTGTCGAAGTCGTCGGGGCTCGGCTGCTGGATCGGGCGGCCGTCCAGTCCCCAGGCCGGATCGATGGCGACACCGAGGTGGGCGAGGGCGCTGGCCGCGATGTCGGGCATCTTGACGTCGTGGCGGGTGGAGCCGGCCGCCGCCGTGGCACCGACCGCGATCATGAACGTCTGCCGCTCCTGCCACGTGGAGCCGCCGTGGCCGCCCGGGTCGGTGTGCCCGTGGTCGGCCGTCACCAGGATCAGCCAGTCCTCGGCTCCGTACGTGGTACGGGACTTGAGGGCGTCGACCAGCTGGCCGACCTGGCCGTCGACGCCGTGGATGGCGTCGAGGTACTGCTGGCTGGCGGCCCCGTAGGAGTGCCCCGCGTGGTCGACGTTGTCGAGCTGGACGAAGACCGCGTCGGGGTTCGCCGTCCGCAGCTGCGCCACCGCGCGGCTCGTGGTGCCGGTGTCGTACTCGGCGCCCGGCGTGGAGACGCGGGTGTCGACCTTCGCGGAGAACACGGTGTCGGTGAGCGGCGCCCAGGAGGAGACGGCGTACGTCGACAGGTTCGGCTTCGCCGTCTCGACGCGGGTCAGGAAGTCCGGGTACTGGGCGAACTTGTGGCCGGTGAAGTTGTTGTCCTTCACGTTGTGCTTGTCGGGCCAGACCCCGGTGAGGAGCGTCGACCAGCCGGGGCCGGACAGGGTGGGGGCGAGCGGGTCCGCGTAGAGGGAGCTGGGCGCGGTCAGGCCGGCCGCCATCAGCGCCTTCAGGCGGGGCGCGTCGGCGTCCTTGACTCGGCTGAGCAGGGTGCCGTCGAGCCCGATGACGAGGACCTTGGGGGTCTTCGCGGCAGCGGACGCGGTGGAGGCGGGGGCTGTGCCGGGCGCGGCGGACGCGGCTGCCGGGACGGCGGTCAGGGCGACAGCGGCGGAGACGGTGGCGGTGCCGATGAGGAGCGAGCGGCGGGAGATGCCGGGCGTGTGACGCGACATGCGGTTCCTCCGGGGACGGGGCACAGATGGGCGCGGACGGATGCGACGGGTGCGGGCGTGCGGGGGCGTGAAGGGGCGTCGCGGGGTGCGACGCCGTCGAGTTCACAGGGACTTTGGGCCAGACCCGTTATCTTCTGGTGACGTGAGCGCGAATTGCCATGGACATTCGTCATCGCCCCCTGGACTCGCCTGCACCAGGAGTGGCTCGGCCCGCGCCGGAATCCGGCGCGGGCCGCCCTAGCTCCCCGTCGCCCCGTCGAGCATCTCGCGCAGAATGTCCAAGTGGCCGTTGTGGCGGGCCGTTTCCTCGGTGAGGTGGAGCAGGATCCAGCGCAGGTCGACGTGGAGACCGCCGCGGACGGTTCCCACGGACCGCTCGTCCAGACTTCTCCCCGCGACCAACTCGCGGTAGCGAGCGCTGTGTTCGGCGTACTCGTCGAGCAGCTGCGCGAGCGGGAAGTCGACGGCGATCCGCATCTCGCGGTCGGGGTCCTCGTCCGTCCACGGGCCGTGATCCTCCTCGCCGAGGAAGATCACCTGGAACCAGTGGTACTCGACCCAGCGGAGGTGGTTGATCAGTCCGCTCATCGTCATCAGGGGCGAGTGCGGCAGGAGCGCCTTGCGGGCGTTCTCCTCGGAGACCCCCTGGCATTTGGCGCGGGCCGTGTCCCGGGCGTAGTCGAGGAACGTGGTGAGCTGGGAGCGCTCGTCCCACGCGGGCGGTGTGTCATTGAGTCTGGTCATCGCGCGAAGCGTCCCCGATCATGACGGCGGCTGTCGAGGCATTTACGGCGGCCGGGTTCGCGCGCGTCCCCCAACCCCCTCACTCCCCCACTCCCGGCTGGGCCTCCGGCACCGGCCGCGCCCCGCCGGACGCCGCCGCGCGGCGACTGCGGAACGCCGCCACCCGGGCCCGGTTCTGGCAGGTCACCGAGCAGAAGCGGCGCCGTCCGCCCGGCGACTGGTCCACGTAGACGTCGGCGCAGCGGCCCCCCGTGCAGATCCCGATGCGGGCGAACCCGTGCGCGGCGACGTACTGGCGCAAGGTGATCGCCGCCGCCGCGAGCGGAGCGTCGCGTTCGTCGTCGACGCTCCAGGCCGCGCGGAGCGTTCCGGTGGCGTCGACGTCCACGACGGGCCGGACGCCGGTGCCGGACAGCAGGCGCGTCAGCACCCGTGCGCCCGCCTCGGCGTCCGGCGCGGAGAAGACCGCGTGCAGCGTGTCCGCGGCGTCGGCGAGCACGTCCGCGGTCAGTGCGGCGCTCACGCGCGGGGGCAGCGCCAACTCCGCGGCGATGCCGGAGGCGGGCAGGTGCGGGTCGCCGCCCCGGCCGTCTTCCTGGCGCGGCAGGGTGCCCCAGCCGTTGACCAGCCGCGTCAGCGTCTCCAGCGGGATGTCCGTGACCGTGATCGCCATGAGTCCAGCGTAACGCGTTAACGCCCACCTATGCGTTGCCAGGGCGCCTCCACCTCGGTAACGTACTAACGAGCTTATATGCGTTACGTCCCCCACGGGCTCCGGAGGCTGTCGTGTTGGACCTCGCTCTCCTGCCGGCCTATCTGGCAGCGGTCGCCGTCATCACCGTCGCTCCCGGGCCCGATGCCGCGTACATCGTGGCCGTGGCCCTGGAGCGCGGCCCGCGGGCCGGACTGGTCTCCGCCGGCGGCATGGCGCTTGGCATGGCCGTGCACGTGACCGCCGCCGCGCTCGGCCTTGCCGTCCTGCTCGGCTCCACTCCCACACTGTTGCTGCTGGTGGAACTGGCCGGGGGCCTCTACCTCGCCCGGCTGGCCGTGACCACGATCCGTTCGGCCCGGGCGGCCCCCGCGCCGGCGCCCGGGACGCCGCCGGGGCGTCAGGTCCTGCGCCGGGCGGTCCTGACCAACCTGCTCAACCCGAAGACGGTCCTCTTCTTCGCCGCGTTCCTCCCCCGTTTCACCAGCCCGGGCCACGGCCCGCTCTGGCTGCAACTGCTCACCCTCGGCCTGATCTTCCTGATGACGGGCCTCCTCTGGGACAGCGCCATCGGCCTCTGCGCGGGCCGCCTGGGCCAGGGGCTGCTGCGGGGCCGCCGCACGGCCGCCGCGGTGAACGCGGTCGCCGGGGCCACGTTCGCCGCGCTCGCGGCCTTCCTCCTCCAGGACGCGCTGAGCGCGGCGCTGGCCTGAGGGACCCGCACCGGACTCCCGTACGCGTGGGAGTCCGGCGCCTCGCCCTCACCCCACCCGCACCATCCGCGCCTTGCTCGGCACGCCTGCCGCGTCCAGCGCGAAGAGCAGATAGGTACCGGGCAGCGCCACGCCCGGGTCGGTGGGGATGTCGAGGGTGTAGGAGGCCGGGCCCGTGCGGGTGAAGGTCAGGGGGACGCGGCGCTGGTCGTTGTCCGTGGAGTGGGTGGCCGCGCCCGCGCGCACCAGGGCGAACGAGGTGACCTCGGAGTCCGTGGTCACGGGGACGGTCGCGCCGTGGGCGACGCGCGCGGGGACGGTTCCGGTGAGGGCCGGGCGGGTGCGTTCGGTGCCGTCGGCGTCGAGGAGGTAGGGCGGGGTGAAGACGGCGCCGTCCGCGTGGTTGGTGGCGCAGTCGCCGCACAGGCCGCCGCCGCCGGAGAAGATGCGACCGTCAGGCAGCAGGTTCGCCACGCTGTGGTAGTTGCGCGGCACGGCCATACTCGCCATGCGGGTGAACCGGCCCGTCGCCGGGTCCCAGATCTCCGGGGTGAGCGAGGAGGTCGCGTCGCTGAACGGGACCGGGTAGGACTGCCCGCCGAACACGGCGACCTTGCCGTCCGGCATGACCACGCTGTTGCTGAAGGAGCGGGCGAAGTCCATGTCGCCGGTGCGCGCGGCGACCGGCGTGCCGCCGCCGTTCAGGTCGACGGTGTACGCGCGCCGGGTGGCCGTCGTGTTCTCGTAGGCGCTCGCGCCGCCCAGCGTGAGCAGTTTGCCGATGTCGTAGGCGACGGCGTTGCCGTTCATGGCGTCCGCGCTGTCGGCGCGCGTCCCGGCGGCGGTGACCGAGCCGTCGCCCTGTGTGGAGATCCAGTTCATCTGCTTGCTGGGTCCCAGTTGCAGGACCCGGCCGCCCGAAGTGGCGTGCAGCCATTGGTGGTTGTCGGCGCGGTAGGGGCCCGCCGGGTCGGCGGTCATGGTGGTGGTGACCGGTACGCCGGGCAGGGTGCGCCAGGTGCCGGTCGCCACCGACCAGACCTCGCCGTCCTTGCCGCCCCGGCCGCCGCTCCAGGACCCGCCGAGGACGAAGGCGTCGCCGGTGGAGAGCAGGGTCATGGCCTGGTAGCCGCGGGCGATGTTCATGTCGCTCGTGGCGGACCAGGTGTCGGTGGCGGGGTCGTAGAGGCTGGCCCGTTCGGCGTTGCTGCCGCCGGTGACCAGGACCCGGCCGTCCCCCAGGACCGCGATGCCGGGGCAGAACATGTCGTGCCGGGTGTTGTCGACGCGCCGCTGCGTGACGGCGCCGGTGCCGAGGTCCATGATCGCGGTCTGGGTGTAGCCGTTGCTCCCGCCGAAGCGGTCGACGCCGTACGCGGACCAGGCCAGCAGCTTGTTGCCGGGCAGCAGGGCGGTGGCCACGGGCACCAGGGGGAAGCCGGTGACCCGGCCCCAGGAACCGGCGGTCGCCGGGTTCGCGGGGGCGCTGAGGCGGATCTCCGCCGCCGAGGACCAGGGCCCGCGCCGGCCCGCCTCGGTGGTGGCCGTCAGCCGTACGTACCGGGCGGTGACGGTGCGGGAGAAGGTGGCTCCCTTGACGGTGTCGTCGTCCTTCCAGGTGCCGGTGGCGACGGGCGTCCCGTATGTGGTGCCGTCCGTGCTGGTCGTGACGGTGTAGGCGCCGATCCGGCCGTTGCCGCCGGACCTGCGGGGCTGGTACGTGAGGGCCGAGACCGCGCGGGCGCTCTTCATGTCGATGGTGATGCTGTGCGGCAGGGGCAGGGCGGTGCCGGAGTACCGGCTGTGCCACAGGGTGTCCGGGTCGCCGTCGAGGACGTTGGCGGCGACGCCCGACGACGCCGCGGTCTCCTGGTCGCTGGCCGTCGCGGTCCAGCCCGTGCGCGCCAGGTCGACCACGGAGGCGGGCGAGCCGGGGTCGCCCAGGAGGTTGATCTCGGCGGCGGCCGACCAGGGGCCGCGGCCGCCGGCCTCGCTGGTCGCGGTGAGCCGCACGTAGCGGGCGCCCTGCGCCGCGAAGCTCAGGGTCTTGGCCGTGGCGTCGTCGCCGAGGGTGCCGGAGGCGACGGCGGCGCCCCAGGTGGTCCCGTCGGCGCTCAGGTGGATGGCGTAGGACCCCACCCGGCCGTTGGCGTTGGTGGTGCGCGGCTGGTACACGAGGGCGGAGACGACCGCCGTGCGGTGCATGTCGACGGTGAGGGTGTGGGGCAGGGGCGCGGCGGTGCCGCTCCATTTGCTGTGCCAGATGGTGGCGGTGCTGCCGTCGAGCACGTTGGCGGCGCGTCCGTTCTCGGCCGCCGTCTCCTCGTCGCTCGCGGTCGCGGTCCAGCCGTCCCGGGGCAGGACGGGCGCGGAGGGCTCCACGGCGTCGGCCGGCACCACGGGCTCGTGCGGCGCCGCCATGGGGTGGCGCGGATCCGGGGCTCCGCCGGGGCCGGCGCCGATGGCCGCGGTGGCTTGGCCGCCGCCGGTCAGCGGCAGCAGCGCGGCGACGACGGCGGCGAGCGCCAGGGCGATGAGCCCGGTGGATCTGAGCCGGCCGTACGGAACAGGCCTGAACAGGCGAGTCAGCATGAGGTCCCCCCGGAGGTGCGCGTCCGCGCCGATGAGGGCATGACCATGCCCATCGGGCGCGACGGTGTAAAGGGCGTCCGCAAACCGATCGGCCGTCGTGCGCGCCTCGGTGCCGCGCGATCCAGCCCCTCCCCTGTTCCTGCGGCGCTCGGGGCGGGGTCAGGGTGTGGAACGGTCTGGGACCGGACGCCGTAGTACGCGACGGCGCGCGGGCGCAGCTGCCCTGATACCCCGTCAGTAGGAGCTGTGTCCGCAGATGTCGTGCCCATCGCGCTCCACCTGGCCCGGCGGAGGCGGGGGTTCCCCGCAGCCCGGCAGGTCGAGGGGGTCGCCGCGGGAGGCGGCCCATCCGTCGGGGGCGGGTGCGACGCGACCGCCGCTTGGACCGCTGCCCCCGGGGCAACCATGGGCACGACAAAGCCCCGGACGCGGTAGCGGGCTCCTCCGGCACCGGCACACGGAGGACCCGGCAGCCACTCCCGCCCGGGAGGCGGCAGGCCGCTGTGTCCCCTCTCGACCGAATCACGGCACGTCAGGCAGCACGCCGCGGCACGCCCGGGGCGCGCGCTCCTCTCCCGACAGGTCCCGACAGGAGAAGACCATGACCGTCTTACGCTTCCGAAGACGCGGCCCCGCACGCAGCGGGCCGGCACCCCGCGCGGCGCGCTTTCTGCTCGCCGTGTCCGTCATCGGGGCCTGGCTGGTGGCCCCCGGCCCGGCCCACGCGGACACCTCCTTCGCGGCGAAGATCGACTTCGGTACCGCGACCACGGTGCCGGTGAGCGGCTACTCGCTTGACTACGGGCAGGCTTACGGGGCCCGTACCGGCCCTGGTCAGGGCACCGGTCTCAGTTACGGCTGGGTGGGGTCGGCGGACAGCACCCCGCTCGACCTGACCGGCAACGGCCGGGACCGGGGCACCGCCGAGCCGGACCGGCTCCTCGCCACCTTCGTGCACATGCAGTTGCCCGCGTCGTCGGCCGGGGTGAAGACGCCGGGCCGGTGGGAGATCGCCGTACCGAACGGCACCTACACGGTGACGGTCGCCGTCGGCGACGCCACGAGTGTGGACAGCACCCACGCGCTCCAGGTCGAGAACCAGAACGCGGTCGACGGCTTCGTCCCCACCGCCGCGTCCCGCTACCGCACCAGCACGGTCCAACCGACCGTGACGGACGGCCGGTTGACGATCAGTCCGCTCGGCGGGAGCAACACGAAGCTCGCGTACGTGACCGTCGCCCCGCTCGCGGACGCGGCGGCGCACCCCGAGGTGCGGACGGTGACCCCGGCGAACACGGCGACCGGTGCGGCACCGACCGGCAGTGTCGTGGCGGACCTGCGCCTGGTGGGCCCGGGCGTCGACGCGGCGACCCTCACCTCCGGCACGGTCACCCTCACGGAGTCGGCGACCGGGGCGGCCGTCCCCGCCCACGTGCTCACCAGCGGTGGCGGCGACGTCATCAACCTGTCGCCGACCACCGGCCTCAAGGCGAACACCCGCTACCGCTTCGCCGTCACCAGCGGCGCCCGGGACCTGGACGGGCGGGCCTTCACGCCCTGGAGCTCGGTGTTCACCACCGGAGCGGGCGGCGGGAGCGGCACGATCGCCTTCGACAAGGTGGCCACGTCGGCGACGGGCAGAAGCTTCGCCTCGGTGCTCAAAGGACCCGACGGGAAGCTGTACGCGTCCACGCTCGACGGGTACATCATGCGGTACGCCATCGCCGCCGACGGCACCCTGGGCGCGGCGGAGACGATCTCGACGGTCCGCACGAACGCGACGGCCCGTGGCCTGCCGGGGGCGCCCGACCGCTCGGTCATCGGGATGGCGTTCGACCCGGCGTCCACGGCGGCCGACCCGGTCCTGTGGATCACCTCCAACACCAGGTACGCCGGCGGCACCCCCAGCGAGCCGGACTGGTCCAGCAGCATCGCCAAGCTGAGCGGGCCGGGCCTCGCCACGTACACCGAGGTGATCAGCCATCTGCCCCGCTCGGTGAAGGACCACGAGACCAACTCGCTCGCCTTCGGCCCGGACGGCGCGCTGTACGTGACGCAGGGCGCCAACAACGCGATGGGCGCGGCCGATCCGACCTGGGGCAACCGTCCCGAGCACCTGCTCAGCGCCGCCGTGCTGCGGCTCGACCCGGCCCGGCTCCCGGCGACCGGCGCCGTCGACGTGCGCACCGAGAGCCCGGGCACGTACGACCCCTACGCGGCCGGCGCGCCGCTGACCCTCTACGCGACCGGCGTCCGCAACGCCTACGACCTGGTGTGGCACAGCAACGGCCACCTCTACACCCCGACCAACGGCTCCGCCGCCGGGGGCAACACGCCCGCGACGCCCGCCCCGCTGCCCGCCGCCTGCTCCCGCCGGATCGACGCGGCGACGGCCGGGGCCTACGCGGGGCCGGCCGTGCCCGGGATCACGTCCAACCCGGTGGCCGAGACCGACTACGTCTTCGACGTCAAGAAGGACCGCTACTACGGACATCCGAACCCGGCGCGCTGCGAATGGGTGCTCGCCGGCGGCAACCCCACGGCGGGCGTCACCCCCTTCGAGGTCGCCGGCTACCCGGTGGCCACCCTGCCCGACCGCAACCTGGACGCGGCCGGCATGTACGACGCCGGCCTGCACGCCTCCGCGGACGGGGTCGTCGAGTACCGGGGCAGCGCCTTCGGGGGCGCGCTGCGCGGCAGGCTCCTCGTGGTCCGCTACAGCAGCGGCCAGGACATCGAGGTGTTCGGCGTCGACGCGCAGGGCAAGCTGTCGGCGCCGACGACGGGCATCACCGGCTTCACCGGGTTCCAGCAGCCGCTGGACGTCACGGAGGACACCGCCAAAGGCACGCTGTACGTCACTGAGCAGGGCGCTTCGAGGATCACCCTGCTCAGGCCGCGGGTGACGTGAGGCGGCGGGGGCGCGGCCGGGCGCTGCCGCGGCGGCTGCCCGGACGCGCCCTCACTGCCCGGTGATGTTCACCATCCAGGTGATGCCGAAGCGGTCGGTGCACATGCCGAAGACGTCGCCCCACATCTGCTTGGCCAGGGGTACGGCGACGGTTCCGCCGGCGGAGAGCTTCTCCCAGTAGCCGCGCAGTTCCGCGTCGTCGTCGCCGCTCAGGCTGACCGAGATGTTGTCGCCGGGCTTGTACTCCATGCCGGGCGGCGTGTCGGCGGCCATCAGGGTGAACCCGGCGGGGGTCTCCAGCATGCCGTGCATGATCTGGTCGGCCACCTGCTCGGCACCCGGCGCGCCCGCCTCCCCGAACGTGTTCAGCGCCAACTCCCCGCCGAGCGCGTCCTGGTAGAACTCCAAGGCCTGACGGGCGTCACCGTCGAAGCTGATGTACGGGTTGAGGCGAGAGGTCACGGCGCGTTCCTTTCCCAGTGGTCCTGCGTGGCCGCATTATGCGGTCGCCGGGGACGGGCCGCGACGCGGACGACGCGGCGCGCGCCGCGGGAGCGGCGGCACCGCGTCGTCGTATGGCGGGGGCGCGCGAGTCAGGCCCGCGGGGGTCAGCTGTGCGCGACGTTGAGCCCGTAGAAGGCGACGCGTGCGCCCTTGGTGGTGCTGCTGGAGGAGGACTGGTTGTAGGAACCCGCCTTGAAGTACTGCTTGTACGGGAAGAACGACGACGGTATGGGGTAGTGCGTGGTGCTGCCGTTGACGGTCACGTCGAGCGTGTCGCCGCCGGAGACGGCGATGGTGTAGCTCCACGTCTTGCCGACCGCCACGTGCCCGACCGTGTGCGTCGTCTGCCCGCCCGCGGGCGAGTTCTCGGTGCCCACCACGATGTCGCCGCTGGACCGGTAGTAGAGCTCGACCAGGGGCTTGGTGGAGCTGCCGCCGGTGCCGAGGTGGATCTGGCCCACGCACACGTTCGAGGTGACGGAGACGACGCGCAGGGTGGCGTTCAGCTTGTGGCTGCCGCTGAGCGACCAGTTGGCGGCGCTGCCGCTGCGGTTCATCTCCCGCAACTCGGACCGGGCGTAGTTCGAGTTGGGGGTGGTGACGCCCTTCTCCGGCGCCCAGAAGGTCATCGCGCCGTCACGGGTGTCGGTGTAGAAGTACGCGTCCTGGAAGCCGTTCGCGCCCTGGAGGCGGGACGAGGGGATGGTGGTCGGCGAGCCGGGCGACCCGACGGGTTCCTGCAACTGCCACACGGACAGATCGAAGTTGCCACCGGGCGCCTTGCCGGGGTCGGCCGCGCTCGCGCTCGGTCCGCCGATCAGGGTGAGGGCGGCGACGATGCCGGCGAGTGTGGCGGTGGAGAGCGCACGGGTGCGCTTCGCGGACTTCGGGCCCCGGGGGCCCTGCGCGCTCTGTGGGGTCTGCGTGCTGCGGGTGCTCTTCATGGGGGGTTCCTCCAGGCTGAGACGACGAGGCGACGTTCATGTATCTGAAGGCTGGGTTCACTTATGAACTCTGCGTGCGGTGAACGTAAAGGTCTGCACCAGCGGCGTCAAGGGGCTGAACACAGACGCGGATTGGCGGGGCCGAGAAGCCCCCGGGGGGTGTCCGAGCCCGTCGAGTAGACCCGCGGGGTGGCGAGCGGAAGCGCCCCCGCCGCGGTTCCGTGGCAGGGGCGCTTCGGGTGGGCAGGTGGCTCAGGTGCGGGTCCAGCGCTGGCTGGTTGCGTTGGTGCAGGTGGCGAGCTGGATCTGGGTGCCGTTGGAGGCGCCGTTCGCGGCGGTGGCGAGGCAGAGGCCGGACTGGACGCCGACGACGGAACCGTCGGTGTTGAGGCGCCACTTCTGGTTGTCGCCGCCCCAGCAGGAGTAGATCTGGATCCTGGTGCCGTTGCCGGTGCCGCCGGCGTCCAGGCACTTGTTGCCGTAGACCCGGAACTCACCGGCAGTGGTGTACGTCCACTGCTGGTTGGTGCCGCCGGAGCAGTCCCACAGCTGGAGCGGCGTGCCGTCGGCGGTGCCGGCGCCGGAGACCTCCAGGCAGCGGCCGGAGCCGACGCCCTTGAGCGCCCCGGCGTCCGCAGGGGGCGTGGTGGAGCCGCCGCCGTTGAGGGCGTTGAGCACCGAGGTGTAGGCGGGCTTCTTGCTGCCGTCGCCGTTGAAGAGCAGGGGCGTGTCTCCCGAGCGCCAGGAGTCGGTGTCGCGCACGCCCCAGACGGTGATGCCGAGGCAGCGGGAGACGGCCAGGCAGTCGTTCGTGACGTTGGCGTAAGTCGTGCCCGAGGCGCCCTGGATGTCGAGTTCGGTGAGGGCCACGTCAACGCCGAGCGCGGCGAAACTCTGCAAGGTGGTACGGAAGTTGCCGTTGTAGGCGCTGCCGCTGTTGAAGTGCGACTGGAACCCGACGCAGTCGATCGGCACGCCCCGCTGCTTGAAGTCCCGGACCATCGCGTACACGGCCTGGGTCTTGGCCCAGGTCCAGTTCTCGATGTTGTAGTCGTTGTAGCAGAGCTTGGCGGCCGGGTCGGCGGCGCGCGCGGTGCGGAAGGCGACCTCGATCCAGTCGTTGCCGGTGCGCTGCAGGTTGGAGTCGCGCCGGGCTCCCGAACCGCCGTCGTCGAAGGCCTCGTTCACGACGTCCCACTGGGCGATCTTGCCCTTGTAGTGGCCCATCACGCCGTTGATGTGGTCGATCATCGCCTGGCGCAGGGTGCTGCCGCTCAGGCTCTGCATCCAGCCGGGCTGCTGCGAGTGCCAGGCCAGGGTGTGGCCGCGCACCTGCTTGCCGTTCTGGACCGCCCAGTTGTAGACGCGGTCGCCGGCGCTGAAGCTGAACTGGCCGCGCTGTGGTTCGGTGGCGTCGATCTTCATCTCGTTCTCGGCCGTCACCATGGTGAACTCACGGCCGGCGATCGACGTGTACGCCGAGTCGCCCAGCTTGCCGGAGGCGATGGCGGTGCCGAAGTAGCGGCCGCTCTGCGCGGCGGCGGCGCCGAGCGTGCTCGCGGCGGCGTGCGCGCCGGGCGGCGCGACGAGCACGGTGACCGCGCCGAGGAGACCGGCGATCAGCACCAGCAGCAGGCCATGTGCCTTTCGGCGGACGACGGATCTGGGAGGGGCGTACGAGCCCATGGGGGTGCCTCCAGGTTCGGCATCGTGAACAGCGGACGGGAGCGCGGGGCGGGGCGGGCCGAGCGGACGGGTGGACCCGTATCCGCCCGGCCCCAGGGAGGGATGATTGAGGTTTTGACGGTGGATCGTCAACACCTCCCACGGGATGAGTTTCTGATTTTTCTTCGAAACTTTTAGTACTGCGCGTCGGGCAATTACCGTCAGGTCGAACTGAGTTCTCGAAACGTTTCGGGATGGCGCTAATCAGCCATGCGATGCTGCACCTTGTCGAAAGGTTTCGCTGCGGTCATGGCCGCCCTACCGCGCCCACATCGCCATTCGCCCTCCCCTGCGGACCGGCCCCTGCCACACTGAGGCGCGCCCGCAGAAATGACCGCAAACCGGACCGCTCGCCTCCAGGCACCCGCCGACGGAAGGACCCGCGTGGACCCCGAGAACGACTCCTACCGGCGCAACTTCGTCACGCAGCTGGAACGCGCCGCGGCCCGCAATGACGTGGCGCTCCGCTGGAAGTCGGACGGCTGGGTGGCGGAGCTGCGCGCGAGCCATCGGCGGTGCCACGTGGTGGGCTACAACTTCCCTGTCAATGACGCGGCTTCAGCGCTCGCGGCCGACGACAAGGTGGCGACCTCGGTCCTGCTGACGCACGACGGCGTGCCGAACGTCCCGCACGCCCTGCTCCGGCTCCACCACTACGAGTCCGTGGCGGACGCGGCGCGCCCGCTCCCGCTTCCGGTCGTCGTCAAGCCGCTGAGCGGGAGCGGCGGACGCGACGTCATCCGGGCCGACACGCGCGCCCGCCTGCTGGACGCCCTCAAACTCCTGGAACCTGCGCACCGGGCCCTCGCGGTGTGTCCCTGGGTTCCCGTCCGCCACGAGTACCGCGTCGTCGTCCTCCACGCTCAGCCCCTCCTCGTCTTCGAGAAGCATCTCGACCGGCCCGCGCCGGACCCCTCCGTCCGTCCGTGGGACGAGCGTTTCGAGTGGCGGCACAATCTGAAGCACGGGACGTCCGCACTCGTTCTCGACGAGCCGCACCTGTGCGGGCGCCTGACCGACGTGGCGCGGCAGGCCATGGTCGCCCTGGGGCTGCGCTTCGGGTCCGTGGACATCGTCGACTGCGGCGGGGAGTTGTCCGTCATCGAGGTCAACAGCGGTGTGTGCCTGGAGCGGTTCAGCAGTCAGAGCGAGGCGTACTTCGCTCTCGCGCAGCGGGTGTACGAGTCGGCCGTGGCGGCCTGCTTCAGCCCTCCTCCACAAGTGTCCGGATGACGGCACGCCATCGCCCGGCGCTCCCGCGGCCGTCGGTCCCGGCATCCGCGGGGAGCGCGCAGAGGGGCGGATAGCCGGCGTACACGCACAGACGGTCCACGACGAAGTAGGCCGGGGTGCGACGACGGCCCGTCGAGGCCCACGCGGCATACGTCTCTTCGCAGAGCCCCCGGTCGCCCACCCGCAAGCCGTGGACGAGGGCAGCCGCCCACTCCCGCCACCCCGGGGACCCGCCGGACACCTCGAGCACGGCGGCGGTCTCCGCGGCGACGCGCCGGAACGCGTCGGGGTCCCCCGCGAGGTAGAGCGCCTTGGCCGCCAGAGCGGTGCGCAGGTCGAGCCAGGACGCGTACCGCTCCGCCTCCTGGATCAAGGCGCCGCACTCGTTCGCCGTGGCCCGCCGCAGAAGTGCCGAGCGCCACAGCAGAGTCACCTCGTTCTCCAGCGCGGTGCTGTGCCTGCCGGTCGCGCGCAGGTGTGCGGCGCGCCGCCGGGGCCCCGCCAGGGATGCGGCGACGGCACCCCGGTCGTACGCCAGATCGCTGCGCAGCCGCTCCCGTGCCGTCACGTCGCTCAGGCCGGGAGTCTCCAGGTACCGGTCGAGGTCCTCGTAGCGGCCGAGGGTGCGCAGTGTCCTGGCGACCTGGAAGCGCAGCCGTTCGGAGTCGGGTGTCTCGGCGGACAGGCGCCGGAGAATGCGCAGGGCCGGTTCGGCCTCGCCGGCGGTCCGGTGGCTCAGGGCGAGCCAGAGCAGCGCGGTGCGGCGGATGTCGTCCGGCAGCGGCGATGCGGTGAACGCACGCAGGTAGTCGATCCGTCGGCGCAGGCTCCGGTCCCGCCAGGCCTCGAGGAAGCCGCACATCAGGTCGGCCCAGGTGCCGGTCACGGGTGGGGTCAGCCGGTCGGTGATCCGGCCCATCCCGGGCAGTTCGGTGATGGCGTCGAGGAGCCACGGGGCCCGCAGGTCATGGGCCCGGCACAGCCCCACGGCCAACTCCAGTGTCTCCAGGCGCCGTTCGACACTGGTGGCCTCGTCGGCGTGGCGGGAGCGCAGCACCTCCACGAGGGCCGCGGCGCAGGTGGCGCGGTCGGCCGCGGACCAGGCTCCCGGGAGGGTCAGCGATTCGTCGGCGATCCCGGCGCGCACGGCGTCGTGCAGCCGGTAGGGAAAGAGCGGGTGGGTGTCCGCGGTGACGAGGGAGCGGGTGCAGAACCTTCGCGCGCTGCCGTCGAGGACGCCGGTCGCCCGGGACACCAGCTCCGGGTCGAAGCGGGGCACGAGGGCCGCGGCGCGCGCCACCTCACGTTCCTGATCGGGCAGGTCGGCGAAGATCCGGGTGACGAGGTGCGGCAGCGGCTGTCCGAAGGTGGTGCCCGGCACGTCGCCGTCGCCGGACTGCCTCGCCATGGAGAGGGACAGGTCGAGGTAGAGGGGAAGGCCGTGGGCGGCCCGCCGGATGCGCTCGATCGCGTCCTGGCCGAGCACGGGGTTGCCCGCCGCGCCGGAGGCGGCCGTCAGATAGCGCACGACGTCCGTGTCGGACAGGTCGCCGACGAGGTGCTGCTGCGACTCGCGCACGTCGAGGCGGAGCCCCGGCCAGACGTGCGGGCCCTTCGCGGACAGGCCGGCCTGCGCGGCCGTCGACGCCCAGTCCAGGGTGGAGCGGGACGTGACGACCCACAGGACGCCCGGGCTCAGGTGGACGATCCGGTTCAGCACCCGTTCCTGGGTGTGGTCGCCGCCCTGGACGTACTCGACGGCGTCCGCGAACGCCACCAACAGCGGGCGTTTCGCGCACGGCAGCCGTTCGAGGTCCCACGCGAGCAGCCCGGCCAGGGTGCCGGCGACGTACTGCGTCGGATTGAGCCGCGCCTGGTCGATCACGGCGGCCAGCGGCGCGCAGTCGCGCAGCGTGCGGTCCCGTAGCCGCCGGGAGCGGATCGCGTCGACCACCCGCATGCCGGTCCGTACGGTCAGGGGGCCGACGCCCAGCCGGGCGCCGGCGTCACTCAGGATGTCGTTCAGGGTGTCGGTGATCTGCGCGCGCACGTCGAAGCCGCGCGCGTCACGCAGCTCGGGCAGCGGGGCCCCCGGCGAGGCGAACGACCACCAGGCGGCGAGGCCCAGGTCGAAGGCGGGGAACTTGTTCCCGAGGTCGGCGACCTCGGCCCGCAGCCGCAGGACGATGTCCGTCGCGTTGACGGCGGCGCTGCCGTGGAAGTCGAGCCGGACCGTCCTGACCGCCGTGTCCTGGGCGGGCGGCCGGCCCCAGCCGCCGCCCTCGGGCAGTTCCCCCAGGGCCCACCGCTCCAGCCGTGTGGAGAGCGCCGTCTTCCCGATCCCGCCGATGCCGTAGAAGACCATCACGTTCTCGCGCTCGGTCCTGCCGAGTACGGCCGTGCCGCCGCGGACCCGCCTCGTGTGGTGCGACAGCGCCTCGGTGAAGGCGGTGTGCTCCGCCTGGCGGTCGGTGAACAGATCCACCGCCGAGTAATGCGGATCGAAAATGCGGTCGAAGTCGTCCATTCTCCCCCTCCGCCCTCAGAAAAGCCGCGCCTTTCCCAGGAACCGACTGCTGACTACCCCCCGCGTCGGGGCGCGACACGGGAACTCCGAGCCGGTGGGCGGTCACGACAAGGTCACGCGCACATTCGATGTGCATGCGTGGTGAAGAGCGGGGCACACGGATGGAGCACCACACAAGAGCAAAAGACCGGTAGCTGTCGTACCCGAACGAACGGATTCATGATGATTGTCATTGGGCTGATTCTGCTGATCATTGGCCTGCTGGTGGGCATGTCACTGCTGACCACGATAGGCGGAATTCTCATCCTGGTCGGCGCCATCCTGTGGATCCTCGGAGCCACCGGGCGTGCCGTCGGCGGTCGCAAACACTATTTCTAGGCACGGCGTGCGGGCGGCGACCGACGCACCGTGCCGGACCGGGGCTCCGCGGAGATCGACTCTCCGTGGGGCCCCGCTTTCTTTCTGCCCGGAGGTCAGCCGGGACCGCTCGGACGGCGCGGCTCTCAGCCGCGCCGTCCGAACTGCGGTGACGGCGACTCCCCCGCCGCCTGCGCGGGCACCAGACCGGCCAGCCTGCCCGAACCGTCCCATTCCAGGCGGAGGATGGCGAGGTCGTCGGTGTGCCGGTCCGCGTTGAGTTCCCGGACCTGGGTGATCAGTTCGTCGAGGTACTGGTCGGTGTCGTCCGCGGGGATGCGGTCCATCAGGCGGATGAGCCCCTCGACGCCGAGCCGCTGCGGCTCTTTCCCCTCGTGCCCCTCGACCAGGCCGTCGGTGTAGATCACCAGTGCTCCGCGGTCCGGCAGGACGAGTTCGCTCGCGTGCCAGTTCGCGAGGCCCGGCGCGATCCCCAGCGCGATGCCGTGCTGGGCGGGCACCTCGTAGGTCCGCTCCGGCGTCGTGAGCAGCGGCGCGTGGTGGCCCGCGAGGTAGAGGGTCGCGCGGCCCTGCGCCGGATCGAGGCACGCCAGCGTGACCGTCGCGAACAGGTCGCTCTGGGTGCGTTCGGCGACCAGCATCCGCTCCAGGAGCAGCAGCAGCTCCTCGGCGCGGTGGCCGCCGAGGGTGAGCGAACGCCAGGCGATGCGCAGGCAGACGCCGAGCGCGGCGGCGTCGGGGCCGTGCCCGCTCACGTCGCCGACGATGGCGTGCAGTTGCCCGTCGGGGGTCTGCACCACGTCGAGGAAGTCACCGCCCAGTAAGGCCCGCTCGCGGCCGGGCAGATAGCGGCTGACGGCGCGGATGCTGGAGGCGGCGATCATCGGCTGGGGCAGCAGGCCGCGTTCGAGGCGGGCGTTCTCCTCGGCGCGCAGCCGGTCGGCGCGGATGTCGGCGCTGGCCCGCTCGGCCTGCTTGCGGTGGACGGCGTAGCGCACGGCGCGGTGCAGCAGATCGGGGGCGACCTGGCCCTTGACGAGGTAGTCCTGGGCGCCGGCGGCCACCGCTTCGCCGCCGGCCTTCGATTCCGCGAGGCCGGTCAGGACGATGATGGCCGCGTCGGGGGCGATCTGCCGGACCGCGGCGACCGCGCCGATGCCGCTGGTGTCGGGCAGGTGCAGGTCGAGCAGGATGCAGTCCGCGGCGTGCACCGTCGCCTCGGCGCGGACCCCGGCCAGGCTGCTGCACCGGATCAGCTCGTGCGGCAGCCCGGTGTCGATCAGCAGCTCCTCCACGAGGAGGGCGTCGCCGTCGTCGTCCTCGACGAGGATGATCCGGAGCTGCCGCTCGGGTCCGAACCCGGTCATCACGCGGCCGCGCTCTCGGCGCTGTCCGGCTGCCGTACGGGCTCGGCGGCCGCGAGGGTGAAGACGATGCGGGTGCCCGGCGCGTGGTCCGGGTCGATGCTGATGGTGCCGCCGTGGAACTCGGTGATCTTCTTGCACATGGCGAGGCCGATGCCGCTTCCTGGATAGGCGTCCTTGGTGTGCAGACGCTGGAAGATGACGAACACCTTCTCGGCGAACTCGGCGGCGATGCCGATGCCGTTGTCACTGACCGCGAAGCGCCACAGCTCGCCGTCGCGGGCCGCCTCGATCCTGATCTCGGGCGCCCGGTCCGCGTGGCGGAACTTCACGGCGTTGGCGATCAGGTTCTGCCACAGGATGCCGAGCTGGGTGGCGTCCCCGCTGACGGTGGGCAGCGGATCGCGGACGATCCGGGCCTTGGACTCCTCGATGGAGACGCTCAGCGCGTCGAGCGTCTGCTCGACGACCGCGTCCAGGTCGACCTCGCGGTGGTCGTTGTGGACGCGGCCCACGCGCGAGAACTCCAGCAGGTCGTTGATGAGCTTCTGCATGCGGTTGGCGCCGTCCACCGCGAACCCGATGTACTGGTCGGCCCGTTCGTCGAGCTGGCCCGCGTAGCGGCGCTGCAGGAGCTGGGTGAAGCTGGAGACCTTGCGCAGGGGTTCTTGCAGGTCGTGCGAGGCGACGTAGGCGAACTGCTCCAGTTCGGAGTTGGAGCGGCGCAGCTCCGCGGCCTGTTCGTCGAGCCGGTGGCCGGCCTCCTCGGCGAACGCCAGTTCGTCCAGCAGGCGGCGGCGCATGGCTTCCATGTCGGCGCCGAGCCGGCGCAGGTCCGCCGGGCCGGTGGCGACGACGGGATGCTCGAAGGCGCCGCCGGAGACCGCGCGGGCGTCGGCGCCCAGCTTGGCCAGGGGCGCGGTGACGCCCCGCCGCAGCCCCTCGAAGATCAGGATAGTGAGCAGCAGGATGACGACCGCGATGCTGACGAGGATGGAGTCGCGCAGCCGCGCCGCGCCGCGCAGGTCGTCCAGGGCGCCCTGGCGGGCGGCGCGCTGGTGGTCCTGCTGCACGGCCATCGCCTTGCGCAGCGTGTCGAAGGTGTCCTTGCCCTGGCCGGCCCGCTGCGCCGAGGTCATCGCTGGGGATCCGGCGGGGGCGTCCGCGATCGGCTGTGCGTACGTGCGCTGCCAGCGGTCCGCCGTGTCCAGGACGGTGGCGAGGTCGGCCTGCCCCTTGGTGTCGTCCTTGAGCAGCCGCCGCAGCTCGGTGACGGCGGCGCGCTGGTCGGTCAGGCCCTCCTGGTACGGCGAGAGGAAGCTGCGCTCGCCGGTGAGGCCGTAGCCGCGGATGCCGGTCTCCTGGTTGACCAGGGCCGCCTCCAGGCGCACGGACGTGGCCAGGGCGGGGCTTCGGACGTCGACCAGCTCGTCGGTGAGGCCGGACGTCCGGTTCAGGGCCCAGAGCCCCAGCCCGCCGAGGACGGCGAGCAGGACGAGGGCCAGCGAGGCGCTCACGCGCAGCCAGCGTTGCGTCGTCCAAGTCGCACGCGAGGTCCGGGGACGTCGGTTCTTGACGTCGGTCGCCATGCCGCAGCGCTCCTCGGGAGATGAGTCAGGGCCGCCTTACCTTCAGCGCGGCGTGCATACTGTAACCGCAATCCGACAAGTCATGTTGTCGACCGGTGGGCGGTTTCCCTAAGGTGGACGGCATGCCTGGCAAGCATTTCTCCCTACGCGTGACCGAGGAGGAGATCGTCGAGCTGACCGTCGACGCGCTCGACGCCCTGGTCCGCCGGCTCACCCCGCGCACCCTCGGCCCCCGGCCCGCCGACGGCCGGGGCACCGCCCAGTCGCAGGCGCTGACCCGCCTGTACGTGATGTGGCAGCTGCGAAGCGCCCTGGATCGCCTGGAGTACGAGGCGGCCCAGGAGGCGGTCGCGGCAGGAGCCGGTTACCCCCAACTCGGCCGGGCAATCAACATCACCCGGCAGGGGGCCAGGAACCGCTGGCCCGATCTGATCTCCCACCCCACCCACGCCCCAGCCGAACCGAACCCGCCCCGGAGCTCATGTGATGACCACGACCCGTCCCTATGACGTCCTGCTCGTCGAGGACGACCTCGCCGACGCGATGCTCGTCCAGGACGCCCTGAGCGCACGCGGCGCCCGGAACCTGACCCAGGTCGAGGACGGCCTCGCGGCTCTGGAGTACCTGCGCGACCCGGACTCCACGCGCCCGGACCTGATCGTCCTGGACCTCAACATGCCGCGGATGAACGGCCGGGAGCTGCTGGCCGTCCTCAAGAACGACGAGGAGCTGCGCACCATCCCGGTCGTCGTCCTGACCACCTCGGCGGCGCCGGACGACGTGACGGGCGCGTACCGGCAGTACGCCAACGCCTATGTCACCAAGCCGGTCAACCTCGACGACTTCGAGCGCGCCGTGCAGAGCATCGACGCGTTCTACCTGGACACGACCACGCAGCTACCGCGCTCCTGAGACAATTTCGGACGAGGGGTCCGCGCGGCGGTCCGGATCGCACCGGCGCGCGGCCACACTGGAGGAGGCCCTGTGGGTGCTCAGGAAGCATCCGACACGGAGCACTTCACGTGCTCGCAGGCTCGGACCGACACGAGCAGGGCGCTGAGCGCGCTGGACGCGGAGCTCACCACCGGCCAGGCGCAGCGCATGCGCGAGGACGCGCTGCTGATCGCGAGCGAGCTCGCCTCGAACGCGCTGCGGCACGGCGGGGGCGTGACGCGGTTCAGCGCCCGCGTCCACGACGGCGCCCTGCTGGTGGAGGTCAGCGACCCCAGCCCCCAGGAGCCACTGCTGCGGCCGAACGATCCCGCCGTGCCCGGGGGGTTCGGCTGGATGATGGTGAACAACCTGGCGCACACGGTCACCGTCGAGACCGGCGAGCGGGGCAAGACCATACGCGCCGAGCTGGTCGTCGCCTCCTACCGGTGACCGTGGGCGCCGGCGCCGCTCACGCGTCGGAGCGGACCTCCACCGCGGACAACTGGGCGGCGGGCCAGCCGGTGTTGGCGGTGAAGCGCAGACGCAGGAAGCGCACGGCGGCGGTCGGCACGGTCAGGGTCACGGTGTTGCCCGTCGCCGGGTCGAAGGTGTGGCCCGCGGCGGCGAGCAGCGTGGTGAAGTCGCCGCCGTCGGTGCTGCCGAGCACGGACAGGGTCTGGGTGCGCCGGGCCCAGGCGGGGTCCGGGGGCAGCCAGAGCACGAGGCGGCGGACCGTCGTCGTGGCGCCGAGGTCGACCTGGAACCACTGCGGGAAGGCGTTGTTGGTGCTCTCCCAGTACGTTCTGGCGTCGCCGTCCACCGCGTTGCCCGGGGCGTAGAGCTGGGTGTGGCCGGAGGAGGTGGCCGGCCGGTGCAGGGCGAGGTCGCCGGGGGGCGGTGTGGTCCCGCCGGGCATCGGGGGCGTCGGGCGCACCGGGGTGAGGGGCAGTTCGCCCTTCAGCATCCGGCCGCCGTCGCCGGTGAGGCGCAGGTAGTAGTCGGCGGAGCAGGCGGTGCCGTCCTCGTCCAGGCCGAGGAACCCGGAGTCCGTGGGGACGTAGGCGGCGCTCTCGGCCGTCTTGGCGATCTGGTTGCCCTCGTTGTACTCGTCGAACATGGAGATGTAGATGCCCTGGGCGCCCAGCCGGACCATGTTGTAGAACTGGCGCCACATGAAGTCGCCGTGGGCGCGCTGGCGTGACTGGACGTCGCCGGGCAGCACGCAGGGCTGGTAGTCGATGCCGTGGGCGTCGCAGTGGGCCTGGTCGGGGGCGTTGACGTCGGTGTGGAAGCGGTCGGTGTCCGCCACGGTGCCGATGCGGCCCACCATCCACGGCGAGAGCATGTCGAAGGCCTGGTAGACGTCGAGGTAGCCGGGCCGGGAGTCCTCCTTGCCGGTGCGCCAGTGGGTGGGCACCCCGCCCATCACGTAACAGCCCTGCGCCTTGAACCAGTTGACGACCTCCAGGCAGTCGGCGGCCGGCCACGCCTTGTTGGGCTCGTTGAAGCCGAAGCCCCAAATACCGACGACCGGCTTGCCGTTCTGGACGGCGTAGGCGGGGGACGCGGTGTGGGCGCGCATCTTCTGCGTCCAGTCGGCGGGCAGTTCGGTGCGCATGTTCGCCCAGCCGGTGGCGTCGTACATGAGGTAGAACTTCCGGCCGTACCGCTCGGCCGCGCTGCGCACCTTCGCGGCCATGGCGTCGCGGGTGGGGCCTTCGGAGCTGTTGGGGTTGAAGCGCTGGAGTGCGACGGTGTCGATGGCGTTCTCCCGCAGCCACCGCAGGTGGGTGTCGACGGTCTGCTGGTCGTACGAGGAGAACAGGGTGGCGGGCGAGCCATTGCCGAGGTTCGCGTACGCCGTGCGGTAGCCGCTGGTGTAGTCGCGCATGTCGGGCCAGCTGCGCAGCGCGTTGTTGGACGGCGCGGGCGGCCGGCTCCAGTCGCCGCTCCAGTGCCACCAGCCGTCGATGGGGGCCGCGTCGCCCCGGCAGGCGAACCAGCCCTGGTAGCCGACGGTGACGCGGCCGACGACGTCGCCCGGGGGCGAGGCGGCGGCCGCGGGGCCCGCCAGGGGGAGGCCGGCGGCGGCGACGGCGCCGCTCGCGAGGGCGGATCTGAGGAGGGTGCGGCGGGACAGGGGCATGGGGGTTCCTCGCCTTCGGTGGGGGGCGGGTGCATGACAACCCTGGAGGCCCATTGCGAGGGATTCAAGATAGATGAGCGCAAAATATCGATGGCTCGGCTCAAATTCCGTACGCAACAGGCGAGTTGCGGGCAGTGCGGTGCCGCGGAGCGCCGGGCCGACGCGGGCGGAGTACGCGGGAGCACCGTCCGCACAGGGGGCGCACCCGGAAATCGGATGCGCCCCCTCCGCCCCCGCTGGAACGCCTATTCGATCGGCGCCCCAGGGGCCCCAGAGACCACCGTCCCCGCAGGTCACACGGGGTGGCACCGGGTACCGCCCGGAGGTGTCCCGGGGGCTCGACGGGCAGTGCTTCAAATGTTGAGCACAAATTGCACACATCCCTCTCTGCAACCGGGGGTCGATGGTCTAGATTGACCGTGCTTCAGCCGTTCGGGGCCGGAGCGACCACTATCGGCGTACAGGTCCGGCGCCCGGGGAGAGCCAGTTTCGCGCCTCTCCGCGCCGGCCGTGGGGGTGATCGATGGCCGGGCCCTGACGGGCCACGGGTGCGGGGAGCGCCCGGGGTGGCGACAGGAGTCCGCGGAGCAGGCATGACCGGCCGGCCCGACGAACTCGGCGCCGCCAGAGGGCTGTTCGCACAGCGCCGTAGGAGCCGGGTGGGTCCGGCCCGGGGGACGAGGTCCCCGAAGGGGAGGGCGGCGCGACTCGGGAGTGGGGATCTCCCGAGGGGGGAGCACAGCGCGACACGGGGGGCGGGGCCTCCCGTGCGACCACTGAGACCTGGGGGGGTCCTGTGCAGCAGGGGGAATTAGTCGACCCGTTTTCGTCGGCGCGCGGGGGTCTGACGGCCGGCGCCATCAGCCGGCCGGCGAGCGACTGGGAACAGCGGTACCGCCGCACCGTCATCATCAGCGACACGGTGACCACCGCCGTCGTGGTGACCTCGATCGGCACCTTCTTCGGGGCCCGGGACGCGGCCAACTGGCACGAGAAATGGACCATCCTCGCCTTCGGCACCGAGCTTCTGGTGCTGGCGGCCCTCGCGGTGAGCCGGTCGTGGGCGCCTGCCGTACTGGGCCAGGGCGCCGAGGAGTTCCGCCGGCTGGGCCGCTCGCTGTTCACCGCGGCGGTGGTGCTGGCGCTCGGCGGGATAGCCCTGACCTCGCGCAACATCAAGCTCTGGATCTTCGTCGCGATCCCGGCGATCGCCCTCACCACCATGACCGCGCGGTACCTGCTGCGGCTGCGGCTGCACAAGCAGCGCAAGGAGGGCCAGTGCCTGCGGCCGGTGCTCGCCGCCGGGAGCGTGGACACCGTGCGCGACCTGATATCCCGGGCCCGCAAGTTCCCGCACCTGGGCTGGCGGGTGGACGCGGTGTGCACCACGGACGGCCTGGGGGTCGACGGTGACCACCTGGACGGCGTGCCCGTGGTCGGACCGCTGGCGGACGTCGCCAGCCACGTCCGCCGCGACGGCTACCGGGTCGTCGCGGTCACGCCGGACCCGCACTGGTCGCCGGAGTCGCTGCAGCGGCTGGCGTGGAACCTGGAGGGCAGCGACGCCGAGATGGTCGTGGCGCCCGTCCTGATGGAGGTCGCCGGGCCACGGCTGCACGTCGACGCGGTGCTCGGGATACCGCTGCTGCGGGTCAGCATGCCGACGTTCACCGGGGGCCGCCGGGCCGTCAAGGGGATCGTCGACCGGCTGGGGGCGGCGTTCCTGCTGCTGTTCTTCGCGCCGCTCATGGTCGCCGTCGCGGTGCTCGTGATGCTCGACAGCCGCGGCGGGGCGCTGTACAGCCAGCGCCGGGTCGGCAAGGACGGCCACGAGTTCACCATCTACAAGTTCCGCACCATGGTCACCGGGGCCCACCGGGCCCGCGCCGACCTGGCCGACGTGAACGAGGGCGCGGGCCTGCTCTTCAAGCTCCGCCGCGACCCGCGGGTGACCCGGGTGGGGTCGGTGCTGCGCCGCTACTCGATCGACGAACTCCCGCAATTGTTCAACGTGTTGACCGGGTCGATGTCGCTCGTCGGCCCGAGACCTCCGCTGCCGGAGGAGTCCGCCGCCTACGGCCCGGACATCCGGCGCCGGCTCCTGGTCAAGCCCGGCCTGACCGGCCTGTGGCAGATCAGCGGCCGCAGCGACCTGCCGTGGGACGAGGCCGTCCGCCTCGACCTGCGGTACGTGGAGGACTGGTCGCTCGCCCTGGACACGGTGATCTTGTGGAAGACACTGCGTGCGGTGGTCTACGGGCAGGGGGCGTACTGATGCGCGGGGGACGGCGGGCCGACCGGCCCGCCGGCGCGGGGACCGCAGGCCGCGAGGGCCTGCCTGGGGGGAGGAACGGGTCATGAGAGTCAGCGTGTTCGGGCTCGGCTACGTGGGCTGCGTGTCGGCCGCGTGCCTGGCCGGCATGGGGCACGAGGTCATCGGGGTGGACGTCAACCAGGTCAAGGTCGACCTGGTCAACGACGGCAAGGCCCCGGTGGTCGAGGAGCGCATCGGCGAGCTCATCGCCGACGTCGTGAAGACCGGCGCGCTGCGCGCCACCACCGACGTCCGCGAGGCGGTCCTGGGCAGCGAGGTGTCGCTGATCTGCGTCGGCACGCCGTCGGAGGCCAACGGCAGTCTGTGCACCACCTATCTGGAGCGCGTCACCGAGCAGATCGGCGCGGTGCTCGCCGAGCGGGGCGGGCGGCACACGGTGGTCTTCCGCAGCACCATGCTGCCGGGCACCTGCCTGAACCTGCTGGTGCCGATCCTGGAGAAGCACGTCGGCGGGATGGCGGGCGCGGACGTCGGGGTCGCGGTCAACCCGGAGTTCCTGCGCGAGGGCACGAGCGTGCGGGACTTCTTCGACCCGCCCAAGACCGTCATCGGCGAACTCGACCCGGCCAGCGGCGACGTGGTCGCGGCCCTGTACGAGACGCTGCCCGGCGAGGTGTTCCGGGTACCGGTGCCGACGGCCGAGGCGATCAAGTACGCGGACAACGCGTTCCACGGCCTGAAGATCGGCTTCGCCAACGAGCTGGGCGCGGTGTGCCGGGCGCTCGGCGTCGACTCGCACCAGGTGATCGACGTCTTCCTGGCCGACCGCAAGCTGAACATCAGCCCCGCCTATCTGCGCCCCGGTTTCGCCTTCGGCGGCTCCTGCCTGCCCAAGGACCTGCGCAGCCTGGTCCACGCGGCGCAGCGGGCCGACGTGTCGGTGCCGATCCTCTCCCACGTCCTGCCCTCCAACTCCGCGCATCTGCAACGGGCGGTGGAGCTGGTGGAGCGCTCGGGCAGACGCCGGGTGGGCCTGTTCGGGCTCTCCTTCAAACCCGGCACCGACGACCTGCGCGAGAGCCCGCTGGTGGAGCTGGCGGAGCGGCTCTTCGGCAAGGGCTACGACCTGAAGATCTACGACGCCAACGTGAGCCTGTCCCGGCTGCTCGGCGCCAACCGCGAGTACATCGAGAACCGGCTGCCGCACCTCGCGCAGCTGCTCGCGGACTCGGTCGACGAGGTGCTCGACCACGCCGAGGTGTGCCTGGTCGGGACCAAGGACCCGGCCGTCCTGACGGCGCTGCCCCACGGCCACGACGGCCCGGAGCTGATCGATCTCATCCGCCTTCCCGACGCCGAGACGCGCCGGACCGAACCGGGGTACGTGGGCCTTGCCTGGTGATGTGAGGAACGAGAACGGGACCGGCGGGCGCGCGCTGGTCCTGGTGGAGAACCTGTCGGTGCCGTTCGACCGGCGCGTGTGGCAGGAGTGCACGACGCTGCGGGACGCGGGCTGGGACGTGCACGTCATCTGCCCGCAGGGCAGCAAGCGGGACACGGAGGCCGAGGCGGAGATCGACGGGGTGCGCATCCACCGCTACCCGCTGCGCGCGGCCACCGGAGGTCCGGCCGGCTATCTGCGCGAGTACGGATCGGCGCTGTGGCACACGGCGCGGCTGGCCCGCAAGGTCGGACCGGTCCACGTCGTGCACGCCTGCAACCCGCCGGACCTGCTGTTCCTGCCCGCGCTGCGGCTCAAGCGGCGCGGCGCCCGGTTCGTCTTCGACCAGCACGACCTGGTGCCCGAGCTGTACCTGTCCCGGTTCGACCGGGGTGAGGACCTGCTCTACCGCGGGGTGCGGGCGCTGGAGCGGCTGACCTACCGGGCCGCGGACATCGTGCTCGCCACGAACGAGAGCTACCGGGACGTCGCGGTGCGCCGCGGCGGCAAGCGGCCCGAGGACGTCTTCGTGGTACGCAGTGCGCCGGGCACCGACCGCTTCCGGCCGGTGCCGGCCGAGGCGGAGCTGAAGCGCGGCAAGCCCCATCTGCTGTGCTACCTCGGTGTCATGGGTCCCCAGGACGGGGTCGACTACGCCCTGCGGGCCCTCGCCGAGCTGCGCGACACCCTCGGGCGCGACGACTGGCACGCGGTGTTCGTCGGCTCCGGTGACGCCCACGACGCGATGGTGGAGCTGGCAGCGGAGCTAGGCCTCGCCGACCAGGTGGAGTTCACCGGCCGCATACCCGACGCGGAGCTGGTGCGCTATCTCTCCACCGCGGACGTGTGCCTCTCCCCCGACCCGCGCAACCCGCTCAACGACGTGTCGACCATGAACAAGGTCCTGGAGTACATGGCGATGGGCCGGCCGATCGTCTCGTTCGACCTGCGCGAGGCGCGGGTCTCCGCCGGTGACGCGGCCGTGTACGCGCCCGCCAACGACGAGGGCGCGTTCGCCGCTCTCGTCGCCGAGCTCCTCGACGACCCGGCGAAGCGGGCCGAGATGGGCAAGATCGGCCAGGAGCGGATCAGCGGGCGGCTCTCCTGGCGTCACTCGCAGGAGTCGCTGCTGGCCGCGTACGCCGCCGCCTGCCGGGGCCGCGTCCCGGTGCCGGTGCCGGTGGGCAAGTCCGACAGGACCGGGAAGAGGCAGCGGCGTTGAGTGACGACACGATCCGCCTGGCCACGGTCGGGCGGATACTGCGCCGGCGCCGGCGGCTGCTCGCCGTCGTCGTCGTGGTGGGCGCACTCGTCGGGTTCGGTGCTTCGCTGCTGTTCCCGCCGAGCTACACGACCACGGCCTCCGTGCTGTTGCCCGGGCAGTGGGAGGAGCGCGAACTGCTGACCCAGGCGGAGATCGCGACCAGTTCGCAGGTGCTCGACCGTACGGCCGCCGCGCTGCACTGGTCCGGCGTCAGCGGCACCGACCTGCGCGGGCAGGTGAGCGTCAAACCGGCGGACGGGAACATCATCAAGATCTCGGGCACGGCCGCCACTCCGGCGCGGGCGCAACAGCTCGCCGACCGCATGGCGCAGCAGTTCGTCGACTTCGCCGCCCGGCTCGCGGGCAACGACCCGGACCCCGGGGCCGACGCCGGGCCCCAGACGCTGCGCAAACAGGTGGCGCAGACCAACCGGCGCATCTCGGAGCTGGCCGACGCGGCGGACCCGGGACGGACCGTGGAGAGCGTGCAGGCCCGGACCGAGCTGGAGAAGCTCCGTACCGCGTTGCAGGAGGCCCTGCAGAAGCTGGAGGAGGCCGACCCGGCGACCGACAAGGCCACCATGGTCGTGATGGGCCCCTCGGCCCGGCCGACGGGTGAGGCGCCGCCGACGCGGACGCAGCTCATCGCCGGCGGGGCGCTGGTGTTCCTGCTGCTCACGATCGTCGGCCACCTCGCCGCGGCACGGGTCGACCGCAGGCCGCGCACCGGTCAGGAGATCGCCGCGGCGCTGGGCTCGGAGCTGCTGGGCACCGTCGACGTCCCCGGGGAGCGGGCGTCGCGCCGGCCCCAGGAGCACGGCGCGCGCACGCGGGTCCGCCGGCTCCTCGGCGTCGACACGCGGTGGGACCTGCCGACCCCGCGGGTCTGTGGCGACGAGGGCAGCCGGCGCCTGCGTTACCGCCGGGTGTGCGTGCGCCTGCGTACGCAACTGCCCACCGCTCGCGGGCTGTTGGTGGTCGTCCCGGAAGGTGACGAGACAGCGCTGCGGGCAGCGGGGCAGCTCGTGGCCGAGGCCGCGAGCGATCCGTCCGGCGCCTTCGCGGGGCGGGGCTACCCCGCGCTGCGGGTGACGGAGGTCAGTGCGCAGCGGCCGATGGTGCCCGACCGCGACGTGGAGTCCGGCGTCCTGGTCGTGCTCAGCGCGGGCACCTGGTCCGCGGGAGAGCTCTCCGGGGTCGCCGAGGCGTGCGCGGACGCGGGGCACGAGCTCGTCGGCGTCGTCGTCGCCGACCCGGTGCGGGCCGGCGGGAAGACCGCCGCCGCGCCGCCGCCGCGCCGCCCGCCGGCCGCGGTCGCGGTGGGCGAGGACGTGCGGGGAGGCCGGGCATGACGACGACGGACAGGACCTCGGCGGCCTCGCCGCTCCTCGACCTCCAGGCGCTCGTGGTGGCGGTGCGCAGACGGCGCCGGCTGTGGGGCAGCCTGGCCCTGCTGGGCCTGGTGCTGGGCGCGGCGGTGGCGCTGCTGCTGCCGCCCGCGCCGACCGCGGTGACCACGGTGCTGGTCGCGCACAAGGAGGACCAGCCGAACGACACCGGCACGCTGATCCGTACCGATGTCGAGCTGCTGGGCACCACCCGGATCGCGGGCAAGGCGCTGAAGACCCTCGGCTCCTCGGACCGCCCCGAGGACTTCCTCCAGGACTACCGGGGCACCGGCGTGACCAACAACCTGCTGCGGATCGACGTGACCGCCGACACGAACGCCCAGGCGGTGGCCCGGGCCAGGGCGCTCGCCGACGCGTTCGTCGCCGACCACGTGCAGCGGATGTGGGAGACGGCGAAGGCCGAGTCGAAGGCCCTGCTGGACCAGCGCGACCGGATGGCCGACGAGCTCGTCAAGGTCAACAAGGCGATCGGGGGCCGCTCCCCGCAGAGCGACCCGGCCGCGGCGGCGAGCATCGAGACCCTCTTCTCCCGCCGGGCCGAACTCACCTCGCGCATCGCCGACTTCGACCAGCGCTCCGAGGAGGCGCGGGTCGGCACGCCCCAGCTGATCGCCGGCACCCAGATCGTGGACGCCCCGCGCGCGCTCCGGCACTCGCTGCCGCGGAGCGCCGCGACCGACGCCGCGATCGGGTTCGTCCTCGGTCTCGTCCTCGGTCTCGCGCTCGCCGCGGTCGGCGTGGTGGTGGCGGACCGTCCGGTGCTGCGCCGGGACATCGCGTCGAACCTGGGCGCCTCGGTCGTCGCGGAGCTGCCGCACCGGCCGGGCCGGTGGTGGCGGCGGCGCCGGGCCCGGGCCGCGCGGGAGCGGCTCACCCTGACCCTGGCCCGCACCGCGCGCGGCTCCGCGGAGCCGCTGTCGCTGCTGGAACTCGGCTGTGCGCGCACCGCGGCCGGGCTCGCCCTCGATGTCGCCCGCGCGCTCTCGGCCGACGGTCCGGTGACCGTCGTCGACGGCCTGCCGGGCCCGCAGCTCGCCGAGCGCCGCAAGCGCCCCGGCGACCCCGAGGTGGTCAGCGGTGAGCCCGGCGCGGTCCGCTCCCCCCAGGAGCGGCGGCTCGGCGTCGGCTCGGTCGCGCCCGGGACGGCCTGGACCGACCTGCGGTACCTCGGCGCACGCACCGTGCTCGTCGTGCGCGCCGGGCACGGCAGCGCCGCATGGCTGCACACCGTGGCACGGCAACTCGCCGACCAGCGCGTCCCGGTGGTCGGTGTGGTGCTGATCGACCCCGATCCGCGCGACCGGACCGACGGCACGCTGTGGGACGGGCTGGACATCGCGCTGCGGGGCCACAGCGAGCGGACCGCCCCGGCGGGCGGGACGGGCCGGTGGCGGCCGGAGCGGGAGCCGATCGGGGCCGCACGGGTCCGGGACAACGAGCAGGAGGCGCGGTAGTTCATGTGTGGCATCGCAGGCACGTACCGGTGGCCGGACGGCAAGGCCGTGACCGACCGGCTCACCGAGACCCTGGCCCACCGGGGCCCGGACGGGTCGGGCCGGTACGGGCATCGGCTCGGTGACGGTGAGGTGCACCTCGGGCACCGCCGGCTCTCCATCATCGACCTGTCCGAGACCGGCGCGCAGCCGATGGTCTCGGACGGCCTCGCCCTGACGTACAACGGCGAGCTGTACAACGCGCCGGAGCTGCGCGCCGAGCTGGCCGCCGCCGGGGTGCGCTTCCGGGGCACCTCCGACACCGAGGTGCTTCTGGAGGCCTGGCGGCGCTGGGGCACGGACTGCCTGCCCCGGCTGCGCGGCATGTTCGCGTTCGGGATCTTCGACGAGCGGACCGGCGAACTCGTGCTGGTGCGCGACCAGTTGGGCATCAAGCCGCTGTTCCTGCTGCGCCGCGGCGAGGGGCTGATGTTCGCCTCCGAGCTGAAGGCGCTCGCCGCGGTGAACGGCGGCTCGCTCGACGTCGACCCCGCGGCGCTGGTGGCCTCGCTGCTCTACTACTGGGTGCCGGACTCGCGGTGCGCGTTCCGGGAGGCGGAGAAGCTGCCGCCGGGCAGCTGGCTGCGGTGCTTCCCCGACGGCCGGGTGGAGCGCGGCCGGTACTGGGACCTCAAGGCCGTCGCCGCGGAGGGCCAGGAGCGGGCCCGCGCCGGGGAGCGGCCGGACCTGGCGGCGGTCGTCGAGGAGTCGACCCGGCGCCACCTGCTCTCCGACGTGCCCGTGGCGACCTTCCTCTCCGGGGGGCTCGACTCCAGCTGGCTGACCGCGCTGGCCGCGCGTCACCAGCCGGGGATCGCCGCGTACACGATCGGGTTCCGTGCCGAGGACGCGCGGTTCGAGGCGATGCCCGACGACCTGCGCTACGCGCGGCAGGTGGCCCGGCGGTTCGGCGTGGACCTGCGGGAGATCGAGATCGCTCCCGACGTGCTCGACCTGCTGCCGCGGATGACGGAGCACCTGGACGAGCCGATCGGCGACCCGGCCGCGATCAACACGTTCCTGATCTGCTCCGCCGCCCGGGAGGCCGGCGTCAAGGTGATGCTCTCCGGGATGGGCGCCGACGAGCTGTTCGCCGGGTACCGCAAGCACCTGGCCAACACGCTCGCGCTGCGCTACCAGCGGGTTCCACGGCCGGTGCGCCGCGGCCTGACCCGGGCGGTGGACCGGCTGCCGGTGGCGACGAGCCGCCGGGGGTACCGCTCGGTGCGGTTCGCGAAGCGGTTCCTGTCCTTCGCCGACCTGCCGGAGGAGACCGCGTTCCGGCGCAGCTACACCATGTACGACCAGGACGAGCTGCTCGGGCTCCTCGACCCTGATCTGGCGGGGACGGTCGACGACGTGCTGAGCGAGCACGCCGACGTCTACCACGACAACGAGCTGGACGACTTCGTCAACCGCATGTGCCTGGCGGACGCCCGGATGTTCCTGCCGGGCCTGAACCTCACGTACACGGACCGCTCCAGCATGGCCGCGTCGACCGAGGTGCGGGTGCCGTACGTGGACGTCGAGGTGGTGAAGGCGGCGTTCGCGGTGCCCGGCGACCGGAAGATCGCCGGGCGGCAGGGCAAGGCCGCGCTCAAGGAGGCGGCCACCTCGGTCCTGCCGCGGGAGATCGTGTACCGGCCCAAGGGCCTGTTCAGCGCGCCGCTGCGGGCCTGGATGAGCCGGGACCTGGCGCCGCTGGTGCGCGAGGTGGTGCACGACGGCGTGCTCGTCGACTCCGGGTTCCTGCGCCGCGACGCGCTGGCGCGGATGGTCGCCGAGGACGCCGCCGGGCAGCGGGACTTCTCCAAGCATCTGTGGCATGTGCTGACGCTGGAGTACTGGTACCGCGGCGCGACCTCCGACTCCGGCCGCGGCAGGGCGGCTTGACGGGGTGGACGGTGCGCAGAGTGCCAACAACACCGGCAACACAGACGACATGAACGACGCGGGCGGCGCGGACCGCGCGGACGGTGTGGAAACAAGAGGAGTTCGGGTGAAGCAGGTCGTGCAGAACTACAAGAGCGGCGAACTGGCGCTGCTCGACGTCCCGGCGCCGGGGTGCAAGCCGGGCGGCGTCCTGGTGCGCAGCGCCTTCTCGCTGATCTCCACCGGGACCGAGCTCATGAAGGTGTCCGAGGCCGGCATGTCGATGGTGGGCAAGGCCCGCTCCCGGCCCGACCAGGTGGCGAAGGTGATGCAGAGCGTCGCCACGAACGGCGTGCCCGCCACCTACCGCAAGGTGATGGGCAAGCTCGACTCGTACACGCCGCTCGGGTACTCGCTGTGCGGTGTGGTCGAGCAGGTCGGCGCGGGTGTCGACGACGTGAAGGTCGGCGACCTCGTGGCCTGCGCGGGCAACGAGCACGCGCTGCACGCCGAGCTGAACTGGGTGCCGACGAACCTCTACGCCCCGGTGCCGGACGGCCTCGCGCCGCGCCACGCGGCCTTCGGGACCGTCGGCTCGATCGCGATGCAGGGGGTCCGCCAGGGCGACCCGCGGCTCGGCGAGGTGGCGCTGGTCATCGGCCTCGGGCTGATCGGCCAGCTGGTGGTGCAGCTGCTGACCGCCTCCGGGGTCCGCGTCGTGGGCGCCGACCCCGATCCGGGGCGCTGCGAGCTCGCCGAGCGGCTGGGCGCCGTGGCCTGCGGCGACCCCGGCTCCACGGCCGTCAAGGCGGCGGTCGCCGAGCTCACCGACGGGCACGGCGTGGACCAGACGTACCTGGCCGCGGGCGGCGGCAGCAACCAGCCGGTGGAGCTGGCGGCCGAGCTGAGCCGGGACCGCGGCCGAGTCGTCGACATCGGCAAGTGCCGTCTGGACCTGCCGTGGAACGCGTACTACGAGAAGGAGCTCGACGTCCGCTTCTCGCGCTCCTACGGTCCCGGGCGCTACGACCCGGAGTACGAGCTGGAGGGCCGTGACTATCCGATCGGCTACGTGCGCTGGACCGAGCGCCGCAATCTGGCCTGCTTCCTCGACCTGGTCGCCCGGGGCCGCGTCGACGTGGAGCCGCTCGTGTCGCACGTCGCGGAGTTCGACGACGCCGTAGAAACGTATCAGCGGCTCAAGGAAGGCGAGTTGAAGGCGGTGGCGGTGCTGTTCCGCTACCCCGCGCAGCCGCCGGAGAGCGAGCGGGCGACGGCCCCGGCCGTCACGGTCCCGGCGGTGCCCGCGCCGCGGCGGCCGGCTGCCCGGGCCGCCGCGTCCGCGTCGCCGGTCCGGCTGGCGTTCGTCGGCGCGGGCAATTACGCGACATCGATGCTGCTGCCGCACCTCGCGGGGCGCGAGGGCGTCGAGCTGGCCACGGTGGTCACCACGACGGCGCTGTCCGCGGCCAACGCGCAGCGCAAGTTCGGCTTCGCCGAGGCCACCACCGACCTCGACGCCGTGCTGGGCGACCCGTCCGTCGACGCGATGTTCGTGGTCACCCGGCACAGCTCCCACGCCGAACTGACCCGCAAGGCGCTCCTCGCGGGCAAGGCGGTCTTCGTCGAGAAGCCCCTCGCCCTGACCGAGGAGGAGCTGGCCGGTGTGGTCGCGGCGGTGGAGGAGTCGGGCAACGACCGGTTGCAGGTGGGCTTCAACCGCCGGTTCGCACCGCTGCTGAACGAGGCGAAGCAGCAGTTCGGCACGCGGAGCGGTCCGGCGAGCCTGCGCTACCTCGTCAACGCGGGCCGGCTCCAGCACGGCAGCTGGTACCTGCGGCAGGGCACCGAGGGCTCCCGGTTCGCGGGCGAGGGCGGGCACTTCGTCGACACGGCGAGCTGGCTGCTCGGGGCCGACCCGGTCTCCGTCTACGCGACGGCGCCCGCGGGCGACGAGGACCTGCAGATCGTCCTCGGCTACCCGGACGGCTCCACCGCCACCCTCAGCTACGTCACCACCGGACCCGGCAGCTTCCCCAAGGAGACGCTGGACCTGGTCGCGGACGGCAAGGTGCTGCGGTTCGACGACTTCGTCCGTGCCGCCGTCTACGACGGCCGCCGCAAGCGGGTGGTCGGCTCCCGGCTGCCGCAGGCCCGGGACAAGGGCCAGAACGCCGAACTCGCCGCGTTCGTCCGGGCGGTGCGGACCGGCGGCCCGATGCCGGTGCCGCTGGAGTCGCTGGTCGCGACCACCGCGGCCACCCTCGCGGTCCGGCGCGGCCTCGCGGCCGGGGCGCCGGTGACGCTGGCGGGCGCCCGATGACCGAGCGGCCCACAAGCCCGGGCTGGTACCTGCGGCGGCTGTCCCGGATGGGGCCGCGGGAGGTCGGCGGCCGGGCCGTCGACACGGCCCGAAGACGGCGTTGGCGTGCGGTGCGGCCGCAGGAGCCGGAGGTGAGCGGCGCCCGCTTCACCGCGCTGCTGCCCGCCGGGACGCTCGACGCGGTCCCCGCGGACGCCGCGAAGCGGCTCGTCGCCGAGGCGGACCGGCTGCTGGCCGGGCACGCCGAGTTCTTCGGCGTGCCGCGCGACGACCTGGGCGACCCGGACTGGTGGTACGACCCGAAGACCGGGCGCCGGGCGCCCGCGGGCTACGCCTTCGACGTGCCGTACCGGGACGAGGAGGCGGTCGGGGACATCAAGCAGATCTGGGAGCCGTCGAGGCACCAGTACCTGACGGTGCTGGCCGCCGCGTACGCGGTCACCGGGGACGAGCGGTACGCCGAGCGCGTCGCCGCGCACCTGCGGTCCTGGTGGTCGGGCAATCCGCCGCTGCGCGGGGTGCACTGGGTCAGCGGCATCGAGCTGGGCATCCGGCTGCTGTCGTGGGTGTGGGTGCGCCGGCTGCTCGACGGCTGGCCGGGGGCGGCCGCCCTCTTCGAGTCCAACCCAGTGGCGGTGCGGCAGATCTGGCACCACCAGCGCTGGCTCGCCGCCTTCCCCAGCCGGGGCTCGTCGGCCAACAACCACGTCATCGCCGAGGCCGCCGGGCAGCTCGCCGCCGCCTGCGCCTTCGACTGGTTCCCCGAGTCGGCCCGGTGGCGGGCCGGCGCGCTGCGTTCCCTGGAGCGCCACCTGCGGAGCAACACCTTCCCCTCCGGCCTCAACCGCGAGCAGGCCGGCGAGTACCACGGCCTGGTCCTGGAGCTGGGGCTCGCCGCGCTGGCCGAGGCGGACGCCGCCCGGGTGCCGGTGCCGACGACGGTCCGGCTGGTGCTGCTGCGGATGACGGACGCGCTCGCGGCCGTCGTCGACGACCGGCTGCGCCCGCCGCGGCAGGGGGACGGGGACGACGGGCACGGCCTGGTCGTGGACGGCGCGGGCACCGACCGCTGGGCCTCGCTCCTCGCCACCGGGGACGCCGTGTTCGGCCGGCTCCCCTGGTGGCCGGAGGTGACCGGCACCGATGTGCGCACCCCGCTGCTGGCCGCGCTGCTGCTGCCGTACGCGCGGAACGGGAACGTGACGCGTCCGGCGCGCCGCCCCGACCACTTCGCCGACGCGGGCCTGACGGTCCTGCGGGGACCGGGCGGGATCTGGTGCCGCTGCGACGGCGGCCCGCACGGTTTCCTGTCCATCGCCGCGCACGCCCACGCGGACGCGCTGTCGCTGGAGGTCCGGCACGACGGGATCGACGTGCTGGCCGACCCGGGGACGTACTGCTACCACGGGCAGCCCGAGTGGCGGCGGTACTTCCGCTCGACGCTCGGCCACAACACCCTGGAGCTCCAGGGCCGGGACCAGTCGGTGGCCGGCGGCCCGTTCCTGTGGACGCGGCACGCCCGCAGCCGGGTCCTGGCCGTGGCGGGCGCCGACGCCCGGGACGGCGGGACGGCACGCTGGAGCGCCGAGCACGACGGGTACGGGCCGTCCGTGCACCGCCGCCGGGTGGAGCTGGCCGCCGCGAGCCAGGAGCTGCGGGTGGTCGACGAGGTGCGGGGTCCCGGCGGGCCGGTGCGGCTCGCGTTCCACCTCGGTCCGGCGATCGCCGCGGACCTGGTGGGGAGCCGGGCCCGGCTCACCTGGATCCGGGACGGCGAGGGCCGCTCCGCGGTGCTCGACCTGCCGACCGGGCTCGCGTGGCGTGCGCACCGCGGCCGCAGCGACCCGCCGCTGGGCTGGTACTCCCCCGGCTTCGGCCGCAAGGAACCCTCCACCACGCTGATCGGTACCGGCTTCGCCGATGGCACCGCGCTGTCGGGGGAGTTCACCACCGTACTCAGGTTCCGCGGTTAGGAGGGCGGACGCGTGACGATCAAGTGGCGGAAGTGGGCGGTGCCGGTGGCACCGCTGGCGCTGGCGTTGCTGGCGGCGACCGGCTGCACGAGCACGAGTACGTCGGACGCCGCGCCGAAGCCGAGTGCCGCGCCCGCCGCGTCCGGGGCGCGGCCGGCGGCCCGGGTCTGCGCCGCGCCCGCCGCGGGACCGGCGAAGGCGCCGGCGGGCGCGGTGACGGTCGATCCGGCGAAGGTCGACGACCTTGCCGACAAGACACGGGCGCACCCGCCGAACACCACGTTCTGGCTCCGGCCGGGCACGCACCGGCTCGCACCGGAGCGGTTCGCGCAGGTCATCCCCAAGAAGGGGGACCGCTATCTCGGTGCGCCGGGCGCGGTGCTCGACGGCCGCAAGAAGAACCAGTACGCGTTCGGCGGCGACGCCCCGGACGTCACCCTGAGCCATCTGACCGTGCAGGGTTTCGTCGCGCCGCAGAACGAGGGCGTGGTCAACCACGGGTCGGCCGACGGCTGGGTGATCGAGGACTCGACGATTCAGCACAACTCCGGTGCGGGGCTGATGGCCGGGGCCCGGCAGCAGGTGCGCCGCAACTGCCTGCGCGGCAACGGGCAGTACGGCATGAACGCGTACAAGGACGGCGACTCCATCCGTGACCTGGTCGTCGAGGGCAACGAGATCACCGGCAACAACACCGGTGACTGGGAGCGGCGGCAGAAGGGCTGCGGCTGCACCGGGGGGATCAAGTTCTGGGCCGTCGACCGCGCCGACGTGCGCGACAACTGGGTGCACGACAACCGCGGCACGGGGCTGTGGGCGGACACCAACAACAACGACTTCCGCATCCAGGACAACGTGATCGAGAAGAACGACGGAGCCGCGCTGATCTACGAGATCAGCTACAACGCGGTCATCCGGAACAACACGATCCGGCAGAACAACTGGGTGGAGGGCCGCGGGGCCGCCGAGCGCGGTGACGACTTCCCGTACGCGACGGTGTACGTGTCCGAGTCCGGCGGCGAGCCCCGGGTGAAGGCCCGTACGGACAAGATCGAGGTGTACCGCAACCTGCTGGAGAACAACTGGAACGGCATCACCCTGTGGGAGGGCGCCGACCGGTTCTGCAACAGTCCGGCCAACACCTCGACCGGCGACTGCACGCTGCTGGTGAAGAAGGCCGGACGGTGCGCGCAGCCGGCCATCGCCCGTGCCCCGCTCTTCGACGACTGCCGCTGGAAGACGCAGCGGGTGGACATCCACGGCAACCGCTTCGTCCTCGACAAGAAGGTCGTCGACTGCACGAAGATGTGCGACCGCATGGGGCTGCTGTCCAACTACGGCACCTACCCGGACTGGTCGCCGTACAAGGGCGAGCGGGTGGCGGAGGCGATCACCGGCAAGCAGCACAACCGCTGGCACGACAACGTGTACGTCGGCTCCTGGGCCTTCGTCGCGCACGACCCGAGCCGCGTGCTGGACTCCGTGCAGTGGCAGGGCGCGCCGTACGAGCAGGACGCGGGCAGCACCTTCGACCTGCGGGCCGGTGGTTGAGGTGCCCGAGACAGCTACGGCGGCGACGCGCACCCCGCGGACGGTGGGGGTCGTCTGGGGGCTGCTCGGCCTCAACACGCTCGGCTCCGCGGGGGCGAAGACCATCGTCCCGCTCCCCCGGTCGCTGATCCAGCTGGTCACCATGGGCGCGCTGGTCGCCGCGTTCACGCTGGCGCTGCTCGTCAACCGCCGGCTGCGGATCCGGCCGAGCGCCTTCCTCCTCCTGCTGACCCTGCTGCTGGTGCCCAGTGTGCTCTCCAGCGTGCATCTGGAGTCCGGGCTCGGCGCGCTGTTCCGCTGCGGGCGCCTCGCGCTCTTCGTCGGCACGCTGTGGCTGCTGAGCTGCTGGTGGGACGGGAGCACGACGTTCGTCCGGCACCACATCCGGATGTACTTCGCGGCGATCGCCACGGCCGCCGCCGGCCTGGTGATCTCGCCCGGCGCGGCGATGCCGGAGCTGTACGGCGGCCGGCTGGTCGGCGCGCTGTGGCCGCTGACCCCGCCGCAGATCGGACAGTACGCGGCGGTGATCACCGGGCTGACCGTGCTGCTCGTCCTGGGCCGCAGGACCGACGGGCGCAGCGCCGCGGTGATCATCGTGCCCGCGCTGGTCCTGCTCGCCATGACCCACACCCGCACGGCGACGCTCGGTCTGCTCGTCGGTCTGCTCCTCGCGATCGGCTCGCTCCTCATGACCAGCGCCGCCGCCCGCCGCTTCTTCGCCTGGTCGGTGGTGGTCGCCACGGTGGCCGGGCTGGCGCTCGCCTCCGCGCTTCAGGCGTGGTTCCTGCGTGGCCAGAGCAAGGAGAACTTCAGCAGTCTCACCGGCCGTGCCAAGGTCTGGGACGCCCTGCTGGCGGCGCCCCGCTCGACGGCGGAGCAGCTGTTCGGCACGGGGCTCGGCGACAAGTCGTTCGGCGGGCTGCCGATCGACAACAGCTGGCTGGCCGTCTACAACGAACAGGGCCTGACCGGCGTCGTGCTGGTGGCGGCGATGCTCGTGGTGCTCGGCGGGGTCGCGCTGCTGCGGCCGCCGTCGCTCGCGCGGGCCGGCGCGGTCTTCCTGATCAGCTACGTCGCGATGTCCTCGTACACCGAGGCGGGCCTCGGGGACGCCTCGCCGTACCTGCTCCATCTCGCCCTGGCCGCCTCGCTGCTGGCGACGCCCGCCGCGGCGGCCACGCCCCTGCCGGCGCCCGCGCTCCCGCGCCGGCGTGTCCCGCGCTGGGCCCGGACCTCGGAGGTGACCTGAGCATGCACGGCATGCACGTTCTGGTAGTGCACAACCACTACGGCTCGGCGCAGCCGAGCGGTGAGAACCGGGTCGTCGACCAGGAGGTGGAGCTGCTGCGCGCGGCCGGCCACCGGGTCGAGCGGTTCGAGCGGCGCAGCGACGACATCGCCGGCCGGTCGCTGCTCGGCAAGGTCGCGGTGCCGCTCCTCGTGCCGTGGAACCCCGCGGTCCGTTCGGAGCTCGCCGCGCGGCTGCGCGCCGACCCGCCGGACGTGGTGCACGTGCACAACGTCTTCCCGCTGCTGTCCCCCGCGGTCATCGCCGCGTGCGCCGACGCCGGGGTCCCGGTCGTCGCGACGCTGCACAACTACACGCAGGTGTGCGCGCCCGGCACGTTGCAGCGCGACGGCCGGGTGTGCACCGCGTGCCTGGGCTCGGCGGTGCCGGTGCCCGCCGTCCGGCACGGCTGCTACCGCGGTTCGCGGCTCGCGACGGTGCCGGTCGCGGTCAACCTGTCGGTCAACCGGCGGCGCTGGTGGTCCGGGGTGGAGCGGTTCCTGTGCATCTCGGCCGCCCAGCGCACGGTGCTGGTGGGCGCCGGGATGCCGGCCGAACGGCTCGCGGTGAAGCACAACTTCGTGCCCGACCCGGGGCTGCGCCGCGCGGGCGGGGGCGAGCAGCTGCTCTTCCTCGGCCGGCTGGCGGAGGCCAAGGGGCTGCGGCTGCTGATGGCCGCGTGGGACCTGCTCGCCGCCGAGGGCGGGGTGGGGGTGCCGCTGGTCATCGCGGGGACGGGGCCGCTGGAGGGGGCGGTGTCCGGGTGGGCGGCGGGCCGCGCCGACGTGCGCTACGTCGGCCTGTACGACGCGCGGGAGTGCCAGGAGGCCATCGCGCGGTCCGTCGCCGTGCTGGCGCCGTCGACGGCCCTGGAGACCTTCGGCCTGGTGGTCGCGGAGGCGATGGCGGCCGGGGTCCCGGCCGTCGCCGCCGCGCACGGGTCCTTCGTCGAACTCGTCGAGGACGGCGTGAGCGGGCTGCTGCACCGGCCGGGAGAGGCCGGCTCGCTGGCGTCATGCCTGCGCCGGGTCACGGCGGAGCCGGCGCGCAACCAGGAGATGGGGCGGGCGGCCCGGCGCCGCTACGAGCAGGGCTTCAGCCCGGCCGTCGGCCTCGCGCGCCTGGAGGAGGAGTACCGCACCGCGATCGCGGGGCGGTCGAGAGCAATGGGGGGAAGTAGATGACACGATGCCGACTCTGCGGCTCGGCGGCGATGGAGAGCGTCGTCGACCTGGGAGCGACACCGCCGTGCGAGAGTTTTCTCGCCGCTGACCGGCTGGACCTGGCGGAGCCCGCGTACCCGCTGCACCTGCGGGTGTGCACCGACTGCTGGCTGGCGCAGATCCCGCCGCTGATCACGCCGGAGGAGACGTTCGAGGAGTACGCGTACTTCTCGTCGTTCTCGACGTCCTGGGTGGAGCACGCGCGCACCTTCGTCGCCGACGCCGTGCGGCGGGCGCGGCTCGGCCCCGACGCCTTCGTGGTCGAGGTCGCGAGCAACGACGGCTACCTGCTCAAGCACGTGGTGGAGCGCGGTCTGCGCTGCCTGGGCGTGGAGCCGTCGGTGAACGTGGGTGCGGCGGCGCGCGACGCGGGGGTGCCCACGCTCACCGCGTTCCTCTCCCCCGGCACCGGGGCGGCCGTCCGCGCCGAGCACGGCCCGGCGGACCTGGTCGTGGCCAACAACGTGTACGCGCACATCCCGGACGTGGTCGGGTTCACCGAGGGGCTGCGCGCCCTGGTCGCCGACGACGGCTGGGTCTCCATCGAGGTGCAGCACCTGCTGACCCTGATCGAGCAGAACCAGTACGACACGATCTACCACGAGCACTTCCAGTACTACACGGTCGCCTCCGCGATCCGGGCGCTGGCCAGTGGCGGACTCACGCTGGTCGACGTCGAGCTGCTGCCCACGCACGGCGGTTCGATCCGGCTGTGGGCCCGCCCGGCGGAGGTGGCCGGCGAGCCGTCCCCGCGGGTGGCCGACGTGCTGGCGCGGGAGAAGGCCGCCGGGCTGCAGGAGCTGTCCGGGTACACCGAGTTCTCCGCGCGGGTCGCCAAGGTCCGCCGGGACCTTCTCAAGTTCCTCATCGAGGCGGCCGAGCGCGGCGAGACGGTCGTCGGCTACGGCGCCCCGGGCAAGGGCAACACCCTGCTCAACCACTGCGGCATCCGGCCGGACCTGCTCGCGTACACGGTCGACCGCAACCCCTACAAGCACGGCAGGTACACGCCGGGCACCCGCATCCCGATCCTGCCGCCGGAGCAGATCGAGGCCGACCGGCCGGACTACGTCCTCGTCCTGCCGTGGAACCTGCGGGACGAGCTGGTCGAGCAGCTGTCCTTCGTGCACGACTGGGGCGGCCGGCTGGTCTTCCCCATACCGGAACTGAGCATCGTCGAGGCCACGTCTGGAAAGGGCGCAGCATGAAGGTCGTACTGTTCTGCGGCGGTTACGGGATGCGGATGCGCAGCGGCGCCGCGGACGACGTGCCCAAGCCGATGGCGATGGTCGGACCGCGCCCGCTGATCTGGCACGTCATGCGCTACTACGCGCACTTCGGGCACACGGAGTTCATCCTGTGCCTGGGGTACGGCGCCCACCACATCAAGAACTTCTTCCTCAACTACGAGGAGACGACGTCGAACGACTTCGTGCTGCGGGGCGGCCGCACCGAGCTGCTCTCCACGGACATATCCGACTGGACGATCACGTTCGCGCAGACCGGCATCGAGTCGCCCATCGGTGAGCGGCTGCGCCGGGTCCGCCACCACCTGGACGGCGACGAGATGTTCCTCGCCAACTACGCCGACGTGCTGACCGACGCCCCGCTGCCGCGGATGATCGAGCAGTTCTCCCGGCGCGACGCCGGGGCGTCGATGATGGTCGTGCCGCCGCAGTCCTCCTTCCACTGCGTGGAGCTGGGCGAGAACGGCCTGGTCGGCGGCATCACCGCGGTGAGCGAACTGCCTCTGTGGGAGAACGGCGGCTACTTCGTGCTCCGCCAGGAGATCTTCGACCACATTCCCGAGGGCGGGGACCTGGTCGCCGACGGCTGTGCCGAACTGGCCAAGAGCGGGCGGCTCGTGGCGCACCAGCACCGCGGTTTCTGGAAGCCGACCGACACGGTCAAGGAGCGGGCGGCGCTCGACGCCGCCTACAGCCGCGGCGACCGGCCGTGGGCCGTGTGGGAGCCGGACCACGCCGGGGTGGGCGCGTGATCCGGCTCGGCGCGGGGGGCCTGGAGCGGATCGTGGCGGTGGGCGCGCACTGCGACGACATCGCCATCGGCGCGGGTGGCACGCTGCTGACGCTCTGTCAGGCGCGGCCCGGCATCCGCGTCGACGCGCTGGTGCTCTCCGGCGGCGGCACCGAGCGCGAGCAGGAGGAGCGGGCCGCGCTGGCCGCCTTCTGCCCGGGTGCCGACCTGCGCCTGACCGTGCTCAAGCTGCCGGACGGGCGGATGCCGGTGCACTGGGACGAGGCCAAGGCCGCGGTGGAGGAGCTGCGCGAGCGGACCGAACCGGACCTCGTCCTCGCACCGCGCGCCGACGACGCGCACCAGGACCACCGGGGGCTGGCCCGGCTGATGCCCACCGCGTTCCGCGACCACCTCGTGCTGGGCTACGAGATCGTCAAGTGGGACGGCGATCTCGGCCGGATGGCGGCCTACCAGCCGCTGGCGCCGGAGACCGCCGAGCAGAAGGTGCGGCTGCTGCAGGAGCACTACCCCTCGCAGCGGCACCGGCCCTGGTACGACCGCGAGGCCTTCCTCGGCCTCGCCCGGATCCGCGGCATCGAGTGCCACGCCCGCTACGCCGAAGCCTTCGCCGTCACCAAACTCACTCTCGACCTGGGGGAATGAACCTTGCGCGTACTGCTCACCGGACACCAGGGGTACCTGGGCACCGTCATGGCCCCGGTCCTCACGGCCGCCGGGCACGAAGTGGTCGGTCTCGACGCCGGCCTGTTCGCCGACTGCGTCCTCGGCCCGCAGCCGGCCGACCCCGCGGGGCACCGGGTGGACCTGCGGGACGTCACGGCCGACCACGTGTCCGGGGTGGACGCCGTGATCCACCTGGCCGCCCTCTCCAACGACCCGCTCGGCTCGCTCGCACCGGAGCTGACCTACGACATCAACCACCACGCGTCCGTCCGGCTGGCCCGGCTGGCCCGCGACGCGGGCGTCCGCCGCTTCCTGTACGCCTCCACCTGCTCGGTCTACGGCGCCGCGGGCGGCGACGACCTGGTCGGCGAGGACGCCCCGCTGCGCCCGGTGACGCCGTACGCGGAGTCCAAGGTGCGGGTCGAGGACGACCTGCACGCCCTGGCCGACGACGACTTCACCCCGGTGTACATGCGCAACGCCACCGCCTTCGGCTACTCGCCCCGGCTGCGCGCCGACATCGTGCTCAACAACCTCGTGGGGCACGCGCTGCTCACCGGCGAGGTGCTGGTCCTCTCCGACGGCACCCCCTGGCGTCCGCTGGTGCACGCCGACGACATCGCGCGGGCCTTCACCGCGGCGCTCGGCGCGCCGCGCGAGGCGGTCCACGACCGGGCGTTCAACATCGGCAGCGAGACCAACAACGTCACGGTCGCCGAGATCGCCCAGCAGGTCGCCGAGGCGGTGCCCGGCTCCCAGGTGCGCATCACCGGCGAGAACGGCGCCGACCCGCGCTCCTACCGGGTGGACTTCGCCCGCTTCCGCGCGGCGGTCCCCGGCTTCGACTGCGCGTGGACGGTGCACCAGGGAGCCGTCGAACTCGCCGACGCCTACCGCAAGTTCGAGCTGAGCCAGGCCGACTTCGAGGCGCGCTACACGCGGCTCGCCGTGCTGCGCGCGGCGTCCGAGGCGGGCGCCGTCGACGCCACCCTGCGGTGGCGCCGGTGACCGGGGTCGGCGCGGCGATGCACTCGCTCGTGGAGCGGCTGTACCCGCTGTGCCGGAGCATCACCGGCGACGGGGTGCGCGCCACCCTGGACATCGTCGGCGAGTACCTGCCGCTCCAGCGGCACGAGGTGCCGACGGGGACGCAGGTGCTCGACTGGACGGTGCCGCAGGAGTGGAACATCCGGGACGCCTACATCGCCGACGCCGGCGGCCACCGGGTCGTCGACTTCGCGGCGTCCAGCCTGCACGTGCTCGGCTACAGCGTCCCGGTGTCGGCGACCATGCCGCTGTCAGAGCTGCGCGAGCACCTGTACACGCTGCCGGACCATCCGTCCTGGGTGCCGTACCGCACCAGTTACTACCAGCCGCGCTGGGGGTTCTGCCTGGCCCAGGAGACGCTGGACGCGATGCCGGAGGGCACGTACGAGGTGCGCGTCGACTCCACGCTCGCCGACGGTCACCTCACCTACGCCGAGCACGTGGTCCCCGGCCAGGTGCCCGACGAGGTGATCGTCTCCTGCCACGTCTGCCACCCGTCGCTGGCCAACGACAACCTGGCCGGCGTGGCGGTGGCGACGTACCTGGCCAGGGAGCTGGCCGAGCGCACGCCCTACTACACCTACCGGTTCATCTTCGCGCCCGGCACCATCGGCGCGATCACCTGGCTGGCGCGCAACGCGGAGCGGGTGGAGCGGGTCAGGCACGGGCTCGTGCTGGCCTGCGCCGGGGACCGGGGCAGCCTGACGTACAAGCAGAGCCGGCGCGGTGACGCGGAGATCGACCGGGTGCTGCGCCACGTCCTGGCCACCTCCGAACGCCCGCACCGGATCACCGAGTTCACCCCGTACGGGTACGACGAGCGGCAGTACTGCTCGCCGGGGTTCGATCTCGGGGTCGGCTCGCTGACCCGGACGCCGTACGCCGGATACCCCGAGTACCACACCTCGGCGGACGACCCGTCGTTCGTCGACCCGGAGGCGATGGCGGACACCCTCGCCGTGTGCCGCGAGGCGTTCGCGCTCCTGGACCGCAACCGCCGGTACGTCAACCTCAGCCCGTACGGCGAACCGCAGTTGGGCCGGCGCGGGCTGTACGACGCCCTCGGCGGGCGCAGCGACACCCAGCAGGCGCAGCTGGCCATGCTCTGGGTGCTCAGCCTCTCCGACGGGGAGCACAGCCTGCTGGACGTCGCCGAGCGGGCCGGGCTGCCGTTCGACACGGTCGCGGTGGCGGCCGACGCCCTGCTCGGCGCCGGACTGATCAAGGAATGACGGCGATGACCACCGACGAGGAGCAGCCGACGCGGCAGGCCGGGTCCGCCCGGCGGGCCCTCGTCGGCCGGCTGTCCTGGGGCCTGGCCGACCAGGCGGCCTCCAGCATCAGCAACTTCGTGGTGGGGATCTACGTGGCCCGCTCGCTCGGGGTCACCGCGTTCGGCGTGTTCAGCCTGGCCTGGGTGACCTACGGCGTGGTGCTCAACGTCTCCCGCGGGCTCGCCACCGACCCGCTCGTGGTGCGCTTCAGCGGCGTGGCGGCCGGGCAGTGGCGCGCCGCGGCGGGGCGCGCGTCGGGGACCGCCCTCGGCGTCGGCTGCGTCCTGGGCGCGGTGGCCCTGGCCACCGGGCTCGCCGTCGGCGGCCGGGTGGGGCCCGCGTTCGCCGCGCTCGGCGTCGTCCTGCCCGGGCTGCTGCTCCAGGACGCGTGGCGGTTCGCCTTCTTCGCCGCGGGCGCCGGGCGCAAGGCGTTCGTCAACGACGTCGTGTGGGGCGTCGCGCTCGTCCCGGCCCTGCTGGTGGCGGCCCGCGTCGGCAGCGTGCCCGCCTTCGTGCTGGCCTGGGGCGGCTCCGCCGCGGTGGCCGCGGCGTACGGCTGCTTCCAGGCCGCCCTCGCGCCGCGGGTGGCGGGGGCGCGTGCCTGGCTGCGCGACCACCGCGACCTCGGCGCGCGGTACCTGGTCGAGAACGTCACCAACAGCGGCGCCAACCAGCTGCGGGCCTACGGCCTCGGCGTGATCGTCGGGGTCGGCGCGGTGGGGGTGGTGCGTGGCGCCGAACTGCTGATGGGTCCCTTCATGGCGGTCCTGATGGGGCTCTCCCTGGTGACCGTGGCGGAGGCGGCGCGGGTGCTGCGGCGCTCCCCGCACCGGCTGGGCCGGTTCTGCCTGTTCCTGGGGGGCGGGCAGGCCGCCGCCGCACTGCTGTGGGGCGGGGCGCTGCTGCTCCTGCCGGACCGCGCCGGGCGGTTCGTGCTCGGCGGCGTCTGGAACTCCGCCTCGGAACTCATCGTGCCGGTCACCCTCGGCGTGGCGGGCGCGGGGCTCGGCACGGGCGCGGCGGCCGGGCTGCGCGCGCTCGGCGCGGCCCGGCGCAGTCTGCGCAGTCAACTCGTCGCCTCTGCCTGCTATGTCGGCGGCGGGCTGGGCGGCGCGGTCGCGGCCGGCACGGTCGGCTCGGCCTGGGGCGTCGCCACCGCGACCGTCTGCGGCTCGGCCGTGTGGTGGCTGCACCTGCGGTCCGCCCTGCGCGAGCACCACCGGAACACCCTTCCCGAAGTGAGGACGTCATGACCGCACAACCCAGGCTGAGCATCGGCCTGCCCGTCTACAACGGCGAGGAGTACCTGGCCGAATCCCTCGACGCGCTGCTCGGCCAGACCTACGAGGACTTCGAGCTGGTCATCACCGACAACGCCTCGACCGACGGGACCGAGTCCCTGTGCCGCAAGTACGCGGCGCGGGACTCCCGCATCCGCTACATCCGGCTGCTGCGCAACATCGGCGCCGCGCCCAACCACAACTACGTGTTCACGCAGTGCCGCGGCGAACTGTTCAAGTGGGCCTCGCACGACGACCTGTACGCCCGCGACCTGCTCCGCCGCTGCGTGGAGGCGCTCGACGAGCACCCGCAGGTGATCCTCGCCCACGCCGACCAGGCGGTCATCGACGAGGAGGGGCGGGTCAAGGTCCCCTACGCGTACACGCTGGCCACCGCCTCGCCGCGGGCGCCCGAGCGCTTTCGCAGCATGCTCTTCGAGCCCGGCGGCGACGACTTCTACGGGGTGATGCGGGCCGACGTGCTGCGCCGGGTGAAGCCGCACGACAGCTACCACCACGCGGACCGCACCTTCGTCGCCGAGATCGGTCTGCACGGTCCCTTCCACCAGGTGCCGGAGCTGCTGTACTTCCGCCGGGACCACCCCACCCGCGCCGAGCGGGCCAACCCGTCCAAGCGTTCGCGGTGCGTCAACCTCGACCCGCGCCGGGCGGGACCGCTGCACCCGACGCCCCGGCTGCTCGCCGAGTACGTCTGGGGGTTCGTCGAGGCGATCCGGCGGGCGCCGCTCTCCGTCGCCGACCGGCGTGCCTGCTACGGCCACCTCGCCGCGTGGATGGCGAGCCGGACCCGGCCGGGCGCGGGCGAGCGGGTCGAGGACCGGGCCCCGGTCGACCCGGCCGCGTCCGGTCTCTCGCTGGACGCGCTGGTCGCCGGGCGTGAGGGCGGGCGGACGTGACGCGGCGGCGCGCGCGTCCGGTGCGCGTCGGGGTGTTCGGGCTGCTCGGCTCCGGCAACCTCGGCAACGACGGGTCGCTGGAGGCCGTGCTGGGCTACCTCCGCGGCGACCACCCGCGGGCCGTCGTGGACGCGCTGTGCGGGGGGCCGGAGACGGTCGCGGCCCGGTACGGGATCCCGGCGACGCGGCTGCACTGGTACCGCGGGGAGTACCGCACGGCGTCCCGGGCGGGCGCGATCGCCGGCAAGGGCGTGGGCAAGCTCGTCGACGCCGTGCGCACCGCGGCCTGGGTGCGCCGGCACGACGTCGTGATCGTGCCCGGCATGGGTGTCCTGGAGGCCACGCTGCCGCTGCGGCCGTGGGGGTTCCCGTACGCGCTGTTCCTGCTGTGCGCGAGCGGGCGGCTGTTCGGCACCCGTGTCGCGCTGGTCGGCGTCGGCGCGGGCCCGATCGGCGAGCGGGCGACGCGGGCCCTGGTGCGGTGGTCGGCGCGGCTGGCCGGCTACCGCTCGTACCGGGACACGCTGTCGCGCGACGCGCTGCGGGAGATGGGGGTCGACACGGCGGGCGACGCGGTCCATCCGGACCTCGCCTTCGCGCTGCCGGCGCCGCCCCCGCGGCCTGCTACGCAGGCGCCGGGTCCGGTCTGTGTCGGCGTCATGGCCTTCCACGGCGGCAACGACGACCGCGCCCGGGCCGAGGAGATCCACCAGCGGTATCTGGCGGGGACCACCCGGTTCGTGCGAGCGCTCGCCGCGGAGGGCCGGCAGGTGCGGCTGCTCACCGGCGACGGGGTCGACGCGCCGGTGGTCGATGCGATCCTCGCCGCGGTGGACTCGCCGCTGGTCACGGCCGCCGAGACGGCCTCGCTCGCCGACCTGATGAAGGAGACGGCCGCCGCGCAGACCGTCGTGGCGACCCGCTACCACAATCTGGTCTGCGCGCTGCGGACCGGGACGCCGACGCTGGCCCTCAGTTATGCGGCGAAGAGCGACGCGCTCATGGCCGGGACGGGGCTCGGCGCGTACTGCCATCCGGCCCGGGAGGTCGACGCCGACCTGCTGCTCGCGCAGTTCCGCGCACTGGAGGAGGACGCGGCGCGGCTGCGGCAGGTCCTGGCCGAGCACAACCGGTCGGCGAGCGAGGACCTCCGGCGCCAGTTCACCGCCCTGAGCGCGGCCCTGTTCCCGCAGAACGGTCCCCTCCCCGCCCCCACCCACGCCCCGCAGGAGGCCTCATGAAGGCGATCGCCGTTCCCGAGATCGACGGCGCGTACCTCTTCGAGCCGACACCGCACGCCGACGAACGCGGCTTCTTCTGCCGGACGTTCGACGCCGACGTGGTCCGCTCGGCGGGTCTCGACCCGCACGCGTTCCTCCAGGACAGCCTCTCCCGCTCGGCCCGGGGCGTGGTGCGCGGGATGCACCTGCGCTCCGGGGCGGGCGAGGCGAAGCTGGTGCGGTGCTCGTACGGGGAGGTCTTCGACGTCGTCGTCGACCTGCGGGAGTCCTCGCCGACCTACCTGAACCGGGCCTTCTTCGAGCTGTCCGGCGACACGCAGCGCACGCTGTACATCCCGGCGGGGTGCGCGCACGGCTTCCAGGCGCTGACCGAGACCGCCGACACCTCGTACCGGATCGACCGGCCGCACGACCCCGCCGAGGACGTGACGATCGCCCACGACGATCCCGACCTCGCCATCCCCTGGCCGCTGCCGGTCGCCTCGATGTCCGAGCGGGACCGGCGGGCGCCGCGCCTCGCCGAGGTCCTGAAGCAGAAGGAGGGCTGACGGAACCATGCATGAGGCCGACACCGAAGAGTTCACCCTGCCCCGTTCCCGGCAGGCCAACGAGCGGCTGCACGCGCTGATCCCCGGGGGCGCGCACACCTACGCCAAGGGCGACGACCAGTACCCCGAGGGTCTTGCCCCGGTCATCAGCCACGGCCGCGGCGCCCACGTGTGGGACGTCGACGGCAACCGCTACATCGAGTACGGCTCCGGCCTGCGCTCGGTCAGCCTCGGCCACGCCCATCCACGGGTGCTGGAGGCGGTCCGGCGCGAGCTGGACCGGGGCGGCAACTTCGCGCGGCCCTCGATCGTGGAGGTGGCGGCGGCCGAGCGGTTCCTGGCCACGGTGCCGACGGCACAGATGGTGAAGTTCGCCAAGAACGGCTCCGACGTCACCACCGCCGCGGTCCGGCTGGCCCGGGCCGTCACCGGCCGCTCGCGGGTCGCGGTCTGCGGCGACCACCCGTTCTTCTCCGTCGACGACTGGTTCATCGGCACCACGCCGATGTCCGCCGGCATCCCGGCGGCGACCACCGACCTCACCGTGGCGTTCCCCTACGGGGATCTCGCCGCCACCGAGGCGCTGTTCGCGCGGTACCCGGACGACATCGCCTGCCTGATCCTGGAGCCGGCCGCGCACCGCGAGCCGCCGCCCGGGTACCTCGCCGGTCTGCGCGAGCTGGCCGACCGGCACGGCTGCGTCCTCGTCTTCGACGAGATGATCACGGGTCTGCGCTGGTCCGAGGCGGGCGCCCAGGGCCTGTACGGCGTCGTGCCCGACCTCTCCACGTTCGGCAAGGCGCTGGGCAACGGGTTCGCCGTCTCGGCGCTCGCCGGGCGCCGCGACCTCATGGAGCGGGGCGGCACCCGCCACTCCGGCGAGCGGGTGTTCCTGCTCTCCACCACGCACGGGGCCGAGACGCACGCGCTGGCCGCCGCGATGGCCGTGCAGAGCGTCTACACCGAGGAAGGCATCACCGCGCGGCTGCACGCCCTGGGCGAGCGGCTGGCCGCCGGGGTCCGGGACGCGGCCGCCGCCATGGGCGTCGGCGACCACGTCCTCGTCCGGGGCCGGGCGAGCAACCTCGTCTTCGCCACCCTCGACGGGGCCGGGCAGCCGTCGCAGGAGTTCCGCACGCTGTTCCTGCGCCGGCTGCTCGCGGGCGGGGTGCTCGCCCCGTCGTTCGTGGTGAGCAGCGCCCTCGACGACGCGGACATCGACCGCACCGTGGACGTGGTGGCGCAGGCCTGCGCGGTGTACCGCAAGGCGCTCGACGCGGACGATCCGACGCCCTGGACGGGCGGCCGCCCGGTGAAACCGGTCTTCCGGCGCCTGGCCTGACGGCCCGTCACCGACGGTCCCGGCGCCCGGCGACCCACGTCCGGCGACCGGCGATTGGCGACCGGCGACCGGCGACCGGCGACCGGCGACCGGCGATTGGCGACCGACGACCGACGACCGACGACCGACCGATGGTCCTGGTACGCGGCGCCCCGTCAGCGGCGCCCGCGGGCACCGGCGCCGGCGGGCCGGGTGCCGGCGGCCCGGGCGGCCGGGCCGCCGGCCACCCGGTCGATGAGCCACGCGGTCGCCGGGACCACCGCCAGGGCGGTGCACCAGCCGCCGAGGACATCGGTCGGGTAGTGCGCGCTCAGGGCGACCTGCGCCCAGCCCATCACGGCTGCGGCGGCGAGCGCCGCGGCGAGCACGAGCGCGGCGGCGCCCGCGGCGCCCGGCCGGCGGCGGCCCGCCGCGAGCAGCGCCACCGCGTAGGCGAGCGCACCGGCGAAGGCGGTGTGCCCGCTCGGGTAGGACAGGTTGTCCGGACCGTGGATGGTGCGTCCGACCAGGGACTTGACCAGGGTGGCCGTGACGACGGCGAGGCCGGGTCCGGCGAGCAGCAGGAGGCTCCCACGCGGGCGCCTGAGCCACAGGCAGCCCGCCACGAGGGCCGCGACCAGCAGAAAAGCCCCGGCCGGCTCCCCGAGGAAGTCGACGGCCAGGGCGACGCCCCGCCAGGGCGGGCGCACCGAGTCCGCCGTCGGGTCGACGAACCAGCGGTCCACCCGCCCGGGCCGGCTGTGACCGGCGTACATGACGCCGAGCACGAGCGCGGTCAGGGCGGCGAGCACGCCGGTCACCGCGAGCGGGGCCCGCGGTGCCGGGGGAAGCAGGGGGGGCGCGGGAGGGCGTAACTCCCGTGCAGCCACATCTCGTTGCGGCCCCGGCGGCCTGCTGTCGGTGACCTTCTTGTCTGCCATGTTCAGCAGTATCGGATATGCCGGGCGGCTCCGGTGCCGGTCCGGGCAGGAGGGAGCCGGGGACGGTCACACACCGCGGGCGGTGCGCCGGACGCACTCCGTGACGACATCGCGCAGGCTGTCCGTGCGGGCGAAGATCTCGCGCTGGGCCCGTGCCCCGTTGCCCTCGCGCAGGACGCGGTCGAGGCGGGAGCGGGCCTCGGCGTAGTCGCCCGCGTCCTCCAGGGCCGGCCGCACGTGCGCGACGAGGGACTCCACGGCGGTCGCGGCCGGGACGGGACGCAGCAGGACGGGGCTCACCAGGTCGCCGTCGAGGCCCGAGCGGCCCGCGCGCCAGGCGGCGAGCCGCAACAGGGTCACCGGGACCGCGGCCGGGGGCTCTCCGGCCCGCCACTGCCGGGCCGCCGTCTCGACGAGGCCGCGCACCAGCATGGCGAGGAGCACCGTCATCGACGGTTCGAGGCAGACGTCGGCCACCCGGATCTCGACCGTCGGGTGGGCGGCGGAGAGCCGGGCGTCGAAGTAGATCATGCCGTCGTCGCGCAGGGCGCCGGTCGCGACCATGGCCTCGACCTGCTCGTGGTAGGCGGCGGCGGTCCCGAAGACGTCCACCGGGCCGGCGGACGGCCAGCGCCCCCAGACCCGGCTGCGGTAGCTGGCGTATGCGGAGTCCTTGCCCTGCCAGAACGGGGAGTTGGCGCTCAGCGCGAGCAGCACGGAGAGCCAGGGCCGGATCCGGTCGAGCACCGCCACCCCCTCCTCGTCGGACTCGACGTGGACGTGGACGTGGCAGCCGCAGGTGAGCTGTTCCTGCGTGGTGAGGCCGAACTGCTCCTCCAGCCACCGGTAGCGGGCGCCCGTCCCGACGGTGGGGCTGACCGGGAGCGGGGAGGTGGCCAGCGCGGCGATCGAGGCGCCGAAGGTCTCCGCGTGCCGGGCGGCCTGCGCCCGCCACCCGACGATCTCCTGCGCGAGGTCGGTCATGTCCTTGTGCGGGCTGGTCGCGAACTCCAGTTGCTGGCGGTGGAGTTCCGCCTCGAAGGCGTCCTCTTCGCTGGTCTCCTCGCGCGCGGCGCGCGCCAGGACGGCGTGTGACAGCGCCTGTGCCTCACCGCTCTCGCCGTCGACGAGGAGCAGCTCCTCTTCCACACCGACACTGCGCATCCGTACCGTCCCAATGAAGTAGCGGGCATACCTGTCGGGGCCGTGTACCCCACCGGGGTCCTGTCTAGCAGGCGGATCGTGGGGGCGTGCCCGGTCAGGAGGGTGCGGACACCGGCGAGTCGGTGCGGGCGGCCACGGAGTCCCGGGTCGCGGAGCCGGGGACGGGCCGGTCGTGGCGCAGCGCGTCCCAGACGCGGTGCGAGGCCTTGTCGAGCGGCAGGACCCGGCCCGCGTCCTGGGTGTCGTAGGTGACCGGCATGGTGACCATGTCGGTGCGGCCGGGGCTGATGCCCTTCAGCTCCTTGCCGAGGCCCAGCAGCTTGTCGGTGGAGGCCAGGCCGGAGTCGGCGCTGATGGTCTTGGTCGCGGTGTCGGCGAGGTCGTAGGCCTTGGTGGGGTGACCGAGCGGGTCGACGGTGTCGGCGCGCTGGATCAGGGCCTTGACGAACGCCTGCTGGAGCTGGATGCGGCCGAGGTCGCTGCCGTCGCCCACGCCGTGCCGGGTGCGGACGAGCTCCAGGGCCTGCTTGCCCTTCAGGGTGTGCCGGCCCGCGTCGAGGGAGAGCCCGCTGTCGGGGTCGTGGATGGCCTGGTGGGTGGTGATGTCCACGCCGCCGACTTCGTCGATGAGCTTCTGGAAGCCCTTGAAGTCGACCTCGAGGTAGTGGTCCATGCGCAGGCCGGACATGTCCTCGACCGTCTTGACCGTGCAGGCGGGCCCGCCGACCTCGTAGGAGGAGTTGAACATGGCCTCGTGCGCGGCCGGTGCGGTGCCGCCGTGGCCCGTCGCGCAGCGGGGCCGCTCGACCATCGTGTCGCGCGGGATGCTGACGACCGAGGCCTTCTTGTGGCCCTTGTCGACGTGCAGCACCATCGCCGTGTCGGCGCGGGCGCCTGCGATGCCACTGCCGTACTGGCCGTGGGTGCCCGCCCGGGAGTCGGACCCGAGCAGGAGGATGTTCATCGAGCCGTCGTGCTGGTGGCCGGGCCGGTCGTCGCCGAGGACGGCGTCCACGTCCGTGCCCTTGATGTTGCCGTTCAGGTGCTGCCAGGCGTACGCCGTTCCGCCCGCGCCCACCAGAACCAGTCCGAGGGCGCTCCAGGTGAGGTACCGCAGGGCCCGGCGGCGCGGCGTGCGCCGTGCGCGGCGTACCCGCGCGGGCCCGTAGGGGGGCACCGCGGAGCCGTCGGCCGGGTGCGCCTGGTGCTCGTCTCCGCTCATGTGCGGCATGCGCTGCCCTTCGTCGTCGGCCGGGGTGCTCAGTACGCCGAGTTCACGTTGTCGATCGAGCCGTAGCGGTGGGCGGCGTAGTTGGCGGCCGCGGTGATGTTGGCGACCGGGTCGGTCAGGCTGTCCTTGGTGCCCGCGACGTGGAAGCGGTCGAAGGTGGGCTGGATGACCTGGAGCAGACCCTTGGAGGGGATGCCGTTGCGGGCGTTGATGTCCCAGTTGTTCTGGGCGTTCGGGTTGCCGGAGGACTCCCGCATGATGTTGCGGTGCAGACCCTCGTACGAGCCGGGGATGCCCTTGGCCTTCATGATGTCGAGGGACTCGCGGATCCAGCCGTCGAGGTTGTTCGCGTAGGTCTTCTTGGCCGGGGCGGGCGCGGCCTTGGCGGCCGGGGCGGCGGCCTTCTTCGCGGCCGGGGCGGACGTCGCGGCCTTGGCGGGGGCCTCGGCGGGCACGGCGTGAGCGGTGGTGGGGACCAGCGTGAGGGCCGCGGCGACGGCGCCCGCGGTGGCTATGCCGGAGAAGGAGACCTTGCGGATGCGGGCGGTGCGGTCGGCGGTGGCGCTCGTCTGCGTCAGGGCGATCGACATGCGGGGGTGACTCCTTGCGGTGCGTGGGGGTTCTGCCGGAGTGGTCTCGGCGAACCGGTGACGACTGCAAGGGTTAGCGGCGCCGGGAGGGGGGCGCAAGAATGTGACGTACTACCGCATTACGAAGAAAGTCCGGTTGGTCCGCGCGGCGACGGCTCCAGCACCGCCCCCCGGCGGCCGTCGCTCTACTACCGCTCTTCGCATGTGACGTGGCTCCTATGGGTGGGCTCACCTTCTGGGGCCTATTTCCGGACATTGACGGGCACCCCGGACAGCCGGAAGGCCCGGTCCGCGGACCGGGCCTTCCTGGAGGTGTGCTCGACCGCCGGAGCGGTTCGGTTGTCGCGGCGCGCGGCGGGTCAGCCGGTGAAGGTGTCCGGGTCCGGGCCGGTCCGCTCGTCGCGGTTCAGCGCCGAGATCTCGCCGATGTCGCTCTCGCTGAGCTCGAAGTCGAAGACGTCGAAGTTCTCCGCGATCCGCTTGTGGGTGGAGGACTTCGGGAAGACGATGTCGCCGCGCTGGAGGTGCCAGCGGAGCGTGACCTGCGCGGGCGTCTTGCCGGCCGCCTGCGCGATGCGGTTGATGGTCGGGTCGTCGAGCACCTTGCCCTGCGCGATGGGCGACCACGCCTCCGTGGCGATCTCGTGCTCGCGGTTGAAGGCACGGACCTCGTCCTGCGTGAGGTAGGGGTGCACCTCGATCTGGTTGACCGCGGGCACCACGTCGCTGTTCTGGAGCAGGCGGCGCAGGTGGTGGGGCTGGAAGTTCGAGACGCCGATGGCCCTGGCGCGGCCCGAGCGGTAGAGCTCCTCCAGGGCCTTCCAGGTCTCCACGAAGTCGCCCTTGCCGGGCAGCGGCCAGTGGATGAGGAAGAGGTCCAGGTGGTCGAGGCCCAGCTCCTCCAGCGTGCCGTCGAACGCCCGCAGGGCGTCGTCGCGCGCATGGGCGTCGTTGTTGAGCTTGCTGGTCACGAAGATGTCGGCGCGGTCGATGCCGGACTCCCGGACCGCTTCGCCGACCCCCTTCTCGTTGCCGTACATCTCGGCCGTGTCGATGTGCCGGTAGCCGGCCTCCAGGGCGGCGAGCGTCGTCTCCCGGGTCTCCTCCGGCGGGATCTGGAAGGTGCCGAAGCCGAGCTGGGGGATCTGGCTGCCGTTGTTGAGGGCGATGTCGGGTACTGCGGTCACGGTGGTCTCCTGATCTTGGTTGCTGCGGGGGTGAAGTGGGGCGACGGGGGCGTCAGGGGCGCGGTCGGTCACGGGCGGTGGCTCAGCCCGCGATCCCGCGCAGTTCGGCGTCGGGCGGCAGGACGCGCACGAGCTTGCGGTTGACGAATTCGCGCATGCCCAGCTGGGAGAGCTCGCGTCCGTAGCCCGAGCGCTTGATGCCGCCGAAGGGCAGGTCGGGCTGGGTCGAGGTCGGGTGGTTGACCCAGACCATGCCCGTCTCCACGCGCTCGGCGACCCGGCGGCCCCGCTCGACGTCCGCGCAGAAGACGGAGCCGCCGAGGCCGTACTGGCTGTCGTTGGCGAGCACGACGGCCTCGTCCTCGTCGGCCACCCGGTAGATGACGGCGGCCGGCCCGAAGAGTTCCTCGGCGTAGGCGCGCATGCCCGGCTTGACGCCGGTGAGGACCGTCGGCTCGACGAAGGCGCCCGGCCGGTCGATGCGGTGACCGCCGGTGACCAGCTCCGCGCCCTGCTCGACCGTCTCCCGGATCTGGTCGGCGAGGTCCGCGGCCGCCTTCTCCGAGGAGAGCGGGCCGAGGGTGGTCGACTCGTCCGCCGGGTCACCCGGCCGCAGCTTCTCGAACGCGGTGCGCATCCCGGCCACGAAGTCGTCGTACACCTCGTCCAGCACGATGAACCGTTTGGAGGCGACACAGCTCTGTCCGGTGTTCGCCATCCGGCCGGCCACCGCGGCGCCGACGGTGCGCTCGAGGTTCTCGCCGTCGAGGACGATGAAGACGTCGCTGCCGCCCAGCTCCAGCAGGCTCGGCTTCATGTTCCGTCCCGCCCGCTCTGCGACCTGGGCGCCCGCGCCTTCGCTGCCGGTCAGCGAGGCGCCGCGGACGACGGGGCTGTCGATGATCCGCTCGATCTCCTCGTGGCTGACGAACAGGTTCGTGTAGACGCCTTCCGGGGCTCCGGCCTCGCGGAACAGGGTCTCCAGGGCGAGCGCGGACTGGGCGCAGATGCCGGCGTGCTTGACCAGCACGGTGTTGCCGAGCACGAGGTTGGGCCCGGCGAAGCGGACCACCTGGTAGAGCGGGAAGTTCCACGGCATGACGCCCAGCAGGACGCCGAGCGGCTCGTCGACCAGGTAGGCCTCGCCCTCGTCCACGTCGAGCTGCTCGGGGGCGGCGAAATCCGGCCCCTTCTCGGCGTAGTACTCCAGGATCGAGGCGGCGAGGTCGACCTCGCCGCGGGCCTCGGCGATGAGCTTGCCCATCTCCATGGTGATGGTCTGGGCGAGCTGCTCCTTGCGTTCCCGCATGAGGCCGGCCGCGCGTCCCACGACGGCGGCGCGCTCGGTGATGGGCCGCCGTCGCCACGCGCCGAAGGCCTCACCCGCGGTGTCGAGCCGCGCGTCGACCTCCGCCCCTTCCAGGGCCGGGAACTCGGCGAGCGTTTCCCCGGTGAACGGATTGACTGTCGCGAATGAGCTCGTGCGCTGGTCCGCCATGAAATCTCCAGAACGACTGCGAGGATCTGGGGCGGAACGAGGCGTTCCGCCCTCTTCTCGTTGTTCGGGGTACCCGACACAAGAGGGCGGAAACAGGAGATAAGTCCCGATTGACCTGGCGATTTCCCCCGGCGCGCAGCGGTCAGCCCGCGGCGGCCGCGCACCAGCCCGACGGGTCGTTGAGGACGTCCTCCGCGACCTCGGGCAGCGGGCGGCCGGTGCCGAAGGCACGCGCCCGCATGCGGCTCAGCGCCTCCTCGGCGGTGATGTCCAGCTGGACGACGAGGACGCCGACGGCCGCGTGGGTCGGGCCCCAGTAGGAATCCAGGATGTCGGCGGGCTCCCACCGGGGAAGCTCGCCCTGCTCGACCGTCTCCTGGTAGGTGCGCAGCAGGGCCTGGCTCGCCGCGCGGGCGGCTATCACGCCCCTCTCGACGATCTCCGGGTCCGGATCGAGGGCGCGGTGGCACAGCACGTCGACGGCGCCGAGCGTGCGCCGCGCGTCCAGCCGCAGCGGGAAGGCGTAGATCGCGCCGACGTCGGGCAGCCCGTCCTGGGCGCAGGGCCCGAAGACGGGCCAGCCGGTCAGATCCTGGTGCAGGTCGTTGACGACCACCTTGTCGCCGGTCCGCGCGGCCGTGACGCACGGCCCCTCCCCGAGGCCGAACTGGAGCTTCTCCAGTCGCAGCGCCGCGTCGCTGGTCGCGCAGAGCAGCTGACGGTGCGGGGTGTCGGTGAAGAGCGAGAGCGTGGCGGCATCCATCGACACGCTCTCGCGCACGGCCTCGCAGAGGCGGCGCGGCAGGCAGGCCGGGTCGCCCTCGGCAGCCTCGAACACCGACTGCTCCACAGCGGAGCGATCCACCATCATGGTCCACCGGCCTCTCTCACGTCGTCTTGGAGTCCGCCGGGTGTCCCACTGGCCGGTGGGCAAACCGCCTCAGGCCCGGCGGAACGCGCTGCGGTCGAGCGCGCCGAGGAGCTCCGCGGTGTCGGCGTAGATCTCCGCGGCACCGGCCTTCGCCAGCTCGGCCCGGCTCACGCCGCCGCTGAGGACGCCCACGGGGACGACGCCCGCGCGCCGCGCGGCCCGCATGTCCCAGACCGAGTCACCGACGAAGACGCTGCCGCCCGCCTCCGCCCCCACCAGCTCCAGGGCGTGCAGCACCGGCTCGGCGGCCGGTTTGCCCTCCTCGACGTCGTCGGCGCTGGCGGTCGCGGCGATCGCGTCGTCCGCGCCGATGGCGGCGCGCAGCGCGTCGAGCTCGGAGCCGTTCGCCGAGGTGGCGAGCACCACGGACCAGCCGTCGGAGTGCAGCCGCCGCAGCAGCTCAGCGGCGCCGTCGACGGGGACGAGACGCTCGAACCAGGTCGCGTAGAGCGTCTTGTGCGCGGCGCTGAGCGCGGCGTCCTCGCCGGGGTCGCGGTCCTTGCCGAGCAGGTGGTCCAGCAGGTCGGAGGAGCCGAGGCCGATGGCGCCCAGGACCGAGACCATCGGCACCCGGTGGCCTGCCTGCCGCAGCGCCTCCCACCAGCACACGGTGTGCAGGTGGTTGGTGTCGGCGAGGGTGCCGTCGACGTCGAAGACGGCTGCGCGTGCGCTCATGGGGCTCCTCCGAAGACGGATGGGCGGGACGGAGTGGGACGGGCGGGGGCGGGTCAGGAGGTGCTGAGCACCTCGTCGATCGCGCCGACGAAGTCGTCGAGGTCCTTCGGCGTGCGCGAGGTGATCAGGGTGTAGCCGGCCGCGGTGCAGCGCTTGACGGGCTCGTCCACCCACTCCTTGGCGCCGGCGTTGCGGATGTCGGTCCTCAGCGAGGGGTAGGAGGTCAGCGTCTTGTCCCGGAGGACGCCCGCCTCCACCAGGAGCCAGGGACCGTGGCAGATCGCCGCGACCGGGCGCCCCGCCTCGGTGAAGACCGCGGCCGCCCGCACCGCCTTGTCGTCGAGGCGGAGCGTGTCCACGTTCAGGGTGCCGCCGGGGACCAGGAGCAGGTCGTACGCGCTGGGGTCCACGGCGTCGATCGTGGTGTCCGGCTGCACGGTCTCGCCCGGGTCCTTGTCCCCGACCAGCGTCTGCACGGCGTCGGTGGACTGGGCGGCGACGGTGACGTCCGCGCCCCGCTCGCGCAGCTTCTTCAGCGGGACCAGCAGTTCGTCCTGCTCGACCCCGTAGTTGGTGACGAGGATCAGGACCCGACGGCCGTCGAGCTGGGTGTCAGCCATGGTGATGCGCCTTTCTCTCGTGTTTCTCGTGTCTTTCGGATCTCGGTGGGTCTCGGGGGCCCACTCGACTGAGTGCTCCGTGCGGCGCGGGTCATACCTGCCGAGGGAGCCCGGATCGCTCAGCCCGGCGGCAGCGGCAGGCGCAGCGCGCTCTTGCCCTGGTGCCACTGCGTCAGCAGGCGGCGCGCCAGGCGGTCCTCCAGGTAGCCGGTCGCGGTGACGCCGAAGGCGACATCGGCGTCGAGCCCGGGTTCGGCCTCCAGCAGGCCGCCGACCACTTCGCGGCGCACGATCTGCTCGTGCACGGCGTCCGCCTCCACGTGTTCGTCGTAGAACCGCTGGGCGGCCGGGCCCGCGCCCATGCGGCGCAGGGCCTCCGCGAGGCGGCGCGAGCCGGGCGAGGAGGTGATCTCGACGGCGGCGAAGTGTCCCACCAGGGCACCGCGCAGGCTGCGGTGCAGCCCGAACAGCGACATCAGGTTGACCGTGGCGAGGGCCTGCGACGGCGCCGCGTCGAGATAGTGGCCGTATGCCGTCTCCAAGCCGAGGTCGGCCATCAGCTCGGCGAAGAGCCCGGCGTGGATCTCGTCCGCGCGCCCCGCGCCGAACTCGTCGTACTCGACCGCGACCATGGCCGCCTTCGCCCGGCCGTGCAGCCGGGGGATGACCCAGGCGTGCGGGTCCGCCTCCTTGAGGTGGTAGAGCGAGCGCAGCGCGGCGTACTCCCGGAACTGCCAGAGTTCGCCGTCGCGCTGCAGGTGGTGGCTGACGCCGGTGTCGTCGAATCCGGCGGGCTCGACCAGCAGGCCCGCCAGGGTCCCCTCCGCGTCGGCCTCGGGCGCCGCGTCCGCGCGCAGCGCGCTGAGGAAACGCTTCTCCAGGGTGCGGCGCAGGGTCAGCAGCTCCGGCTCCCACTCCCATTCCTCGTCGACGCCGGTGAAGCCCTGGTAGTGCAGTTCGTAGAGCACGTACAGCGCCAGCTGGAGGTCCCGGCCGTACGGGTCGGCGGTCCCGGCGCTCTCCCGCGCGGAGACGGGCGGTTCGTTGCGCCGCAGCGCGCCGACGACCGCGCCGGAGAGCGGGCCGCACGGTACGGGCAGGTCGGGCACGCGCAGCCGCGGCTGCGTCAGGGTGGTCACGGTCCGCCCCTCTCCTTCGCCGCGTCGGTCTCCGGCGCGGCCTCGTCGTTCGCCCGGCGGCGCTTGCGGTGGCTGGTGTCGCACCAGGGGAAGGTCCGGCTGCGGCGGCAGGTGCAGATCGCGGCCTGGAACCGGCGGGACACATGGGTGGTGCCGTCGCCGTCGGTCACCTCGACCGGCCCCTCGATCAGGAGGGGGCCCTCGCGGTCGACCGTGACGCGGCGCGGCCGGTCAGCGGAGTTCGGCACGGATCACCACCAGTTCCTCCAGGGTCGCGTCGGCGGCCATGAGCCCCTGCTCGCGCAGCCAGCCGTGGCGTTCGCGCAGCACCGGCCCGAACGGCACGTGGCTCGTGTCGATCACGGCCGCGTCCATGCCGAGGCCGGTCAGCCGGCGCAGGCTCGCGGAGGCGTCGCACAGCGCGGAGTGGACCATCAGCAGGACGCCGCCGGGGCGCAGGGCCCGCGGGGCGGCGTCGCAGACCCGGTCGACGACGGCCCGGCCGTCGAGCCCGCCGTCCCAGGCCCGGGCGAGGCCCGTGCGGGGCAGGAGCGGGGAGGGGGCGGGCACGTACGGCGGATTGCTGACGATCAGGTCGAAGGAGCCGGGGGTGACCGTCGCGCAGAGGTCGCCGTGGCGGACCGTGACCGCGGTGCGGTTGAGCCGGGCGTTCAGGCGTGCCGTCCACACGGCCCGCCAGGACAGGTCGACGGCGGTCACCCGGGCGCCGAGCCGGGCCGCGGCCACGGCGAGCGCCCCCGTGCCGGTGCCGAGGTCCAGTACGTCGGTCTGCTCCCCCACCTCTTCCTCGCCGAGGGCGCGCAGCAGGAGGTCGGTGTCGTACTGCGGGGCGTACACACCCCGCGGGGCGAGGAGGCGTGGGCGGCCCCGGGACGGCTGCTGCGGCTGTCTGGCCCGGGCGTGAGTGGTCATCGGTGCCTCACCCTGCTTGGTTCCGGTTCTCGGGACAGCGACGCCCGTCCCCCACCCTCCGGCGGGCCGCCGCCGATGACCACTTGGACAGCTACGCACCGTGAGCGGCGCCTGAGGGCGGGGGGACAGGTGTCGGCTTGCGGGACGGAGTGCCCACGGCGGCCGGTCGTACACCTGGCGCCGGCGGAGCGCGGCCGGGCCCGGCCCGGCGGTCACGGCTTCAGGAGGGTCTTCACCATGCCGTCCTCCTTGGCCTGGAACGTCGCGTAGGCGGCCGGGCCCTCGGCCAGCGGCAGGTGGTGCGTGGCGAACCCGTCGACGCCCAGCGGGTCCTCCTCGGTGAGGTGCGGCAGGATGTCCTCGACCCACCGCCACACGTTGGCCTGGCCCATGCGCAGCTGGAGTTGCTTGTCGAACATGGTGAGCAGGGGCATGGGGCTCGCGGCGCCGCCGTAGACACCGCTGATGGAGAGCGTGCCGCCGCGGCGTACCGCGTCGATCCCGGCCAGCAGGGCGCCGACGCGGTCGATCCCGGCCTTCTCCATGAGGGGGCGGGCGAGCTTGTCGGGGAGCAGTCCTGTGGCCCACTGGGCCGCCTGCGCGGTCGGTGTGCCGTGGGCCTCGAGCCCGACCGCGTCGATCACCGCGTCCGTGCCCCGACCCTGGGTCAGGTCGCGTACGGCGTCGCCCAGGTCCTTCTTGTGCTCGCGCAGGTCCAGGACGGTGAAGCCGCCCCGCCGGGCGCGTTCGAGCCGGGTGTCGACGAGGTCGACCCCGATGACCAGCTCCGCGCCGCGCAGCCGGGCGATCCGGGCGGCCATGTCACCGATGGGGCCGAGGCCCAGGACGGTCACGCTGCCGCCGCGCGGGATCGCGGCGTACTCCACGGCCTGCCAGGCGGTGGGCAGCACGTCGGAGAGGTAGACGAACCGGTCGTCCGGGGGTCCCTGGGGCACCTTGATCGGCAGGGTGTTGCCGAAGGGCACCCGCAGGAACTCGGCCTGGCCGCCGGGGACCTGCCCGTACAGCTTGGTGTAGCCGAAGAGGGCGGCGCCGCTGCCCATGGACCGCACCTGGGTGGTCTCGCACTGCGAGTGCAGGCCCTGCTTGCACATCCAGCAGGTGTTGCAGGAGACGTTGAACGGGATGACCACCCGGTCCCCCACGGCGACCTCGGTGACCTCGGGGCCCACCTCGGCGACGGTGCCCATCGTCTCGTGTCCCAGGATGTCGCCCGGGTCCAGGAAGGGGCCGAGGACCTCGTACAGGTGCAGGTCGGAGCCGCAGATACCGGTCGACGTCACCTGGACGACGATGTCGTCGGGCTTCTCGATGCGGGGGTCGGGGACCTCCTCGATGCGTACGTCGCGCTTTCCTTGCCAGGTCAGAGCACGCATGCGGCGCCTCCAGGGTGAGTAGCGTGCGGGTGGGTCCCGTCGGGTCGGGGTTCCTTCCAGGGGCTCATACTGTGCGGCCCGCCGCCACGTGACCGGCGGAGGCGGGGCCTCCGCGTACCCAGGGCCGGGACGCTTGATGCGCGGGCGCCGGGCCCGGCCCCCGGGGGCCGGGGGCTCAGGCGTCGGCGGTGTCCTGGAGCACGTCGCAGGTGTGCTGGAACTCCTCCATCAGGCGGGACGCCTCGACGACGAGGACGCCGTACGGGCGCGAGGAGTCGGCCAGCGGCAGCCGGTGCTCGTCGGCGGTGTCCAGCAGGTGCTGGAGCGCCTGCTGCGCCTCGGCGGCCTGCCGGCCCATCTCCTCGGCCTGGTCGGTGAGGGTGTCGCTGTCGAGCTCGGCGATGACGTGGGCGATGTCGCGCAGCCCCAGGGCGAAGTCGGCGTAGGCCTCAAAGGCGGGTGCGTAGGTGTACGTGTCCTCCGTCTCGCGCCACCGGCCGAGGCTGCGGATCGTCGAGCTCAGCTGGTACACGGCACGTTCCAGGGCGCCGAGGACCTGGCGGTAGCGGGTGAAGCTCACGTAGCCGCGGTGGGCGGGCAGCAGCCGGCGCGGGTTGAAGGGGAGGCTGCTCTCGGCCGTGTTCAGGCCGGCCCTGGCCTGCCCGACAGCGCCCTGCACCCGCTCGCCCGCCGCCCGCCACCGCTCGGCGCGCTCGTCGCTGACGTCGCCGCTGCGCAGTCCGTCCGCCATGTCGTCCAGCAGGGACTCCATCTCCGCGGCCAGGACGTGCAGGCCCTGCTCGGCGCTGCGGTAGCGCAGCGGCGGGGCGATGCAGAGGTTCACCACCAGGCCGATGCCGCAGCCGATGACGACGAGCAGGACGATCTGTCCCAGCTGGAGGGCGCGGCCGGTGTTCGTGGTGGCCGACGCGTAGACGGAGAAGGCGAAGAAGGCCGCGGTGGCGACCTGGGGGCCCTGGTCGCCGAGGGCGGGCCACTGGCTGATGGCCAGGGCGATGACGGCGACCACGACGAAGGCGAAGAGGTCGGGGCCCGCGGCGAAGCCGATCGCCGCCTGCACAGCGACGCCGACGATGACCGCCGCGACGTAGCGCAGGGTCTGCCAGAGCGACCGGTGGATCGTGACGTGCATGGTCAGTACGGCGGAGAACGGTGCGAACGCCGGTGACTGGGCGTGCACGAGATCGTGCGCCACCCACCAGGACGCCGTCGCCGCCAGCACGCTCTTGAAGACGCGCAGGACGGTCTCGCGCTCGTGTCCGGACGCGCGCCACGCGCGCGCCAGCCATGCCCCGCCATTGCGCAACCGACCCACCACCACGGCCTTGCGTTCCTCTCTGTGCCCGGTCCCACTCGGTACGGTCCGGATCCACCGCGTAACCACACCAAGTAAGCCCAAACCGAGAGAAATCGCACGTCGTGGGCGGGGTCCGGGCACAACGGAAGGCGCCGCCGCGGGGGGGTTCGCGACGGCGCCTTTCCCGGACGTGTCAGTCGGTGGTCAGCAGGCCCGCGCGGAGCTTGGCCACGACACGGGAGATCAGCCGGGAGACGTGCATCTGGGAGCAGCCCAGCTCGTCGGCGATCTGCTGCTGGGTCCGCTCTTCGACGAAGCGCAGGTGCAGCAGGGTGCGGTCCCGCTCGTCGAGACCGGCGATGAGCGGGGCCAGCGAGTGGAAGTTCTCCACCAGCTCGAAGGACTGCTCGTCGACGCCGATGAAGTCGGCGAGCATGGTGTCGGACTCGTCGTCCTGACCGTTGACCGCCGCGTCGAGGGAGATGCTGTTGTAGCCGTTCGAGGCGCGCTGGGCCTCGGCGACCTCGGCGGGCTCCAGCTGCATCAGCTCCGCGAGCTCCGCCGTCGAGGGGGTGCGGCCCAGGCGGGTGCGCAGCTCCTCGGTGGCCTTGGACAGTTCGATGCGGGCTTCCTGCAGGCGGCGCGGGACGTGCACGGCCCAGGAGGTGTCACGGAAGAATCGCTTGATCTCGCCCGTGATGTAGGGCACGGCGAACGAGGTGAACTCGACCTCGCGGGTCAGCTCGAACCGGTCGATCGCCTTGATCAGGCCGATCGTGCCGACCTGGACGATGTCCTCCATCTCCTGCGGCCCGCGGTGCTTGAACCGCGACGCCGCGTACTGCACCAAGGAGAGGTTCATCTCGATCAGGCAGTTGCGCACGTACTGGTACTCGTGCGTCCCCTCCTCCAGCTGGCCGAGCCGGTCGAAGAACCGCTTGCCGACCTCCCGCGCGTCCTTGGGCGCGATGGAGGAAGGGTCCGTGTATGCGCGCTCGACCAGGTCCTCCTCGCTCCGGGTGGCCTGTGTCTGTTCCTGCGCCGTCACGGTGATCATCTGTGTCCCGCTCCTTGTGAATCGAGCCTGGCCTGTCGTTCCCCGTTGCGCGGCGATTACCCGGGAAATCATCCCGCACACCTGCCGATGCGCACCCTTCTTTCCTGAGGCGGGTGCCCGGCACGCCACAAGCCCTCCATGAGGATGTTCGTCATATGAGACGCATTTATGCCTTCCCCAAACGATCCTTATGGTGGAGCGCATGTCCGGACCTGCTCGCCGTCTGGCGCTCGCCCTCTTCGCGGCCACGCCGTGGAGCGTGGACGACGCGCTCTGTCGCCGCTGACGCACGCCCCGCCCCCATCGGTGGACACTGCGGCCACTACAGGTCGCCGCCTGTCCGACACGCCCCCTCCCCGTTCCGGAGTCCCCCCTTGACCACCGCTCCCCCCGCTGGGGCGCCGCCCCGGGCCACCCTGCTCTCCCCCTCCCCCACCTCGTCCCCCGCGCCGCGCGCCGCTCAGGCGCCGCCGGTCCGGCGGGCCCCGCTGATCGGCGCGTGCGCCGTCGGCGTGGCGCTGGCCGGGTACGTCTTCGCCGCACACGGGTCCAGGCCCGGGGTCCTGCTGCTGCTCGGCATCGGGCTCGGGTTCGCGCTGTTCCACTCGCGGTTCGGCTTCACGTCGGCCTGGCGTCAGCTGGTCGCGGTCGGCAACGGCACGGGGCTGCGGGCCCACACCCTGCTCCTCGGCACCACCGCGACCCTCTTCGCGCTGGTCATCGGCACCGGCACCGGCCTGTTCGGATCGGTGCCCGCGGCCAGTGCCGGGCCGATCGGGGTGGGGCTGCTGGTCGGGGCCTTCCTCTTCGCCGTCGGCATGCAGCTCGGCGGCGCCTGCGCCTCCGGCACGCTCTTCGCCGTCGGCTCCGGGCAGAGCACGATCGTGCTCACGCTCTTCGGGTTCATCGCCGGCTCGACCCTCGCCGCCTGGCAGTTCGGGCTCTGGAGCGAGCTGCCCGCGTTCGACCCCTATCTGCTCTCCGACCACGTCGGCTGGTTCGGTTCCTGGGCGCTGACCGTCGTGGCGCTGGCGGCGATCTGGTTCGTCGCCCGGACCGTGCAAGCCCGCCGCAACCCGCCGCCGGTCGGGGCGCCGCCCTCGGCCAGGTCCTCGCTCGCCCGTGTGGTGCGCGGCTCGTGGCCGCTGGCCGTCGGCGCCGTGGTGCTCGCCGTGCTCGGCGCCGGTGTGCTGCTCGTCTCGGGCGGTGCCTGGGGCGTCACCAGCGCCTTCTCCCTGTGGGGCTCGAAGGCGGTGGGCCTGCTCGGCGGCGCCCCGGAGACCTGGGCGTACTGGCGCCAGCCCGGCAGTGCGGCCCAGCTGTCCGGGCCGGTGCTGGCCGACAGGACCAGCCTCACCGACCTCGGCATCATGGTCGGCGCCGCCGTCGCCGCCGCCGCGGGCGGTGTCTGGCAGCTGCACCGCGGCATCCCGGCCCGCACCGCGCTCGCCGCGGTCCTCGGGGGCGTCCTGATGGGGATCGGGGCGCGGCTCGCGGGCGGCTGCAACATCGGCGCCTACCTCGCGGGGATCGCCTCGGGCTCGCTGCACGGCTGGATCTGGGGCGGCGTCGCCATCCTCGGCACCTGGGCCGGGCTGCGGCTGCGGCCCCTGTTCGGCCTCGGCAACCCCAAGCCGACCGACTCCGTCTGCTGACCCGGCCCCACCGCGTCACGGCCCGGACGGGTCCGGGCCTGCCGGGCCCGCGCCGGCCCCGGCCCAAGTGGTCCCGGAGGCGAGGCCCCCGGCCGACGCAGCCCCGGCCGCCCGCGCCCCGTACATCTCCATGAGCACGTCGACGACCTCGTCCACCGAGGCGTCGGCGAGGTCGTCGAAGGCGCCGGAGTGGCGGGCGAGCAGGACGCCGGAGACCGCGGCGACCAGGATGTCGGCGCGCAGCCCCGGCCGGTCGCGGCCCTCGCGCGCGAAGCGGTCGCGCAACGGCGCCACCAGGCGCGCCTGGAGCGCCGCGCGCGTGGCGTCCTGGGCGCCCGCCTCGCTCAGCGGCTGGACCGCGACCCGCAGCACCGGGACCGGGCCGCGCCGCTCGGTCCGCTCGGCGACCTCCCGCAGGCGCGGCTCGGTGAGCAGGTCCACGGGGGCAATGTCGCCGTGCTCGGCCCGCAGCACCTCCACGTAGAGCAGCGCCTTGCTGCCGAAGTGGCGGGCGATCAGGGCGGCGTCGACCCCGGCCCGCTCGCCGATCTCGCGGATGGTGGTGCGGTCGTAGCCGCGCTCGGAGAAGAGTTCCGTCGCCGCGCGCAGCAGCGCCGAGCGGCTGCGCGCGGCGCTGCGGCTCCGGTCGGTGCCCGGCGCGGTCACGGGCGGCTCGCTTCCGCGTCCGCCTCGACGGCGACGGCCTGTCCCGCCGCGACGACGGAGGGGCGGGGCCGGACGCCGACCCGGGTCAGCACCAGCGCGAGGACCCCGGTGACGAGGAACGCGGCGCAGCCGACGAGGCCGGCGCTGCGGTAGCCGTCGTTCGTGGGCAGGGCGGCGCCCGGGGCGGTGTGCGCCTGGAGGACGACCGCGCTGAGCGCGCTGCCGGTCGAGTAGCCGATGTACTTCACGACCTGATTGAAGCTCATCGCGCTGCCGGTCTCCGCCACCGGCACCCCGCCGACGATCAGGCCGGGGGTGACGGCGAAGGTGACGCCGACCCCGAGGCCGGCCAGGGCCATCATCACACCGATGCCCCACAGGCTGGAGCGGGCGAGCAGGAAGCAGACGAGTCCGGCCAGCGACAGGAGGCAGCCGAGCGGCAGCATGCGCGCGGGTGTGGCGGCGGCGCCCAGGGCCCGCACGAGCCGGCCGGTGAGGAGGCTGGCCGCGGAGAACGGGACGAGCAGCAGTCCGGTGACGACGATGGACGCGCCGAAGCCGTACCCGGCGGACCCGGGGGTCTGCACGTACCGGGTCACCAGGGCGATGAGCAGGTAGGTGCCGACGCCGCCGACCATGGTGGTCAGGTTGGCGACGAGGACGCCCCGGTCCTTGACGAGGCTGACCCGCACCAGCGGGTGCGTGGAGCGCAGCGAGTGCAGCACCCAGCCGGCGAGCAGCAGCACGGCGGCGACCGCGAGGGCCAGCAGCGGTGGGGAGCTCCAGCCCCAGCGCTCCCCCTCGGCGAGGCTCAGCAGCAGCGCGGCCATGCCCGCGGCCAGCAGCAGCGCGCCCGGGACGTCCATGGGGGTGGTGGGGCGGTGCGGGGGCGCGGGCACGACGATCAGGGTGGCGACGAACGCGGCCGCGGCGGTGGCGAGCGCGAACCAGAACCCGGCGTACATGCCGAGGTACTCGGCGAACAGGCCGGTGACGGGGTAGCCGAGGCCGACGCCCGCCGCCGTGGTCAGGGAGAGCGTGGCGACCGCCGCGCGCGCCTTGTGCGGCGGCAGCGCGTCGCGTGCCGTGGCGATGGCGAGCGGCACGAGTCCCATGCCGACGCCCTGCAGGGCCCGGCCGGCGAGCAGGCAGGGGAAGCCGAGCGGCAGGGCCGCCAGCAGGCTGCCCGCCATGACGGCGCCGAGACCGGCGAGGACGACGTGCTTGCGGTGGGGTCCGTCGCCCAGGCGTCCCATGACCGGCGTGGCGACGGCGCCGACCAGCATCGTCACGGTCAGTGCCCACTGCGCGCTGGAGAGAGCGACGTGGTCGGCGGCGGCGATGGTGGGGATCAGCGGGGCGCCGAGGCTGCTGACGACGGCCACGAGCATGCCCAGCGAGACGAGGACGGGCACCAGGGCCCGCGGGTGGCGCAGCAGGGGGGCCGCCGGGACGGCGGTGGTGGACGCGGGCGCCGGTATGGAGGGAGACAAGGTGATCCCGTTCATGTCATCAACTGATGTCATCGCATGATGACAGCAGCGGCTGCGCACCACCAAGCCGAAGACAGGCCGGAGCGCGCACACGGACTCGTGTGCGCGCTCCGGTTCACTGTGCGGGCCCGCCCGTGCTCAGCCCAGCGGCGTCACCCGCAGATTGCGGAAGCGCACCTTGTTCCCGTGGTCCTGGAGCCGGATCGCGCCGGCTGCCGGTCCCTCCGGCGCCCCCGCGCCGGTCGGTCCGTCGAGGGTGATGTCGTCGTGGACCTTCTTGCCGTTCCACACGACGGTCACGCGCGCGTCGGCCGTCTTGGCGCCGCTGTCGTCGAAGCGGGCCGCCCGGAACGTGATGTCGTACGTCTGCCACGTCTCGGGTGCGGTCGCGGCGTTCACGTCCGGTGCCTTCTTCTCGTATATGGCCCCGGCCTCGTTCGCGGCGGGGGTGGTGTCCCCGTACGAGTCGAGGATCTGGAGTTCGTAGCGGTCCTGGAGGTAGATGCCGCTGTTGCCGCGGTCCTGTCCGGTCACGTCGTCCGGGAGCAGCGGCACCCGGAACTCGGCGTGCAGCGTGAAGTCCTGGTAGGCGTCCTTGGTCCGGATGTCGCCGCAGCAGACCTCCATCGACTTCTCGTCGGCGAGCGGCCAGTCGGCGCCGCGGCCGTCGGGGTGCTGCCACTGCGCCTGAGAGGCCGCCGTGCCGTCGAAGAGGGCGACCGGGGCGCCGTGCGGGCGCACGGTGATCAGGTCGAGGTTGACGTGGCCCGCGTCACCGGCGTCGAAGCGGTAGGCGACGGTGTTCTTCCCGGCGCGCAAGGTGACCCGCTCGGTCTTCGTCGACCAGGTGTCCCAGGTGCCGGTGGAGGCCAGCGCGCTCTGCCGCAGCCTTGTCCCGTTGGCGTACAGGGAGAGGGACTTGGTGCCCTGGTAGGGGTTGGGACCGTTGGAGTAGCGCAGGTTCACGTCGTACTCGCCGGCCCTGGGGACCGTCACGTCGAAGGACGTGGCGGCCTTGCCCTCGGTGTTGTAGCGGTCGACGAAGCCGCTGCCCGAGTAGCCGGTGTGGTCGGTGTGGACCCCGGCCGTGCCGGTCAGGCGCGCCTCCTCCGCCTCGTAGAGCGTGGCGGCCGGGGGCTGCGCGCCGGGCATCTCGTTGAGGGTGTACCAGGCCTCCGTGCTCCACAGGCTCTCGCCGGAGGCGGACGCGAAGGGGCGCGGTGAGCGGACGTGGACGACGCGGCCGGGCTTGAGGCCGTCGAGCCGCAGGTGCACGGTGCGGCCCTCGTCGGCGAGGGTCGCCGAGCGCACGGCGAGCCGCTCCTCGGCGATCTTGGGGCCGCCGTAGTCGCTCGTCGGGGTGTAGCGCCACTGCTCGGCCGTGTACCGCTCGGCGAGCTTGTCGGCGGTCTCCTGCGAGAGGGGCTGCGTGTACTCCAGGTCGAAGCCGCCCGGGACGGCCCGCATCTCCTTGATGTCGAAGGTGTTGCCGCCGTTCGGGGTCAGCTTCTGCAGGCCGAACCGGAGTTTGCCGGGCTGGCCCCAGTTGCCGTCGGCGCCGAGGCCGCCCGCGTAGATCGCGCCGTCGGGGCCCATGGTGATCCGGTTGACGCCGGCTTCGAGCCCCTGGGTGTACCGGAAGACGGCACCCTGGTACTGGCCCTTCACCTTCTCCAGGTAGCCGCGCTGGAGGCCGCCGTAGGTGACGTCACCGAAGAGCACCTGCCCCGCGAACCGCCCCTGGGTCAGGTACAGCGGCGTACTGGGCGAGTTGGCTATCTCGTTCTGCGGCAGCCAGAGCACCGGCTGGGTGACGGGCCGGTCGTCGAAGAGGCCGGACGGCTCGGTGTAGTGGTTGAAGAAGCGGTCCTGCTTGATCTGGACGAGCTTCGACGCGGGGAGCCAGCCGCCCTGGTTGTCGGCGGTGAGGATCGACCCCTCGGGGCCCCAGCCGATCCCGTTCGGGGTGCGCAGCCCTCCGGCGACCGGGGAGATCTTCCCCGTCTTTTTGCTGATCTTGTACGTGGCGCCGCGGCCGGGCGCGGGCTGCGGGGTGGTGGTCGCGCCGCCGTAGTCGATGGCGACAGAGAGGTTCACGTAGAAGTAGCCGTCCCGGTAGAGCAGGCCGAAGGCGAACTCGTGGAAGTTGCCGCCGTAGGGCCAGGTCGCGACCGTGCGGTAGGTGTCGGTGACGCCGTCCTTGTCGGTGTCGACGAGTTGGGTCAGCTCGTGCTTCTGCGAGACGTACAGGGAACCGTCGACGTATTTGATGCCCATCGGTTCGCGCAGCCCGCTCGCGATCTTCGTGACGCCCACCTCGGTGCGGTCGGTCTCCCCGGTGACGTGGTCGAGGAGGTACACCTCGCCCGCCACGTTCTCGGAGCCGCCCCACGTGCTGAGCGCGAGGCGTCCGTCGGGCAGCCAGTCCATGCCGGTGACCTGCGGCTCGAAGCCGTCGGGGCGCAGGTCGGTGAGGTCGAGGTCGGGGCGGACGCCGGTCAGCGGCAGCCCGTCGCCGGGGCTGTCCGCACCGGCCTCGCACTCCTTGCGGCCCGGGGCGGTGACCCGGACGACCCCGGCGTCGGTGCTCAGTGCCCCGGTCGGCACGACGCCGAAGTCGGCGGCGCCCGGCGGCTTCCACGCCAGCGTGAGCTGCTGGCCCCCGGTCGCCTCGAAGTAGTCGACGCGGAACGGGTGGGAGCCCGCGGTCAGTTGGACGGCGCCGTCCTTCGGCTCGGCGCCGTGCAGCCCGTCGTGGTCGATGACCTCACGGTCGTCGATGGTGAGCCGGGAGCCGTCGTCGCTGGTGAGACGGAAGGAGTAGGTGCCGTCGCTCGGGATCACCAGGTATCCGGAGGCCTGGGCGGAGAAGTTGTCGGCGAAGCCGCCGAAGTCCTCGGTCGTGGACCAGTCCACGGTCCGCATCAGCCGGTCGTGGTTGGGGGTCTGGCCCGGTTTGAGCGCGCAGAGCTTGCTGAGCGGGAGCTGGGTGTCGAAGACGCGCAGGGTGACACCGGGCTCCTGCGGCGGGATGTCGTCGGGGGCGGCGACGGACGGCGGCGCGATCCAGACGCCTCCGGCGAGGAACCCCCCGACGAGCAGGGTGGTGAGGCGTCTTCGGGCATGGCGGAACAGCCGTGGATGCATCGGTCCTCCAGGACGGGACCGGAGACCGCCGGATCGCACTCCGGTCGAGCTTGACGATTCCGCTGGGGCGCGGAAGGCAGGGCTCCTACGGTTGCGCGGTCACCGTAGGGGACTTCTGCTGAGCACGTCCATACTTTGTCATCGATGAGTTCAAAGTCCGTCCGGCCGGGAGGTTCGTGCCGTACGTCACCGCATGTCAGGCGCGAGCCGGGGAATCTGTCGACCCTGCGGCGAACCTCGGGGGCGCCGACGGCACGAGGAGGACATGTGAAGGCGGTCAAGGGCACGGGCAAGGCCAAGGCCCGCAAGGCGGCGAACAGTTCGGTGGTCGACACCGGCGCGCGGTTCGGTCTGGTCGCGCGCGGGGTGCTCTACCTGCTGATCGGACTCCTCGCGCTGCGCGTCGCGTTCGGCGGTGAGAACCAGGAGGCGGACAGCAGCGGCGCCATCCGCGAGCTGGCCCAGCAGCCGTTCGGCAAGGTCCTGGTGTGGGCGGTGGGGATCGGTCTGGTCGGCATGGCGCTGTGGCGGCTCAGCGAGGCGCTGTTCGGCTCGGCGGGCCCCGACGGCGGCAAGCCCGGCAAGCGGATACTCTCCGCCGGTCGCTTCGTCTTCTACGGGTTCATGGCGTACTCCGTGCTCTCCTTCGCGGCCTCCGCCCGCAAGAGCAAGGGCAGCGACGCGAAGTCGCAGGACTTCACGGCCCGGGCGCTCGACCTCCCGGCGGGCCGCTGGCTGGTCGGGATCGCCGGGCTGGTCGTCATCGGCATCGGTATCGGGGTCGGTGTGCGGGCGGCGCTGCGCAAGTACCACAAGCACCTGAAGAAGGCGCAGATGTCGCGGCACGTGCGCCGGGCGATCGACGTCCTGGGCGTCAGCGGGGGCGTGGCGCGCGGCCTGATCTACGGGGGCGCGGGCGTCTTCGTGGTGATCGCCGCCGCGCAGTACGACCCCGACGAGGCCAAGGGCGTGGACGGCACCCTGCGCTCCTTCGCCGGCACGCCGGCCGGGCCGTGGCTGCTGGCCCTGGTCGCGTTCGGCCTGCTGCTGTTCGGCCTGTTCTCGTTCGCGCTGGCCCGCTACCGCCGGGTGTGAGGGTCCAGGCCGGTCCGCCGGCGCCGGGTGCGACGATCCACGCCGTCCGCCCGGCGCCGCGGTGTGCCGTGCGGCGGGTCGCCCTCGACAGCATTACTTACTGGTAAGTAAGCTCGCGCGGCAGCCGTTCTCGCACCGCTTCTTGGAGGCCTCCTTGCGCCGCGTCCGCTCGCCCCAGCTCCTCGCCGGACTCCTGGCCGGAGCCGCGGTCACGCACTTCGTGGCGCCGCGGCCGTTCGACGCGATGGTGCCGCGTCCGCTCCCGGGCCCGCCCCGCGCCTGGACGTACGCCAGCGGCGCGGTGGAGCTGGCGCTCGCGGCCGGGGTCGCCCTGCCGCGCACCCGAGGGCGGGCGGCGACGGCCGCGGCCGCGTTCTTCGTCGCCGTCGCTCCCGCCAACGTGCGGATGGCCCGGGACTGGCGCGATCGCCCCGCGCCGCTGCGCCGGGCCGCGCAGCTGCGGGTGCCGCTCCAGGTGCCGCTGGTGCTGTGGGCCCGCAAGGTGGCCCGCGACGCGGCCTGAGGGCTCCCCGGCCCCGGCCGCCGTCAGCCCGCGGCCGGTACCGACTCCCGGAGCAGGTCGGTCAGGGCACGGGCCGCAGCGCTGCGGGTCCGGTCGGCGGGCGCCGCGAGCGAGAGCGGCCAGCGCAGGTCGGCGCCGGTCACCGGGACGACGGCGAGGCCGTCGGTGGTGTCGGCGAGGAACCGGGGCAGCAGGGCGATCCCGAGGCCCGCGCGCACGTAGTCCGCGCTCGTCGCGATGTCGGTGATCTCGATGGTGACGTGGCGCGGCACCCGGGCCGCCGCGAAGGCCCGGTCGGCGACGGCCCGGTTGCCGTAGCCGACGGGACAGTCGATGAAGCGCGTCCCGGCCAGTTCACCGATGGCCACCTCGTGCCGCCCGGCGAGCGGATGGCCGGGCGGCACGATCAGGGACAGTGTCGAGCCGGTCAGCGGCAGCAGGTCGATCCCCGGCGGCTGCGGCCCCGGCAGGGAGACGAAGGCCAGGTCGAGACGGCCTTCGGCGAGCGCCTCCAGATGCCCCTGGGAACCGGTGGGCGCCACGCTGATCTGGAGCTGCACCCCCGGGTGGCGGCGGTGGAACTCGCCGAGCAGGGCGGGCAGGTCGATCAGCCGGATCGAGGTCAGGGTGCCGAGCCGCAGGGTGCCGCGCAGCCCGCCGCGCACCTCGGCGACGGCGTCGGCCGCGTCCCGCGCGGCGTCCAGGGCGATCCGGGCCCGGGGCAGCAGGGCGCGGCCCGCGTCGGTGAGCAGCACCCGCTGGGAGTTGCGGTCCAGCAGCCGCGCGTCGAGCTCGCGCTCCAGTGCCTTGACCGCGGCGGAGACCGCGGACTGGACGATGTGCAGCCGGGCCGCGGCGCGGGTGAAGTTCTGTTCCTCGGCGACGGCCACGAAGTACGCGAGATGTCGGAGCTCCACCCCTTCACTATCGCACGGGCAGATCGTTCCCAGCGGAAAGATTCGTTGGACGCGATCGCAGCCCGGGCGCACAGTAGAAGGTGCACGGACCACGGATCTTCTGCGATCGGAGCAGTGCCATGACCACGTCGACGCCCTCGCGCGCCGGGGCCCCCTCGCCCGGGGCCCCGCGGCCCGCGACCGGCTCACTCCGCCACGGCGTCGGGTTCTGGGCCGTCGCCGCGGCGTTCCTCGTCGCCATGGCGTTCTCGACCGTACCGACACCGCTGTACCCGCTCTACGAGGTCCGGGACGGCTTCTCCACCTTCATGGTCACCGTGGTCTTCGCGGTCTACTCGGTGGGCGTGATGGTCAGCCTCGTGCTGGCCGGGCACGTCTCGGACTGGGTGGGGCGGCGGAAGATCCTCGTGGCCGCGCTCGCCCTGGAACTCGTCGCGGCCGCGCTCTTCCTGTCGAGCGCGGCGCTGCCGATGCTGCTCGTGGCCCGCTTCGTCACCGGTCTCGGTGTCGGCATGCTGACCGCCACGGCCACCGCGCACCTGCACGAACTGCACGCCGCACACCGGCCGGACGCCTCCGCGCAGCGGTTCGAGGTGGTCTCCACCGCGGCCAACATCGGCGGCCTCGGCCTCGGCCCGCTGGTCGCCGGGTTCCTCGCCCAGTACGTGGGCACGCCGCTGCGGGTGCCCTACGCGGTCTTCGTGGCGCTGCTCGTCCTGGTCGTGGCGGCGCTCGCCCTCGCCCCCGAGACGGTCCGGCCACCGGCGCGGCGGCCGCGGTACCGGCCGCAGCGGGTGAGCGCCGACCACGGGGACCGGGCGGGATATCTCGCCGCCGCCGCGGCCGCCTTCGCCTCCTTCGCGGTGTTCGGCCTGTTCACGTCCATCGCCGCCGGTTTCGTCGGGCACACGCTCGGCCATCCGTCCCGGGCCCTGGCCGGCGGCATCGTCTTCGCGGTGTTCGGCGGCGCGGCGCTGGCCCAGACGCTGACCCAGCGGCTCACGCCCCGCGCGAAGATGACCGCGGGGCTGCTCGCCGAGGGCACCGGCTTCCTCGTGCTCGTCGTCGGCATGCACACCGTGAACCTCGCCGCGTTCCTCGCCGGAGGCGTCGTCGCGGGGGTCGGCGCGGGGCTGCTGTTCAAGGCGGCGGTCGGCCGGGTGGTCGCGATGGCCGCGCCCGCACGCCGCAGCGAGGCCCTCGCGAGCCTGTTCCTCATCGCGTACCTGGGGCTGAGCGTGCCGGCCGTCGCCATCGGCGTGGCCACCCTGTCGCTCACCGCCACCACGGCGATGACCTGGTTCGCCGGGCTGCTCCTGGCGCTCCTGTGCCTGGTCGCGGTCCTCGACCGCCGCTCCCCCGCCGGGCGCTGACCGGGTCCGCCCCTCACGTGGACGCGCGGACCACCAGCTCGGGTTCGAAGATCCGGGAGGTGGGTTCCGTGCGCTCGCCCTCGATGTGCTCCTGGAGGATGCGGGCCATGGCCATGGCCATCTCCTCGACCGGCTGACGCACGGTGGTGAGCGGCGGCGTGCAGGTGATGGCGACGCTGGAGTCGTCGAAGCCGACGACCGCGACGTCCCCGGGGACGCTTCCGCCCCGCTCACGCACCACCTGGCAGACGCCCTGCGCCATCAGGTCGTTGGCGGCGAACACCCCGTCCAGGTGCGGATGGTCCGCCAGCAGCCTGGCCATCGCCGCGGCCCCGCTGTCCAGCGTGAACCCGCCCTCCGCGATGGGCACGTACGCCACCCCCGCCCGCTCCATCGCCTCCCGGAACCCGGCCAGCCGCTGCTGTCCGGCCGGCAGGTCCAGCGGCCCCGTCACCGTCGCCACCCGCCGCCGGCCGCGCTCCAGCAGGTGCTGCGCCGCCATCCGGCCGCCCTCGCCGTGGGCCAGGTCGACATAGCTGATGGGGGCGGGCAGCGCGGGCCGGGCGAAGCAGACGGCGGGCACCTGCGCCTGGGCCAGCAGCGACGGCAGCGGGTCCGCCGCGTGCGTGGAGACGACGAGCGCGCCGTCGGCCCGGCCCGCGCGCAGGTACGCGAGCACGTCGTCCCGGGCGGGTCCCGACTCGGCGAACATCAGGACGGGGTGCATGGAGCGCGTCCTGAGGAAGGCGACGACGCCGCTGACGATGCGGCCGAAGAAGGGGTCGGCGAAGACCCGCGCCGCGAAGGCGTTCTGCGCGCTCTCCTCGTCCTCACCCGCGCCGGACACCACCAGGGCGATGGTCTCCGCCCGCCGGGTGACCAGGGAACGGGCCGCCCGGTTGGGCGTGTAGCCGGTGCGCCTGATCGCCTCGCGGACCGTCTCCCGGATGGCGGGGTCCACGCTGGGGACCTCGTTGATGACCCGGGAGACGGTGGCCCGTGAGACCCCGGCCTCCCGGGCCACGTCCTCCAGCGTCAGGGACTGTCGTTGCATGCACGCAGCCTAATCGTGCCGCGTCACCGCGCATAGAGCGCTCTCTCGCAGGGGCTCTCGCCCGCCGCCCCGGTGGCCACTCGCACGTGCGCGCGGAGCGGCAGGTCCCCCGCGGAACGGCCCGCGTGCACGGTGAACCGGCCCGGCTCCACGGCCCAGCCGCCCGCGGCGGCGCTCCAGTGCCGCAATAAACGGGGCGGGACGGTGACGCGGGCCAGGACGCTCTCGCCGGGCGCCGCCCGCACGGCCGCGTACCCGGCGAGCCAGCGCACCGGTCGCTCCACCGCCGAGTCCGGCCGGGACAGATAGACCTGGACGACCTCCCGTCCGGCCCGCTCGCCGGTGTTGCGCACCAGCACGGAGACCGTGAACTCCTCGTCGGCGCCGACGGCTTCAGGCACCTCGACGCTCTCGTAGCGCCAGGTCGTGTAGCCGAGGCCGTGCCCGAACCAGTAGGCGGGAGCGCGGCCGGAGCGCAGCCAGGCCCGGTGTCCGACGTGCACCCCCTCGTCGTAGGCGAGCACCCCGTCGACGGGTTCGGTGGCGGTCACCGGGGCGTCGTCGAGGCGCCGCGCCCAGGTCGTCGGGAGTCGGCCGCCGGGTTCCACCGCGCCGAAGAGGCAGTCGGCGAGGGCGCCGCCGGCCTCCTGGCCGGGCAGCCAGGTGAGCAGGACCGCGCCAACCTCGTGCCGCCAGGGCAGTTCGACCGGGGCGCCGGAGTTGACCACCACGACGGTGCGGGGGTTGGCCGCGGCGACGGCCCGCACCAGGTCGTCCTGGTGTCCGGGCAGGGCGAGGGAGGTGCGGTCGTGGCCCTCCGCCTCGTCGCCGTCGGTGGTGCCCACGACGACCACGGCCACGTCGGCGCGGCGGGCCGCGGCGACGGCCCCGGCGAGCGCCGTCGCCGCCGGCACCGCGGGCGGGGCCGCGGTGAGCACGGTGGCGCGGCCGGTGTCGGGGGCCAGTTCGCGCCGTGCCACGACGAGCACCGGGACACCCGCGGTGAGGGTGTGGTGGGCCGTGGGGCCGGGCGGGTGCACGTGGACGACGGCCGGATCGTCGGTGGCGCGGGGGAAGACGCCGTCGATCAGCGGCCGGCCGTCCACGGTCAGGGAGAGCCGCCCGAACCCGGCGAGGCCGAACGACCACCGGCCGCCGCGCTCCGGGGTCAGCAGGGCGCTGATCTCCACGGCACGGGCGCCGTCGGGCACGGCCGGTTCGAGCAGCCGGCCCGAGCGCCGGTGCTCGCCGTAGAGCTCCTCACCCTTGGCGTCCAGCACGCGCAGCAGGACGCCGGGGGCGCCGGTGCGCGGGTCGGTGCAGTTGCCGGGGCCCAGGGGGGCGGGTGGGCCCCCGAGGTCCGGGCCCGGGGCGTGGACGACGCGGGCCCGGCCGCGGAGCCGCTCGGTGATGCCGTCCAGCGGGGAGACGGTCCGCTCCGGGAAGACCCCGGCGCTGCCGCCGCCCTGCACGCGCGGGGTCACGGCGTGCGTGCCGATCACCGCGACCGTGCGCAGGGCCTCCGTGCACAGCGGGAGCACGCCGTCGTTGCACAGCAGGACCGACCCGGCGGCGGCGGTGCGGCGCAGCAGGTGCCGGGGGGCGCGGACGCCGCCGGGCCGCGCCGGCGCGGGGGCGCCGTCCAGGGCGCCGACGCGCTGGGCGAGCAGGAGCAGCCGGCGCACCTTGTCGTCGACCGCGCCCTGGGGGACGCGCCCGTCGGCGACCGCGTCGGCGAGCCTCTCGTCCCAGGGACCGCCGGGCCCGGGCATGGCGAGGTCGAGGGCGGCGTTGGCGGTGTCCACCGCGGTGCGCAGGGCGCCCCAGTCGGAGAGGACGACGCCGTCGAAGCCCCACTCGTCCTTCAGGGGCCGGGCGAGCAGCGGACTGGCGGTCATGGTCGTGCCGTTGACGCGGTTGTACCCGGCCATCACCGCCCAGACCCCGGCCTCGACGGCGGCCTCGAAGGGGGCGAGGAGGACCTCGCGCAGGGTCCGCTCGCCGACGCGTACGTCGACGGTGAGCCGTCCGGTCTCGGAGTCGTTGGCGACGAGGTGCTTGGCCGTGGCCGCGACCCCGGCGGCCTGCAGGCCGCGCACCAGCGCCGCGCCGATGCGGCCGACGAGCCAGGGGTCCTCCGAGAAGCACTCGAAGTGGCGGCCGGCCAGGGGTGAGCGGTGCAGGTTCAGGTTCGGGGCCAGGACGACGTGCACGCCCTTGCGGCGCGCCTCCCCGGCGAGCAACCCGCCGAGTTCGGTGACGAGTTGCTCGTCCCAGGTCGCGGCGAGCGCCGACGCGCAGGGCATCAGGAGCGAGGTGACGCGCTCGTCCCAGGCCTCGCCGCGTACCCCCGCGGGCCCGTCCGAGGTCACCACCTCGGCCAGGCCCACGGCGGGTTCGGCGCGGGTGCGCCAGGTGGTCCCGCCCGTGAGCAGCCGTACCTTCTGCCGTGGACCCAGCTTGTCGGCCAGCCGGTCCGGCTCCTCGTCGGCCATTGCCCCGCCCTTCGCACCCAGGAGCGCCGTAGAGCGCTCTCTCATCTGTCGTTCTACCGGATCCGGGTCAGTTGTAGAGCCCGAACTCGTAGAGGGAGTAGCCGTATCCGGTGCCGCGGGCGGTGCCGTTGACGCGGACGTAGCGGCCGGTGCCGTTCACGTCGAAGTCGTCCACGCCGCCGTTGCCGTCGGTGACCTGCCGCACCGTCGTCCAGTTCTGGCCGTCGTCCGAGGTCTGGATGGTGTACGCCTTCGCGTACGACGTCTCCCAGTTGAGCTGGACGTGCTTGAACGAGCGGCGGGAGCCGAGGTCGACGCTCAGCCACTGGGGGTCGCTCCAGTCGCTGGCCCAGCGGGTGTCGTTCTTGCCGTCGACGGCCTGCGCCGCGGTGCACGGGCAGTCACCGTAGTCGGTGGTCTGCTGGGAGGAGGCGGTGACGGGCCGGCCGAGCGCGATGTTCGTGCCGGTCACGGGCGGCGGCACGACGCGCACGGAGCGGGTCTCGACGCCGACGTTGCCGTGGCCGTCGGTGGCCTTGACGTAGATCTTCCAGACGCCGGGCTTGTCCGGCGCGGTCACCTTCAGGCGCCCCCCGCCCAGGTCGGTGGCCTGCATCGGGACGAGCTGCTTGCTCTGGTCGATGTAGTTGCTGTTGCTCAGCACCTGGTAGGAGAGCGCGTCGCCGTTCGGGTCGGTCGCCTTGGTCGCGATGACGAGGTCGCGTCCCGCGGGCACGTTCGTCGCGCCGCCCTCGATGTTCATCTGGGAGATGACCGGCGGGGTGTTGTCCCGGGAGGTGTCCGCTCCGTAGGCCTTCTTCACGGCGTAGTACGACAGCCGCTTCTCGCCCGCGGGCAGCAGGTTGAACCAGATGCCGCCGAAGTCGTACTCGGTGCCGTAGTGGAACATGGTGGCGCCCAGCGCGACGCCCTTGTGGCCGGTGATACAGCCCCAGGCCTTGGTGTAGCCCTCGGCCTTGGCCACGTCGGTGGGCTCCTGCGGCACGCCGTTGGCGTCGTCGGGGACCTCCCACTCCCCGGCCGGGCCGGTCTCGGTGACGATGTAGGGCTTGGTGTAACCGCCCTGCTGCCAGGCCGCCTTGACGTCGCAGACGGCGTTGTAGGAGTTGACGGCGTACAGGTCGAGGTCAGGCGCGTTCTTCTTGTAGTAGGGCCAGGCGCCGACCCAGGCGTCGGTGGAGGTGACTGGGTGGTTGGGGTCGACGGCGTGGATCTTCTTGGTGATGTCGTTGACGAAGGTGGTGTAGGCGTTGCGCTGCTTCTCCAGCTCGTCGCCGCTGTAGCAGTTCTGCAGGCCGAGGACGGACTCGTTGCCGACGTTCCACATCAGGACACCGGGGTTGTCCTTGTAGGTGGCGGCCCACTTGGGGAACTCGTCGAGCATCTGGTTCTTGTACGCGGTGTCGGTCAGGTAGTTCACGCAGCCGCCGCTGCCGGGGCCGCCGCCGGGCTGGAGCCAGAAGCCCGCGATGACCTTGACGCCGTTCGCCGCGGCCGTGTCGAAGAGCGGCTTGCTGGAGGCGTCGGTGCCCCAGGTGCGGATGGTGTTGACGCCCATGGACTTCAGGTCGGGGAGGTAGCGGCCCGCGTCCGCGACGGAGGGGCCCCAGGTCAGGCCCTTGATCTGGTAGGGCGCGCCGTTGACCTGCAGCTGCCAGTTGCCCTGCGATCCGGTCACCTTGACCACGTCGCCCGCGGCCTGCGCGGCGTGCGTCGGCAGGGCGAGGAAGCCGGCCGCGAGCACGCCCGCGGTGATCGGGGTGGCCAGGCGGTGTGTCCTGCGGTTGATGGGGCGGGTCCTGCGCATGGGGGTGCCTCCGGGCGGGGGTCGTGGGGAGAGCAGCGGGGGAAGTCTCGGGGGAAGAGGGCGGGGAGGAGCGAAGGGCGGTGCGGGGAGGTGGGGCGGCGGCCGGTCAGGGCGGCCGCCGCCCCGGGTGTCGCCGTGCGGGTCAGGGCAGTTCGTAGTGGTCGTTGAGGACCGCGCCCTTGTCGGGGTGGTTCTGGTCGTAGCCGCGCGGGTCGCACTGGAGGCCGCCGACGACGCAGTGGTCCACCATCGCCTTCAGCGTCCGGTCGTCCCAGGCGTTGAAGAAGTCGTAGTGGAACGAGTAGCCCCGGCCGCTGGAGAGCCGGACCTTCGACATGTCACCGTTGACCGGGAACGCCATCTTGAACTCGATCATCGGCAGCGCGACGGGGTGGTCGGCCGGGCACATGTTGTCGTTCGTGCCGGGCTTCACCACCGGGTAGGCCATGTGGCTCTTGTGGTCGGGGGTGTCGAGATACTTCCCGTCCCAGCAACTGGGCGCCTGCATGCGGATGTTGAGCTGGGTGTCCCGCGAGGTGGGGCAGCTGGCCGGGAAGTCGACGTTGAAGTAGCTGTTGCCGCACTCCCAGCCCTCCACGAAGCCACGGTGGTTGCGGAACTCCTGAGCGGTCTGCATCGGGCTGCCGACGACGAACCGCAGCCCCTTGGGGAAGGGCCGCACGCTGGTGTAGTCGGTGACGCCGGCCTTGTAGTAGATGGTCTGCTCGCCGACGGGGAGGACGGGCTGGTCGCCGTTGAGCAGCGTGGGCATCCAGTAGCCGGACTTGTCGCCGGGTGCCAGGCACTTGGTGGAGCCGCTGTCGAGCGACGCCGTGGTGCTGTTGGCGTCGGTCGTGGTGTTGCCCATGAACGTGTGGTCGTGGGACTTGCCGGGCTGGCCCGGGTAGACGATCGGGTCGTCGGGCTTGGTGTGGGTGACGGAGCAGTGTGCCTGGAACTCGTGGAAGTAGGCCTGCGGCGGCTGCTTCGTGGACGGCTCGACGCCGGTGACCGGCGGGTTCGCCGGGATGTAGCCGTCGCCGTCCGCGTCCTCCGCGGCGGCCTTGGTGGACGCGGCCATGGTGTGGCCCTGGTGCGCGGGGGCGGCTGCCGACGACTGCTGGACGGGGGCGGCGCCGGCGGTGAGAGCCGCCCCGCCCACTCCCAGTGTGGTCAGCACGAGCGCGCCGGATATCAGCAGCCCTGAGATGAGTGTGGATCTCCTTGCCATGGAGACCTCCTGCCATGTCGGTTCGGCGTGGTGGGGGGTGGGCGACGGCGCCGGCGGGGGCGCCGCCGCCCGTGGGACAGGTCGTGCGCGGAACCTGAGAGAGCGCTCTCTCGCCGGGGAGTGTTCTCGCTCCGACATGGCAGTGTCAAGAGAAAGTGAACACGCCGTTGCAGAGGGATGTGGTGCGGATGGGGGCGTCCAGGGCCGGGCGCGGCCCGATCAAGTGCCCTACGGTGGCTACGAGTTGCCGCATCCGGAGAGCGCTCCCACGCCGTGGGCCGGTTCGGCGGGGGCGGCCGTCGCGCCGTCCGCCCGCGTCGCCGCCGGCCGCTCTGGCGCAGGTCACCGGGTGGGCGTGGGCCTGGGCTCCGGTGGCCGGAGTGGCGGGGCCAGGGCGGGGTCAGCTCGCTGCCCCCGGGCGTCCCGGGGGTGCTGCGACCCGGCGGGCGCTGGGCACGGCGAATCGCTGCGGAGCCGGGGCGGGCGGGATGGCTTCGTACGCAACTGACGGCGCGCGACTCGGGCCGCCGGGGCGGGAGAGCCCGCACATTCCGCATCCGGCGTCGGCGGCCGGAGTGGCCCGCCCCCGCTGGTCCCGCCGTGCCGGGGAGGCGGCGAGACCGGGCGGCCTCCGGGCGCGGCGTCCGCACGGCCGGCTCGGCGCCGATGAGCGGGTCGGGTCCGCACCACGCGCGGCCCGCACGTGACGGCGGCGACCGGAGCGGCGCCGTATCAGCCGGAGGTCACCGGACCGTGCGCGCGGGGCCGCGCGCGGTCACACGGCGCTGTCCCCCAGGCCGAGTTCCCGCTCCCCCAGCGGCGCGAAGTGCCGCTCCACCTCGGCGTCGGTGACCTCGGCGAGGGTCCGGGGCGACCAGCGGGGCCTGCGGTCCTTGTCGATGACCTGGGCGCGGACGCCCTCGACGAAGTCGGGGTTGTTGAGAGCGGCGCAGGAGACGCGGTACTCCTGGTCGAGGACGCGTTCCAGCGAGCCCAGGGCCCGGGCCCGGCGCACCGCGGCCAGGGTGACCTTCACGGCGGTGGGCGACTTGGCGAGGACCGTCTCCGCCGTCTCCTTGGCCGCCGGGTCGCCGTGGTCGAGGAGGAGGCCGAGGATCTCCTCGACCGTGCGGGCCGCGAAGCAGGTGTCGGTCCACGCGCGCTGGGCCGCGAGTCGCCCCTGCGGCGCGGGGGCCGTGTGGCGCGCGAGGACGTCGCGGGCCGGCGCGGTGGCGAGACCGGCCAGCAGACCGGGCAGGGCCGCCGAGGGCACGTAGTGGTCGGCGAGTCCGCACAGCAGCGCGTCGGCGGCCCCGATGTGCTCGCCGGTCAGGGCGAGGCGGGTGCCGAGTTCGCCGGGGGCCCGCGCGAGCAGGTGCGTGCCGCCGACGTCGGGGACGAACCCGATGCCGGTCTCCGGCATGGCGACCCGGGAGCGTTCGGTGACGATCCGCACGCTGCCGTGGGCGGAGACGCCGACGCCGCCGCCCATCACGATGCCGTCCATGACGGCGACGTACGGCTTGGGGTAGTGGGCGATCCGGGCGTTGAGGTGGTACTCGTCGCGCCAGAAGTCGGCGGAGGCCGCGCCGTCGCTGTCCCGCGCGTCGTCGTGGACGGCGCGGATGTCGCCGCCCGCGCACAGGCCGCGCTCCCCCGCCCCGGTGAGGACGACGGTCTCCACGGTGTCGTCCCCGGCCCACGCGTCGAGGGCCGCGTCGATGCGGCGCACCATGGCGTGGTCGAGGGCGTTGAGGGCGCGCGGCCGGTTGAGGACGAGGTGGGCGGCGCGTCCGTCCCGGCGGACGAGGACGGGGGGTTCGCCGCCGCTCACCGCGGGGCCTTCGTCGGGGCGGGCGTCGTCAGGACGGGCATGATCTCGTCGCTTCCTTCCAGGGCGCGGGCCCGCGGGCCCGGACGGTGCTTGTCGATCGCTACCGCGCCATCCTCTCCGATCCGTGCCGCGGGCCGTGCGCCGGGCCCGCCCCTCGCGGGCCGCGGCGGGCACCCGGACCGCTCCCGGTCAGGCGGGATAGGCGTGGGTCTGGGCCGCCTTGACCGTCGCCCAGACCGTGGCGCCGGGGCGGAGGTCCAGTTCGGCCGCGGCGATGGTGGTGAGGTCGGCGGCGAGCGGGAGTTCGCCGGTGAGGGCGGCGCGGATCTGGTCGCCGTGGGTCTCCATGCCGCTGACCTCGCAGCGCCACAGGTTGCGGGCGCTGGAACCGGCGGGGCGCTCGCCGTGCAGCGTCACGGCGCCCGGCGGGAAGGCGACGAAGCAGGGGCCCGTCAGCTCCTCGGTGGTGGTCACGGCGGGCCCCGCGCCGTCGAGGTGCACGGTGTGGCCCTCCGCGCGCCCCCGGTAGAGGTTGAGGCCGACGAGTTGGGCGATGTAGTCGGTGCGGGGCCGCCGGGCGATGTCGGCGGGGGCGCCCTGCTGGACGATGCGCCCGTGCTCCACGACGACCAGGCGGTCGGCGAGGACCATCGCGTCCAGCGGGTCGTGGGTGACGAGGACCGCCACTGCCTCGAACTCGGTGAGGTGGCGCCGGAGTTGGGCCCGTACGTCCAGACGCGTTCGGGCGTCGAGCGCGGCGAGGGGTTCGTCGAGGAGGAGGAGCCGGGGCCGGGTGGCGAGGGCGCGGGCGAGGGCGACGCGCTGGGCCTGGCCGCCGGAGAGCCGGCGCGGCTTGGCGCCGGCGTGGGCGGCCAGGCCCATGCGGTCGAGCCAGTCGGCGGCCTCGGCGCGGGCCTCGGCCCGGGTCCTGCCCTGGCAGCGCGGGCCGAAGGCGACGTTGTCCAGGGCGGTCAGGTGCGGGAAGAGCAGGTAGTCCTGGAAGACGACGCCGACGGGGCGGGATTCGGGCGGGGTGCCGTCCAGTTCGGCTCCGTCGAGCCGCAGGTGTCCGTCGTCGAGTGGGGTGAGACCGGCCAGGGCGCGCAGCGCGGTGGTCTTGCCCGCGCCGTTCGGGCCGAGCAGGGCGACGACGTCGCCGGGGGCCGCGGCCAGGGCGATGTCGAGGCGGAAGGCGCCGCGGTCGACGACGAGGCGGGCGTCGAGTCCGGCCGGGCGCGGCGTGCCGGGGCGGTTCGGGGTCGCGGTCATGAGGCGGTCATCCAGCGGTCGCGCAGGCCCGCGAGGACCGTGATGGACACGGCGAGCAGGACCAGGCTGAGGGCGATGGCCGCGGCCGGGTCGCTCTGCATGGCGAGGTAGACGGCGAGCGGCATGGTCTGGGTGCGGCCGGGGAAGTTCCCGGCGAAGGTGATGGTGGCGCCGAACTCGCCGAGCGCCCGGGCCCAGGCGAGGACCGAACCGGCGGCGATGCCGGGGGCGATGAGCGGCAGGGTGACGCGGCGGAACGCGGTGAAGCGGGAGGCGCCGAGCGTCATGGCGGCCTCCTCGTAGCGCGGGTCGGCGGCGCGCAGGGTGCCTTCGACGCTGATGACGAGGAACGGCATGGCGACGAACGCCTCGGCGATGACGACGCCGGTGGTGGTGAAGGGCAGGGTGAGGCCGAACCACTGGTCCAGGTACTGGCCGACGATCCCGTTGCGCCCGAGCGCCGTCAGCAGGGCCACGCCGCCGACCACCGGCGGCAGCACCAGCGGCAGCGTGACCAGGGCGCGGACGAGACCGCGGCCGCGGAAGTCGGTGCGGGCGAGCAGCCAGGCCAGGGGCACCCCGAGCACGAGGCTCACCAGCGTCGCGGACGTCGCGCAGATAAGGGACAGTTGGAGCGCCTGCCACACCTCGGTGCTGCTCAGCTGGGACGGCAGTTCCCGCCACGGGGCGCGGACGAGCAGGGCGAGCAGCGGCACGACGAGGAAGGCGAGCCCCACCAGGGCGGGCAGCAGCAGGGGCAGGGGCGCGGTACGGCCGCGGGCACGACGGCGCCGCGGCCCGCCCTGAAGGGCGCCGGCCGCGGCGTCGGGCTTGTCGAGCTGGGTCACGGCTTGAGGAATCCGGCCCCGGTCAGCACCTTCTGGCCCTGGGCGGAGCGCACGAGCGCGATGAACGCCTTCGCCCCGGCGGCGTTCGGGGCGTCCTTGAGCTGCGCGATCGGGTAGTCGTTGATGGCGTCGGCCGATTCGGGGAAGTCCACGCCCTCCACCTTGTCACCCGCGGCGTGCACATCGGTCTTGTAGACGACGGCCGCGTCGGCCTCCTTCAGCTCGACCTTGGTCAGGGCGCTCTTGACGTCCTGCTCGTACGAGACGGGGGTGAGCTTCAACTCGGCCGCGGTGAGCGCCTTTTGCGCGGCGGCGCCGCACGGCACGGTCTTGTCGCAGAGCACGACCTTCAGGTCGGACGCGGTGAGGTCCTTGAGCGAGGCCACCTTGTCGGGGTTGCCCGGCAGGGTGGCGATCTCCAGCTGGTTGCGGACGAAGGTGGCCGGGGCGCCGGACGCGGCGCCCGCGTCGGTGACGGTCTTCATCGTCTTGGGGCTGGCCGCGGCGAACACGTCGGCGGGGGCGCCGCCGGTGATGCCGGCCGCGAGGCTGTCACTGCCGCCGAAGTTGAAGGTGACCTCGGTGCCGGGGTGCGCCTTCTCGAACTGCTTGCCGAGGGTGGTGAAGCTCTCCTTGAGCGAGGCGGCGGCGAACACGGTCACCGTCCCGGACAGCTTCTTCTCCCCCGAGGCGGAGGCGGAGGAGTCGGCGGACGAGCCGGAGTCGGAGTCGGACGAGCCGCAGGCGCTCAGGGTCAGCAGCGCGGCGGTGCCGAGGCCGGCCACGGACAGCATCCGGCGGGTCCGGCGCGCGGAACGGGTTATCACGGGTCCACTCCCTCAATTCCTGAGCATGCGGCTGGTGCCTGAGCATGCGACTGCTTCGCGCACGCGTGACCGGTTCCTGGGTGTGCGGGGCGGCGCGGTCGACGGCGTGCGGGGATCATAATGCCGCATCTGCAAGGAGTACGTCTTCTGTCGCATCGCATGAGCTGGGATCTTGTGGCTTGGATATACGCATGTGCGTTTGCATGAGGAGGCGCGGCGGGTACGGTCCAGCGGGAGGTGGTGTCCATGAGCCCGTCGCCGACGACGCGACCCGCGACCGCCACGACCGGCCACCCGGCGCGGCTGACCCTCAGCGGCGACCTCGCGCGCCCCGCCCTGCTGACCGTCGCCGAGCTGCACGCGTGGCCGGTGCACCACGCGGAGGTCGCCTTCGAGTGCGCGACCAGCGGCATCCAGCACCACCGCTTCTCGGGCCCGCGCCTGTACGACGTGCTGTCGGCGGCGGGGCCCGGCTTCGACCCGGTGCGCCGCAAGGACCGGCTGCGCTTCCTCATCGCGGTGAGCGGGGCCGACGGTCATCACGCGCTGCTGTCGTGGGCCGAGATCGACCCGGATTTCGCGGACGCGCCGGTCCTGCTCGCGCTGACCGTCGACGGCGCTCCGCTGGACCGCGCGGGCCCGCAGCTCGTGCTGCCGCAGGACCGGTGCGGGGCGCGGCACATCAGCGGCATCGACGCGATCCGCGTGGACGGCGGCTACGCGCCGTGGAGCTGAGCGGCGACGCCGGGCGCGCTGCGGGTCTGAGGGGCCGCGCGCTCAGACGCGGTCGATGTGCACGTTGGTCGACTTGACGCGGGCGGTGGCCTCCATGCCGACCTCCAGGCCCAGCTCCTCCACGGCCTCGCGGGTCAGCAGCGAGACCAGCCGGTGCGGCCCGGCCTGGATCTCGACCTGCGCGGCCACGTCGCCGAGCCGGACGGCGGTGACGATGCCCGGGAACGCGTTGCGGACGGAGGTGTACGAGACGTCGTCCTCGCCGCCGGAGCCCTTGGCCAGCTCGACGGAGAACGCGGCCAGGTCCGTGCCCTCGATGAGCCGGCGCCCGCCTTCGTCCCGGTGGGTGACGATCCGTCCGGCGTCGGCCCAGCGCCGCGCGGTGTCCGGACTCACCCCGAGCAGCCGGGCCGCCTGACCGATTGTGTAGGACTCCATGATCACAAGATAGCGACCGGCGGCCCGGTCCGTCCCGGCGACCGCCTCAGTACCGCTGCGCCTTGGCGATCTCGGCGGTGAGGTGCGGCTGCGGCGGCTTGGAGCTGATGGCCAGTGGCTGGGCCTTGTCACCCGCCTTCAGGTCCTTCGCGCCGACGACCTTGCTCTCGACGACCTTGCCGTCGGAGTCGCTGAAGTCCACCTGCACGGCGAAGGAGGCGGTCGCGTCGGTCTTGTTGGTGATGGTGACGACGAGGGCGCGGACGTTGTCCGTCTCCGCGAGCGGTTTGCCGGTCAGCGACACGTCCTTGACGGCGTTGCCCCGGCCGTCGGCGGCGGCCAGCTGCTTGGTGAACTCCTGCCGGTTGCGCTCGACGTCGGCCGCCACCGACGCCTCGAAGTCGTGCGCCCGCTCGGATGCCGACTCGGCCGCCGCGGAGGCCGACCGCTTGGCCTCGGCCTTCTTCGACTCGGCGCTGGAGGCCATGGAGGACGGCGGCTCGCCGGAGAACCGGGACGAGTCGGGGGCGCTCGGCCGCGGGCTGGCGCTCGTACCGCCGTCGCCGTCGCCGCCGCTGTCGCACGCCGCGAGCGCCAGCGCACCGGCGACCGCGCACGCGGCAAGGGCGAGCGGTCCGCGCCGGCGGCGGGCGGGTCCGGGCGTCTTCGCTGCACTCATGAGGGAATTCCTTTCGGACGGCTGGGGCCTGCTGTGCGCCATGGCTGCCACGGACGGGGTCAGAACCGCAGCACGGCGGCCACGTGTCCGACGTCCGCCAGGGTCCCGTCGGGGACGAAGACGACCTGCGCGCCGGTCTCCAGGGCGGACTCGACGATCTCGTCGACGATGTCGTGGACCGCGTCCAGGTCGTCCTCCCCCGCCGGTTCGAGGTGCCCCTCCCCGGCCCGTACGGTGACGCGGAAGTCCTCCTCGACGACGAGCCGGTGGATGCGGCCGTCGGAGGCCTTCTGCCAGACCTCGTCCACGCCCGCGGCGTAGGTGTTGCCGCCGCGCGCCCGGTCCAGCTCCGCCAGCGCCTCGGCGACCGTCCGGGCCGCTTCGTCGGCGCGAGCCCCGGCCACGGCCCGCGCGACGGCCTCCGGCGCCGCCTGGGCGAGTCCGCCGACGGGGACCTGCACCGCGTCGCGCGCGGCGGTGCCCGCCGCGGAGAACAGGGCGAGGGCGGCCGGGTCCCCGGTGACGTAGAGCGGCCGGGGCCGGTCGCCGAGGACGTGGGTCAGCGCGGTGTCGGCGTCCCGGAAGAACTGCCGGGTCTGTTCGTCGCTGAAGGTGCTGGGCAGGTCGCCGATGCGCTCCTTGCGCTCGGAGTCCGGCGCTTCCAGGCTGCGGCTGTGCGGGAAGCCGTGGCCGGTGTCCTCGGTGACGCGCTCGCCCCGGCCGTCCCACAGGGTGATCCGGTCGGCGGCCACGGCCAGCACCCAGTAGGGGCGGCGCGCGGCGTCGGCGGCCACGAGGTTGCGGGTGAGGAAGGTGTCCGCGAGCACGACGCGTTCGGGCACGGACCGGTCGACGGTCCAGCTCTCGTGCTCCCCGGGGGCGGCGAAGATCAGGAGTCCGTCCCGGGCGTGGGCGAGGTCGAGCTCCGACACCGCCGCCTCCAGCTGCGCGACCACGTCGTCGCGGCGCTCGCGGGTCACGGCCGGGTCCGCCTCCAGCTGGCGTACGGCCTCGGCGACGAGGTTGTGCAGGCGGACCGGGTCCTGCGCGTTCTCCGGCTGCCTGCGGTGGGTCGGCATCGCCAGGGAGACGGCGGGATAGGGCCGCGGCGCGCGCAGGTGGCGCAGGACCGCCGGGTTCAACGAGGAGTGCATGGCTGAGTGCCCTTCTGTCGCGGCCCTGGTGGCGCAACGCCTCCATGCTGTGCACACCCGGGCATATCCGGCCATCCGAACGTCGGCAAAAGGTGCGCTACCCGTACAAGCGGGACAAGACTGTTCTCCCGGTGCCCGCGTGCGCCCCGCGCGAGCGCGCCCGGCACCGGACGTCAACCGAGACGCCATGAGACGAGAGGGGGACGCCATGGAGCAGGCCGCCGTCGTCGAGAAGAGTGCGCCCGCCGCCAAACTGCCGCTGTTCACCCTGACCACGATGGTCATCGGCTCCATGGTCGGCGCCGGAGTCTTCTCCCTGCCCAGCCGGTTCGCGCAGGAGACCGGGGTGGCCGGCGCCCTGATCGCCTGGCTGATCGCCGGCACCGGCATGCTGACGCTCGCCTTCGTCTTCCAGTCCCTCGCCGTACGCCGCCCGGACCTGGACGCGGGTGTGTACGCGTACGCGAAGGCCGGGTTCGGCGAGTACCTGGGCTTCTTCTCCGCGTTCGGCTACTGGGCCAGCGCCTGCGTCGGCAACGTGACGTACTGGGTCCTCATCATGTCCACGGTGGGCGCGATCTGGCCGGCGCTCGGCGAGGGCGACACCGCGCTCGCCGTGCTGCTCTCCTCGGCCGGCCTGTGGGCGTTCTTCCTGCTGATCAGGCGGGGGGTGAAGGAGGCCGCGGCGATCAACCGGATCGTGACCGTGGCGAAGATCGTGCCGATCCTCGTCTTCGTCGTGCTGGCCCTCGTCTACTTCGACCCGTCGGTCTTCGCCGACAACTGGGGCGGCGCGGACTACGCGGGCTCCCTCTTCAGCCAGGTCCGCGGCACCATGCTGGCCACCGTCTTCGTCTTCCTCGGCGTCGAGGGCGCGAGCGTGTACTCGCGGCACGCCAAGAAGCGCTCCGACGTCGGCCGGGCCACCGTCCTCGGCTTCCTCAGCGTCTTCGCCGTCTTCGCCTCCGTCGTCATCGTCTCGTACGGGATCCTGCCGATGGGCGAGATCGCCGGCCTGCGCCAGCCGTCCATGGCCGGGGTGCTGGAGGACGCCGTCGGCACCTGGGGCAAGGTCTTCATCAGCGTCGGCCTGATCGTCTCCGTGCTCGGCGCCTACCTGGCGTGGACCCTGATGGCCGCCGAGGTGCTCTTCGTGGCCGCCAAGGACGACGACATGCCGCGCTTCCTGCGCCGCGCCACCCCCGCGGACGTCCCCGTGCCCGCCCTCCTCATGACGACCGTGCTCACGCAGGTGGTGCTGGTCATCACCGCCTTCTCCGACGACGCCTTCAACTTCGCGCTCGACCTCACCAGCTCGCTCTCCCTGATCCCGTACCTGCTGGCGGCCGCCTTCGCCGTGCGGATCGGGACGCGGGCCGACCGGCGCACGGAGGGCGGGCGCACCTCGCGGCGGGAGCTGACCGTCGCGGCCGTCGCCACCCTCTACACCGCCTTCATGCTGTACGCCGCCGGCCTGAAGTTCGTCCTGGTCTCGTTCGTCTTCTACGCCCCGGCCACGATCCTGTTCGTGATGGCCCGCAGGGAGCAGGGCAGGCGCCTGTTCTCCCCGCGTGAGCTGGTCGTCCTGGCCGTCTCCGTCGTCGGCGCCGTGGTCGGTGTCGTCGCCCTCGCCGCCGGCTGGATCAGCCTGTGAGACCCCTCAGCGCTCCCCCACGTCAAGCCCCGGAGGCCCCCGTGACCGACCACGCCACCCCCGCTTCCGCGTACGGCGTCCACTCCGAGGTGGGCCGGCTGCGCAAGGTCCTCGTCTGCGCCCCGGGGCTCGCCCACCGCAGGCTGACCCCGACCAACGCCGAGGACCTCCTCTTCGACGACGTCATGTGGGTGGAGAACGCCCAGCGCGACCACGCCGACTTCGTCGACAAGATGCGCGGGCGCGGGATCGAGGTGGTCGAGCTGCACGAGCTGCTCGCGCAGACAATGGCGCTGCCCGCCGCGAAGTCCTGGCTCCTGGACCGCAAGATCGTCGCCAACCAGGTGGGGACGGGTCTCATCGACGACACCCGCGCCTTCCTGGAGTCGCTGGAGCCGGCGCGGCTCGCGGAGTTCCTCATCGGCGGCCTCGCCACCACCGACCTGCCGGACGAGTACCGCTCCGCGTACGTGTCGATGGCGCGCGAGTCGACCGGCGTCCGCGAGTACCTGATGCCGCCGCTGCCCAACACGCTCTACACCCGCGACACCACCTGCTGGCTGTACGGCGGGCTCACGCTCAACCCGCTGTACTGGCCCGCGCGGCACGACGAGACGCTGCTGATGAAGGCCCTCTACTGCTTCCACCCCGACTTCGTGGACGCGACCGTGTGGTGGGGCGATCCCGAACACGCCTGGGGGCAGGCCACGTTCGAGGGCGGCGACATCATGCCCGTCGGCAACGGCGTGGTCCTCATGGGCATGAGCGAGCGCACCTCGCGACAGGCCATCACCCAGGTCGCCGCCGCCCTGTTCAAGAGCGGCGCCGCCGAACAGGTCGTCGTCGCCGGAATGCCGAAGCTGCGTGCGGCGATGCACCTGGACACCGTCTTCACCTTCGCCGACCGGGACGTCGTGACGCTCTACCCGCGGATCATGGACGCCGTGCACACGTTCACGCTGCGCCCCAGCGACAGGGCGCCGGGCCTGACCGTCACCGACGAGGGCTCGGCCGCCTTCGTCGACGTCGTCGCCAAGGCGCTCGGCCTGCCCGGCCTGCGGGTGATCGAGACCGGTGGCGACGTGTACGCCTCCGAGCGGCAGCAGTGGGACAGCGGCAACAACGCGGTCGCCCTGGAGCCGGGGGTCGTCGTCACCTACGACCGCAACACCCAGACCAACACGCTGCTGCGCAAGGCGGGCGTCGAGGTCATCACGATCGTCGGCGCCGAACTGGGCCGGGGCCGCGGCGGCGGCCACTGCATGACGTGCCCGATCATCCGCGACGCCGTGGCGTACTGACGCCGCGCGGCCGGGACGGCGGGCGCGCCATGGAGCGCGGTGCGGTGGTGCGAGTCGTGGCCCTGGTCGTCGCCGCGCTCGCCACGGTCTGCGTCGTCACCACGGCGACGGTGCGCGCCACGCTGCTCGCCCCGGCCTTCCACGCCTCCGTCCTGGACGAGCGGCACGCCTACGACCGGCTCTACGACGAGGTCCTGGTCGATCCGCGGGCCGCGCCCCTGACCCGGGACCTGCTGGCCGGGCTGCCCGTGCCGGAGGCGCAGGTGACCAGCAACATCAAGCTGGTGCTGCCGCCGGAGACGGTCCGCGACCTCACCCGGCAGCAGATCGACGCCGTGGTCGGCTACCTGAACGGCGAGCGGGCGGCCCTGGACCTGACCGTCGACCTGCGCCCGGTGCTCGCCTCGCTCGACGCGCTGGCCCAGACGTACTTCGGTGACCTCGTGGCCGGGGTGCAGCGGCGCAGCGAACCGGACTTCGACCGGTTCGCCGCCGACCTCTCCGCCGCCGTGCGCGCGCTCGCCGCGGGCCGGGCCCCCGGCGGGCTGCCGGCGCTGCCGCTCACCCCGGAGCAGGCCGACCGGGCGACCGAGACGCTGCTACGGGCGCTGCCGTCCCGGGAACGCGACGCGCTGCGTCCCCAGGTCGCGACGGCGCTGGCCGACGGGGACGTCGCCACGGCGCTGGCGGCCGTGGCGCCCGTGGCGCTGCCGGACCGCTCCCCCGCGGCGTCGCGGCGGCTCCTCGACGAGGTGGGCGGCGGCACCTGGGACCTCACGGCGACGCTGGCGGCCTCCGGGAACGACCTGCGGGTCCTGCACGACATCCGGCCGTGGACCGCCACGCGGCTCGCGCTCGTCGAGTACGCGGCCGCCGTCCTGCTCGTGCTCGCGCTGGCCGTCCTGTGGTACGCCGGGCCCGCCCGCACCGGGCCCCGCCTCCGGCGCCTGGGGTGGCCGCTGCTGGCCGGCGGCCTGGTGACGGCGGCCGCGACCGGTGTGGCCCGCCTCGTCACCGACGGCCGCGTCGTCGATCCGCCCGCGGCCTGGCCGCCCTCTCTGGCCCGGCTCGTCGACGACGTGCAGGACGCCGCCGTCGACCAGCTCACGCGTACGGCGCTGTGGACCGCCCTCGTCCCGTCGGCCGCCGGGGCACTCCTGGTGCTCGGCGGGCGGTGGCTGAGCGGGCGGCGCGAGCGCGGTCCGGGGCCCCGGGTCCTGGTCCCGCTGGGGCTGGGGGCCGCCGCGCTGGCGGTGGCCGGGACGGTCCTGGTGCCGCTCGTCGCGGCTCCGCAGGCGCCGCGCCGGTGCCAGGGCAGCGTCGCGCTGTGCGACCGGCCCTACGACGAGGTCGCGTACCTCACCGCGCACAACGCCATGGCGACGACGGCCGACCGGTTCATCGGACCCCTCCAGGACCCCGGCATCACCGCGCAGCTGGACGACGGCGTCCGGGCGTTGCAGCTCGACACCTATCGCTGGGAGGAGCCGGACGAGATCGCCGGGCGGCTGCGCGACTCCGATCTCACCGCCGAGCAGCGGGCACTGGTCGCCCGGGCGGTCCGGGCGCTCAATCCGCCGCGGCCCGGACTGTGGCTCTGCCACGCGGTGTGCCGGGCGGGCGCGCTCGCGCTGGTGCCGGCGCTCCGGGAGCTGGGCACGTGGATGCGCGCCCATCCCGACGAGGTGATCACCCTCATCGTGCAGGACGCGATCACCGGCGAGGAGACCCGGGAGGCGGTGCACGACGCCGGGCTCGACGCGCTGGTCCACACCCCCGACGCCGACCCGGCCCGCCCCTGGCCGACCCTCGGCTCCATGATCGACAGCGGCCGCCGCCTCGTCGTCCTCGCCGAGCAGGCCGACGGTCCCGCGCCCTGGTACCGCGCCTTCTACCGGTACGGCATGGAGACCCCGTTCGCCTTCCGCTCGCCGCAGGAGATGAGCTGCGCACCGCACCGCGGGGGCACCGGCAAGCGGCTCTTCCTGCTGAACCACTTCATCACCGACAACGGCGGCAGCCGGCTCGACGCGGGCACGGTCAACAGCCGCCGCTTCGTACTCGACCGGGCCCACAGATGCGAGCGCGAACGCGGCAGACCAGTCACCTTCGTCGCCGTCGACTACGCCACGATCGGCGACCCGGCCGGCGCGGTGTCGGCCCTCAACGCCGAACGCTGAGCGCCGGGCCGGGGCTCAGAAGTGCGTGGCGATCCCGAACACGCGGCGCAGCTGCGCCATGTCGTGCCGGTCGCGGTCCGCGGGCTCGTACCCCTGGTGGAAGGCGACCTGCTGGGCGGCGGACAGGCACGGCACCCGGCGCCCCGCGACCGTCCCGGCGGTGAAGGCGTCCGCCGGGTAGTCGAACGGCCGCTCCGGGTCGAGGGAGGCCTGCCGCGCGGAGCCGTCGGCGGCGAAGCGCAGCGGGTGCAGATCGAGTTCCCGGCCGTCCGGGTGGCTCAGGACGAACCGGGCGGGCCGCCAGTCCAGGGTCTCGGCGAAACCAGCGGCGGTCAGGGCGGCGAGCAGGGCCGGTTCCTGCTCGTGGCGGTGCATCAGGTCGAGGTCCCGGTGCCGGCGGGTCTCCGCGCCGACGAGGGCGTCGATGCCCCAGCCGCCCCCGATCCACACGTCCGCGCCGGCGGAGCGCGCCAGGGCGAGAACCCCCAGCACGTCGTCGGCCGACATCATCCGGGACACGGTGGCGCGCTCCGCCGGGCCGTCACTCGAAGCGGTCGGGGTCGCCCGCGCCGCGGCGGACGATCTCGGCCTCGCCGTCGGAGAAGTCGATCACCGTGGTGGGCTCGGTGCCGCAGTCGCCGGAGTCGAGCACGGCGTCCACCACGTGGTCGAGCCGCTCCTTGATCTCCCAGCCCTGGGTGAGCGGCTCGTCCTCGCCGGGCAGCAGCAGCGTGCTGGAGAGCAGCGGCTCACCGAGCTCGGCGAGGAGCGCCTGGGTGACGACGTGGCCGGGGATGCGGACCCCGACCGTCTTCTTCTTCGGGTGCTGGAGCTGGCGCGGCACCTCGCGCGTCGCGGGCAGGATGAACGTGTAGCTGCCGGGGGTGGCCGCCTTGATCGCCCGGAACACGTCGTTGTCGATGTGCACGAACCTGCCGAGCTGCGAGAAGTCCTGGCACACCAGGGTGAAGTGATGTTTGTCGTCGAGATGCCGGATCGAGCGGATCCGCTCGACGCCCTCGCGGTTGCCGAGGCGGCAGCCGAGCGCGTAGCAGGAGTCCGTGGGATAGGCGATCAGCGCACTGTCGCGGATGCTGTCGGCGACCGCGCCGATGATGCGCGCTTGCGGGTTCTCGGGATGCACGTCGAAGTACCGGGCCATCCGCCGAGCCTACGGGATCCGTGGCGTAGGGCCACGGCGTTGCGGGCAGCCGAGAGCCGTGCCCACGCGCGACAATCCCGACACCGGACCACCCTGCCCCCTTCCGCCGAGCGGTTCACGGCCCATACTGGTCGTGCCCCGACCACCCACAGAAGACTCCATGGCCAGAAACAGCACCCCCTCGACCTACCTCCCCGACACCGCGTGGCTCGGCCGCGGGCGCCACCTCGGCCCCGAGCCCGAGCAGGACGTGCGGCGCAACCTGATCGCCCTCAAGGCGGCCGGGGTGCTCGACGACTTCCAGGACCTCGACCCGGCCGAGGCGGCGCGCTCCACCGTGCTGCACCCGCGCGACGAGTCCGCCGACCCGGGTCCCACGGCCCGCCGCCTGTTCGAGGCGCGCTGGCAGCCGGCCGAGGGTGTCACGGTGCGCGCGCAGCTGACGACGTACGAGCCGGAGCCGCGCCGCAAGGACGGTGACGGCGTCGGCTGGGTCCTGGCCGCCGAGGCGGAGACCGCGTGGGACCCGCGGTGGCCCTCGCCCGCGACGATGTTCTGGCCGGACAGCGAGCGCGTCCCCTGGGACCACGACGCGGCGTCGGGCGTGCGGCTGCGGACCGCGAACCAGCTGCCCAAGGACGACGACGAGCTGCGCCACCGCCTGCGGGACTGGACCCGGGAGAGCTGGTACGTCCATGTGGTGGTGCACGAGGCGATGACGCCGGACGCGCGGGGGCAGCGGCCGGTCATCGCGTTCCTGCCGCCGAGCGTGCGGCACCGGGTGATCGAGCACCGCGCCACGCCGGAGCAGGCGCAGATCGTGGACTTCGCGATGAAGCGGGAGCTGAGGCTGCGGATGCCGCGGGGCGGCGCGGTGGTCCTGCCGACCTCGCCGCAGGACCCGGCCCACGACGCGGACCGCTACACCGTCCGCAACGTCTTCCTGGACGGGTCCGAGCCGGTCGAGCTGCTGGAGCGGGTGAAGGAGTTCGCCGCGCTGCCGCGGCCGCTGACCGCGGACGCCGAGCGGGCCCTGACGCGGCTGCGCCAGGGCTGGCACCTGCTCACCCCGGACGAGGAGCTGGCGCACGCCCAGGCGATGGTCACCCGGTACGCGGAGGCGCTGGAGGCCATGACGACCTCCCGCGACCTGTACCGGGAGGCGGCCGAGGCGGCGCAGGCCGCGCTCGCCGAGAGCGGGGTCGGCGAGGGTCTGACCCGGCTCTCCGTGCCGGGTCTCACCAAGCCGGACGGCTCGCCGCTGAGCGCCCTCACGAAGGCGCTCGGCCGCTTCCGGGACCCGAACAAGTAGGGCGCGCCCGCCGGGCGGGGCGCGCCCCGTCTCACTCCTCCTCGTCCTCGGCCTCCAGGCCGCCGGGGTCGGACATCCGCAGCGCGATCTCGCGGAGCAGCTCGGTGGAGTTGACGTCGGTGCGGCCCTCGTCGTGCACCTTCGCGAGCTGCGTGAAGAGGAACGCGAACGCCTCGACGAGCGAGACGCTGGCCGGCATGAGCGCGGCGATGGCCAGCTCGGCGGCTTCCTCGGGGTCGGAGCCGGCCGGGATCTCGATGGTCGGGAACACCTCCGACACCAGCCGCCCCAGCTGCGTGAGGTCGTTGTCGAGCTCGTCCCCGTCGTTGAGTCTGCGCACCATCTCCTGTGTCTCGGTCAGCACACCGATGGCCCGCAGGACGATCTCCCTCTGTTCCATGTGCGGAGCCTATGCGGGCGGGGCCCCGCGCGTGCAACGTGGTCGCAACCTCCGCCCGCCTTCACTGTCCCGTCATGAGCGATGCACCCCGCGTGGAGCTGACCGAGACGGCCGCCGCACTGGTGCGGCGACTGAGGGAGGCCCACGGGCCGCTGATGTTCCACCAGTCGGGCGGCTGCTGCGACGGCAGCGCGCCGATGTGCTTCCCGGCGGGCGAGTTCCGCACCGGGGCCGCCGACGTGCTCCTCGCGGAGCTCGCGGTGGCCGGGGTGGCGGAGCCGGTCCCCTTCTGGATGTCGCGCAGCCAGTACGAGGTGTGGGCCCACACGCGGCTCATCGTGGACGTCGTGGCGGGGCGGGGCAGCGGGTTCTCGCTGGAGGCGCCGGACGGCGTACGTTTCCTGATCCGTTCCCGGCTGGTCGGCGCGTAGCCATCGACGGGGCAGGAGACCTCTGCTGAACTCCTCGGATGCGAAAGAGAGTTGGCAAGAGACGCACGAGAGTCCTGGCGGCCGTGGCGGTCGTGTGCGCGCTGGCGGGCGCCGGTCTGTCGGGGGCGGCGCCGGCGGGCGCCGCCCCGGCGACGGGCCGGGTCGCGCCCGGCGTGTCGTACACGGAGTTCGATCTGCCCGGCGCCGCGGGGCCCGCCCACGCTCATGTCCTCACCGTCGACCTGCGCGATCCGCGGGTGCGCGTCGGGCTGCTCCATCCGGGCGCGGTCGGCGCGCGGGCCACCGTCTCCGCGATGGCGGACGCGACGGGCGCCGTCGGCGGCGTCAACGGGGACTTCTTCAACATCACCGAGACCCAGCACCCCGGAGTGGCGGCGACCGGCGCCGCGGTCGGCCCCGCGATCGCGGATGGCCGGGCCTTGAAGGCGGCCGTCCCGGACGGCCAGCGGTTCGGGCCCGAGCTGCCGCCGGGCACCTCCACCCGTGACGTGCTCGGCGTGGGGACCGACCGGCGGGCCAGGACCGACAGCCTGACCCTGGAGGGGTCGGTGCGCGGCCGCGCGGACCGGGTGGCGCTCGGCGGGCTCAACCAGTACGCGCTGCCGGTGGGCTCGGTCGGGGCGTTCACCCCGGAGTGGGGCTCCGTCTCCCGGGTCCGCGCCACGTGCGGCACGGACACCCAGCGGGCGGCGCCGTGCAGCACGGACACCTACGAGGTGACGGTGCGCCGGGGCCGGGTCGTGGCGACGGCGGACCGGCCGGGCGCGGGGCCGATCGCCCCGGGCAGCACGGTGCTGGTGGGCCGGGAGGCCGGTGCGCAGTGGCTGCGCAAGCTGTCGGCGGGCGACCCGGTCCAGGTGCGGCACCGGCTGGTCGCCGGGAGCGCGCACGTCCCGTACGTGTTCGCGGTCGGCGGGTATCCGGTGCTGCTCGGCGGCGCACCGCTGCCCGGTCTCGACGCGAGGACGTCCGCGGTGCGCACGGCCGCGGGCGTCGCCGACCACGGCCGTACGCTGCTGTTGCTGGCCCTGGACGGCGCACCCGCCTACCGCACGGGCCTGTCGATCGCGGAAGTGGCGGCGGCCATGCGGTCGCTGGGCGCCGACGACGCGTTCAGTCTGGACGGCGGCGGCTCGTCCACGCTGGTGGCCCGGGAGCCGGGCGCGGCCTCGGTCACCGTACGCAACCATCCCACCGACGCCCCCGAGCGCGCCGTCGCCAACGGGATCGGGGTCTACGCGCGCCGCTGACGGGCGCGCGGGGTCACGGCTGGAGGCTGCTGACCAGCCCCGCGGTGGCGTTGATGCCGTCGTGGATCGTCGGGGCGACCGTGGTGCCCGCGAGCAGGAAGCCGAGCAGGACGCACACGACGGCGTGCGACAGCTTCATGGCTCCGTTGCGCAGGAACAGCACCGCGACGATCAGGAGCAGCAGCACAATGGAAATGGACAGCGACACCGTCGGACCTCCTCCGCCACGTCGGCGCCGTGGCTTTCGGCCGCAAGTGTGACGCAGCGGAGGGCGTCCGGCGGTGTCTGACCTGTCCCTCGATCGGGTGGTAAGGGTCGGTCACCGCTCGTGGGCGTCGAGGAAGGCTTCGAGTCCGGCGAGGTCGTCGGTGTTGAGGTGGTCGACGCGGGCGGCGAGCAGTTCGGCCCAGACCGCGTCCCGTGCCGGGCCCGCGAGGTCGGGGGTGGCCCAGAAACGCACGCGCCGACCGCGGCGGTGGGCGGCCGAGACGATGCCGCGCAGCTTCGCGCGCTCGGCGGCGGGGACGGGGCCCACTCCCTGCCACGTGAAGTTCGTGGACCAGTTGTCGCTGATGAGCGGCGTGAAGGAGGCGGGGGTCGGCGTGTCCAGGTCGGTGAGGCGCCCGTCGTAGAAGGCGCTGCGGCTGCGCTGCGCCTCCATCGGGACGCGGGCCGCGCGGTCCCCGGAGACGACGGCGGTGACGGGCCCGGCGTGCACCCGGCCGTGCGCGTACGTCGTGAACAGGCCGCGGTGACGGCGCAGTTGACGGTCGAGTTCGAGGTAGGTCGCGGCGCCCTCGGTCTTGATGTCGACGAGCAGCTGGAGCGGCGTGTGCCAGCCCCGGTAGACGGCTCCGTGCTGGGCGCGGACCCGGGCGGCCAGCGGGGCGAGGTAGAGGGATTCGAGGGTGCGCGCGGGGTCGAGGTCGACCGGGTCGTGGGCGACGAGGAGGTCGCCGTCGACGAGGTAGATGTCGGCCTCGACGCTGTTGAACCGGTGGTCCAGGGCGTCGAAGAGGGGCCGCGCGTGGTCGTAGTCGTTGTGGGCGTGGGCCCGCAGGAGCGGGCGCGGGCCGCGCTTTCGCCCGTCGGCGCGGGCGAGTTGCGGCGCGGCCATGCCGACGGTGAGGGCGGTGGCGAGCGTGCCGAGTGCTCTGCGGCGGGTGGTCGGAGCCATGGGTGCCTCCCGTGGTGGGCGGGTGGGGACACGGCGAGTATGCGGGGCGCGCGTTGCCAAGGGGCAGATACGGGGCGGGAGTTGGTTGGACTGCCGCTCCGGGTTCACCGGTGGGTCGGCGGGGGCGGGGCCCCGGGGGGCGGGAACTGCCCGGAACGGGGCGGGCGCGGCCGGAGCGGGCGGGAACTGCTCGGAACGGGGCGGGGCCCCGGGGGGCGGGAGGGCGCCGTCACCAGCTCACCGCCGGGTCGGCGGGGGCGGCTTGGGGGGGGAGGTCCATGCCCTCCGGGAGCTGCCCGGGGGGGGCAGGCAGCGGGCGGTGGAGCAGCGGGTGCCCCCACCGACTCGCCGCCGGGTAGGTGGGGGCCGGGTCGAAGGAGCCGTCCTGGGCGGGGCAGCGGTCGCCGGGGTGGGTGGTCGCTGCCCCGCCGGGGGGGCCGGGGGCGGCTCAGGGGGCCTGGAGGTCGACCAGTTCGGCCAGGGCCGCGCGGTGGTGGCCCGGGGTGCCGAGGGCGATCGCGTCGGCCTTGGCGCGCTTGAGGTAGAGGTGGATCGGGTGCTCCCAGGTCATGCCGATGCCGCCGTGCAGCTGGAGCGCCTCCTCCGCGGCCCGTACCGCGACGGGGGCGGCGAACGCCTGGGCGACGGCGACCGCCACGTCGGTGTCGTCGCTGCCGGTGGCGAGCGCGTCGGCCGCGTTGCGGGCGACGGCACGGGTGTTGACCACCTCCAGCCACAGCTGAGCGAGGCGGTGCTTGAGCGCCTGGAAGGAGCCGACGGGCCGGTTGAACTGGTGGCGTTCGCGTGTGTAGCGCACGGTCTCGGCCAACAGCCAGTCGGCCATGCCCAGTTGCTCGGAGACGAGCAGCCCGGCTCCGGCGCGCAGGCCACGGCGGACCGCGGCCGGGGCGTCGTCGGTGAGCAGGCGTCCGGCCGCGCCGTCGAACGTGACGGCGGCCAGCGGCCGGGTCCGGTCGAGGGAGGTCTGCGGCGTGACGGTGACGCCGTCGGCGGTGGCGTCCACGGCGAACAGGCCACTGGGCGTGGGGACGAGGAAGACGTCGGCGGCGGCCGCGTCGGCGACCGCGGTGACGCGCCCGCTCACCGCTCCCCCGTCGGCGCGCACGTCGCCCGGGCCCTGCCCGGGACCTGCCGACAGCGGGACGGCGAGCGCGCCGACGGTGCGGCCGCCGGCGAGGGCGGCGAGCAGCGTCCGGGCCTCGTCGCCGGCGCAGCCGAGCAGCGTCTCGGTGGCGATGACGGCGCTGGTGAGGTACGGCAGCGGCGCCACGGCGCGGCCCAGCTCCTCGCAGACGACGGCGGCCTCGCGGTGCGAGGCGCCCTGGCCGCCCTGATCCTCGGGGACGAGGAGCCCGGCGAGGCCCATGGTCTCGGCGAGGTTCTTCCACAGGGCGCGGTCGTGCGGCTCGCCGGACTCGACGCGGGCGAGCACGGCGGTGGCGTCGCAGTGGTCGGCGAGCAGATCGCGGACCGCCGCCCGCAGCGCTTCCTCTTCCTCGGAGTACAGCAGATCGGGCTGTGCGCTCATCGGACCAGGTCCTTCCAGGCGACGTCCTTGTCGGTGCGCGGCTCGGGCGGCAGGCCCAGGACGCGCTCGGCGACGATGTTCAGCAGGACCTCGCTCGTCCCGCCCTCGATGCTGTTCCCCTTGGCCCGCAGGTAGCGGTACCCGGCCTCGCGGCCCGCGAAGTCGACGATCTCGGGCCTGCGCAGGGTCCAGTCGTCGTACAACAGACCTTCTTCGCCGAGGAGTTCGACCTCCAGGCCGCTGATCTCCTGGTTGAGCCGGGCGAAGCCGAGCTTCATGCCGGCGCCCTCGGGACCGGGGTGTCCCGCGACGAGCTGCTGGCGCAGGCGTTCCCCGGTGAGGCGGGCGACCTCGGCGTCGGCCCAGAGCTTCACGAGCCGCTGGTGCAGGTCGGTGGTGCGCAGCTCCGGGCGCTCGCGCCAGGTCTTGGCGACGATGCCGATGAGCCCGCCCTCGCGCGGCAGACGCATGCCGCCGATGGCGACGCGCTCGTTGTTGAGGGTGGTCTGGGCGACCTTCCAGCCGTCGCCGACCTCGCCGAGGCGGTGGGCGTCGGGGATGCGGACGTCGGTGAGGAAGACCTCGTTGAACTCGGCCTCGCCGGTGATCTGGCGCAGCGGGCGCACGTCGACGCCCGGGTCGCTCATGTCGCAGACGAAGTACGTGATGCCGCGGTGTTTGGGCACGTCCGGGTCGGTGCGGGCGATGAGGATGGCGAACCGGGCGTTGTGCGCGCCGGAGGTCCACACCTTCTGCCCGTTGACGATCCAGGTGTCGCCGTCGCGGACGGCCCGGGTGCCGAGCGCGGCGAGGTCCGATCCGGCGCCGGGCTCGCTGAACAGCTGGCACCAGATCTCGTCGCCGACCCACAGCGGCTTGAGGAAGCGCCGCTTCTGCTCGTCGGTGCCGTAGTGCAGGACGGTCGGCGCGGCCATGCCGAGTCCGATGCCGTTGCGCCGGGGAGCGTTGTCGGGGGCGCCCGCCGCCTCCAGTTCGGCGTCGACGACGGCCTGCAGGGCGCGCGGCGCGTCGAGCCCGCCGAGCCCCTGCGGGTAGTGCACCCAGGCCAGCCCGGCGTCGAAGCGGGCGCTGAGGAAGTCCGCGCGCGGTGTGGTGGCGGGCGGGTGGGCGGTCAGGAACTCCTGGGTGAGGGTGCGCAGTCGCGCGGCGTCGATGCTCATGCGGCGGCTCCTTCGGTACGCGCGTGCAGGCCGGGGACGACGACGACGCGACCGGTGGTGACGCCGTCGGCGACGCGCTGCACGGCGCCGGCGGCCTCGGTCAGGTCGACGCGCTCGCTGACCAGCGGCTTGATGGCGCCGCGCGCGGCCAGCTCGGTGAGCTGCTCGTGGCAGTGCGCGATCAGCTTCGGGTTCTTGGTGGCGTACAGACCCCAGTGCAGGCCCATGATCGTGTAGTTCTTGACCAGGGCGTGGTTGAGGGCGGGGCTCGGGATGGTGCCGCTGGCGAAGCCGACCACGACGATCCGGCCTTCGAAGGCGACCGTCTTCGCCGACTGCGTGTACGCGTCGCCGCCCACGGGATCGTAGATCACGTCGGCGCCGCGCCCGCCGGTGGCCTCCTTCACGGCGGCGATGACGTCCTCGCCGCGCCGGTCCACGACCACGTCGCAGCCGAGCGCCCGGGCCACCGCGGCCTTCTCGGGGCCGCCGACGACGCCGATGACCCGGGCGCCCGCGGCCTTGCCCAGCTGGACGGCGGCGCTGCCCACCCCGCCCGCGGCGGCGTGCACGAGGAGCGTCTCGCCCGCCTGGAGGCGCGCCCGCTGGTGGAGGCCGAACCAGCCGGTCTGGTAGCCGATGTGGAGTGCGGCGCTCTCGGCGTCGTCCAGGGCGTCGGGGGCGGGCAGCAGGGCGCGCGCGTCGGCGACGACGTACTCGGCGAGGCCGCCGTGGGGCAGCGCGGGGGTGGCGATGACACGGCGCCCGTCCTCGGTCTCGCCGCAGACCTCGACGCCGGGCGTGAACGGCAGGGGCGGCCTGACCTGGTACTGCCCCTTGCACAGCAGCGCGTCGGGGAAGTTGATGTCGGCGGCGCGCACCTTGAGCAGGACCTGCCCCTCGCCGGGCACGGGGCGCTCGACCTCTTCGAGGCGCATCACCTCGCTCGGCTCGCCGTTCTCGTGCACTTGCCATGCCTGCATGCGGGGCCTCCACGGACTGCTGCGTCAGGACTGCCGCGACGGCGCCCGCCGCCACGGCGGGCGCTACCGGCTTCCCGCGCATACTAAGCGGTCGCTTGCCCTTCTGTGAATGCCCGGGTGCGGCAGGTCCGCGCGGCGGTGCCGGGCGGCCCCGTCAGGCCTCGCCGCGGGTCGGCCGGGCCCGTACGTGCATCCGCTCCCCCTGCGGCCCGAACAGGCTGAGGAACTCGGCGGGGCCCTCCCCCGTCGACCCGAACCAGTGCGGCACCCGGGTGTCGAACTCGGCCGCTTCGCCGGGACCCAGGATCACGTCATGGTCGCCGAGGACCAGGCGCAGCTTGCCGGAGAGCATGTACAGCCATTCGTAGCCCTCGTGCGAGCGCGGGTCCGGCTCCAGCTGCCGGACCGGTTCGATCACCTTGTACGCCTGGAGCCCCCCGGGCTGCCGGGTGAGCGGGATCATCGTGCGGCCGAAGTGCACGATCGGCTTCAGCCGGACGCGCGGGTCGCCGACCGGCGGGGCGCCGACCAGCTCGTCCAGCGGCACCTGGTGGGCCCGGGCGATCGGCAGCAGCAGCTCCAGGCTGGGCTTGCGCAGCCCCGACTCCAGGCGGGAGAGCGTGCTGACGGAGATGCCGGTGGTCTCGGAGAGGCCCAAGAGCGTGGCGCCGCGCTCCTTGCGCAGGGCACGCAGGCGCGGGCCGACACCGCCCAGCACGGCGTCCATGCTCGCCTCGGGCGGCCCGTTCTCCTCGTCGTGTGCGCGCTGTTTCATGGTCCCATTGCAGTTTCGGCAAGTCTGTTTGTCAATACCGAGAGCCCGGGTGCATGTTCGGAACCACGGAGCCGGGCTCGGACTCCGACGCCGGAAGCGAGGGGCTCTCATGCGCACGCAGCAGCACACCAACAGCAACAGCAAGGACGCGTACGACGTCGTGGTCGTCGGCGGCGGAGCGGCGGGCCTGGCGGCCGCGCTGATCCTCGGCCGCTCGCGCCGCTCGGTGCTCGTGGTCGACGCGGGCGAGCCGCGCAACGCGCCGGCCGCGCACATGCACGGATATCCCTCGCGGGACGGGATGGCGCCCGGGGCGTTCCTGGCGGAGGTGCGCCGTGAGGTGGCCGCGTACGGCGTGGAGCTGGTCCGCGGCCGGGTGACGGCGGCGGAACCGGCCCGGGTGGCCGGGGACGACGGGAGCGCCGGGTCCGATCTGCCGGGCGGGCCCGGCGAGCCGGGTCGGGCCGACGGGTTCGACGTCACGCTGGCGGACGGCGGCCGGGTGTACGCGCGCCGACTCGTCGTCGCCACCGGCCTCGTGGACGAGCTGCCGGACCTGCCCGGCGTCGCCGAGCGGTGGGGCAAGGACGTGATCCACTGCCCGTACTGCCATGGCTGGGAGGTACGCGACCGGGCGATCGGGGTGCTGTACACGGCGGCGTCCGGCAGCCACCAGGCCGTCCTGTTCAGCCAGCAGTCGAAGGACGTGACGCTCTTCCTGGACGGCGCCGACGAGGACGAAGTACCGGACAGCGACTGGCAGTTGCTGGCGGCGGCCGGGGTGAGCGTGGTCAGCGGCAAGCTCGACGGGCTGGTCGTGGCCGGCGACGCGCTCACCGGGGTGCGCCTCGCCGACGGGCGGGAGTTCGCGCGCGACGTGTTCGTGGTGCCGCCGCGCATGGTCCCGAGCGACTCGCTGCTCACGGCTCTCGGGGCGCGCACGAAGGAGACCCAGGCCGGGCCGTTCGTCGACGTGGACCCCACCGGGCTGACCAGCGTGCCGGGCGTCTGGGCCGTGGGCAACGCGACGGGCCCCGCCGAGCAGGTGGTGAACGCGGCGAGCGCCGGGTACCGGGCCGGGGCCACCCTCAACGCCGAACTGCTCCACGCCGATCTGGCGCGTGAGGTGGCGCGGCGCCGGGGCGGGGTCTTCTCGCCGGAGGGCGAGCGTGCGGTGGCCCGGGCGCGGGCGGCGGGCGCGGGTTTGTGAGCGGGCCCGCCGCCCCGGTCGCTCCCGGCGCGCCGATTGGGGTAGACACTGTCTACCCCAATCGAGTAGACAGTGTCTATGCAGACGGAGAGTGCGGGCATGCCCGGTGCGGACGACTCGGCGGCTGGCAGCCTGGAGAGGGACGGCACGGAGAGGGACGGCACGGAGAGGGACGGCACGGAGACGGGCGGCACGGAGACGGGCGGCACGGAGACGGACGGCACGGAGACGGGCGGCGTCGGCGGGAGCCTGCGGGACCGCCTCGTCGACACCGGCGTGGCCCTCGTCGACGCGCGGGGCGCCGGGGCCCTGAGCCTGCGGGAGATCGCCCGCGCGGCAGGCGTCTCGCACGGCGCGCCCCGCCGCTACTTCCCGACCCACCTGGAGTTGCTGTCGGCCATCGCGCGGCGCGGCTTCGCGGATCTCGGGGCGCGGGCGGCGGAAGCGGTGCGGGACGGGGACGGCGGGTCCGGGCCGGGTTCCGCGCGCGCCCGGCTCGCGACGCTGGCCCGGGTCTATCTCGGCTTCGCGGCGGACCACCGGGGCATGTACGAGCTGATGTTCCGTCACGACCTGCTGGAGAGCGGCACCTTGGGGCTGCGGGAGACGAGCCTGCCGCTGTTCCGGATGCTCACGGAGCTTGTCGCGGCCGTCCACCAGGACGCCACCCGGCCGGGCGGCGGACCGGCCGGCGGCGAATCCGCGGTGGTGGCCGGGGCACTGTGGGCCAATCTGCACGGGGTGGCGCAACTGTGGGGCTGGGGGAGCCTCCCGCTCGCCGTCGGGCACGACGCGATCGAGCCGTTGATCATCAGGGTGCTCGACGCGCATCTGGGGCCGGTGGCGTCGTGAGCGTGCCGTCCCTGCGCCGGGTCACGCTGGCCGGCAGCGTCGTCGGTGCCGTCCTCGTCGCCCTCGACGGCACGGTCCTGACCGTCGCGCGGCCCGCGCTCCAGCACGATCTGGGCGCGTCGCTCACCCAGGCCCAGTGGACCAGTACCGCCTATCTGATCGCCGTGGCGAGTCTGCTGGTCTTCGCGGGACGGCTCGGCGACCGGTACGGGCACCGGCGGCTCTTCGCGGCCGGCATGCTCGGGTTCGCCGCCGCGTCGGCGGGGATCGGGTGCGCGCCGACGATCGGCTGGGTGATCGCGCTGCGCGTCGCCCAGGGGGTGTGCGGCGCGCTGTTGCAGCCCGCCACCCTGGGCATGCTGCGGGCGGCGTATCCCCCGGACGAACTGGGCATGCCGATCGCGCTGCGCACCAGTGCCATCGGGGTCGCGGCGGCTGCCGGACCCCTGGTCGGAGGCGTCCTGACGGCCCAGTTCGGCTGGCGCTCCGTGTTCTTCATCGGGGTGCTGCCCGCCGTGGTGATCGCGCTGCTGGTCCTGCGGGCGAAGGAGCCGGAGCGGGCCCGGGTGCCGGGCGGTGCGGCGGGCCTCGACCCGGCCGGTGTGGTGCTGCTCGGCGCCGCGCTCGCCTGCCTGGTCACAGCGCTGGTCACGCTCTCCGACCGGGGTTCGCCGGCGTACACGGTCCTCGCGGCGGGTGGCGCGGGGATCGCGGCCGCGGCGCTGGCGCGGCACGAGCGGCGGACGCCGAGCCCCCTGCTGCCGCCGTCCGTCGTGGCCTCGCCGGTCGTGGTGGCGGCGCTGGGGGTGCTGCTGGCCGCGTCGGCCGCCCTGTTCGGCACCTTGTTCGTGGCGTCGTACTTCCTGCAGGACGTCCGGGGGCTCTCCGCTCTCGGCACGGCCCTGTACCTGCTGCCCGCGGCGCTGTGCATGGTCCTCGCGGCGCCGCTCGGCGCGGTGCTGCTGCGCCGCCAGGGGGCCCGGATGACGACCGGTGCGGGCATGGTGCTCCTGGCGCTCGGGGTCTTCGCCTTCGGCCGTCTCGACAGGTCGGCCTCGGCGCTCGCCGTGGGCGCCTGCGCGGTCGCCATGGGGGCGGGGTTCGGCGCCGTCATGGTCAGTGCGACGGAGGCGCTGGTCCGCAGGTCGGCGACGGCCGACGCCGGGGTGACCGGCGGGCTCCAGCAGACGGCGATGAACGTGGGACCGACGCTGGGGGTGGCCCTCGGCACGACGCTGCTCGCCGCGGGCCGGGACCTGGCCTCCGCGCTGGGCCCGGCGCTGACCGTGCTGGCCCTGGTGACCTGCGTCGGCGCGGTGGCGGCGCGGGGCCTCCCGCCCCGGGCACGCGGGGCCGCCCGCACCCCGGCGGCGGACGGGGCCCGGCCGCCGGGCGGACCGGTCGCCCCTACGGACCGGTGACACCGCAGGGCGGCGCGGCCCGCTCCCGCCCGGTGCGTCCCGGGTCGGCGCGCGAGCGGCGCCACGGGGCGGTCCGTGTCAGTGCGCGATGCCGTCGATCAGTTCCCGCGCCCCCTGCCGCAGCAGTGCCACCGCCACGGACATGCCCAGCGTCGCCGGGTCCAGCGGACCGGCCCACTCCTGGGCGTTCAGGACCCGCTTCCCGTCGGGCGTGAAGACGCAGGCCCGCAGCGACAGGTCGCCGCTGCGCTCGGCGCGCGCGTACCCGGCGACCGGCGAGTTGCAGTGGCCCTGGAGCACGTGCAGGAACATCCGCTCGGCGGTCGCCTCGCGCCAGGTGTCCCGGTGGCCGAGGCCGCGGACGGCGTCGAGGGTCGCCTCGTCGTCGGCGCGGCACTGCAAGGCGAGGATGCCGGCCCCGATGGGCGGACACATCAGCTCCGGCGCCAGCACGTCGGTCATGAGGTCGGGACGCCCGATCCGCTCCAGGCCGGAGACGGCGAGCAGCAGCGCGTCCGCGTCGCCCGCGGCGAGCTTCTCCAGCCTGCGGTTGGCGTTGCCGCGCATCGGTACGCACGTCAAGTGCGGGTGCGTAGCCGCGAGTTGTGCCACCCGGCGGACGGAGGAGGTGCCGATGCGGGTGCCTTCGGGCAGTTCGTCGAGGCGTCGGCCCTGCGGATCGATCAGCGCGTCGCGTACGTCGTCCCGCTGCAAGTAGGCCCCGAACGTGCACCCTTCGGGCAGCGGGCGGTCGGCCGGGATGTCCTTGAGGCAGTGCACGGCGAGGTCGGCGTGCCCGTCGAGCAGCGCCTGGTCGACCTCCTTGGTGAAGGCGCCCTTGCCGCCGAGCGCGGCGAGGTCCCCCATCCACCGGTCGCCGCTGGTCGTGACGGGGACGACTTCGGTACGTATGCCCGGGTGCAGCGCGGCGAGTTCGGCGCGGACGCGCTCCACCTGGGCCAGGGCCATCGGGGAGGACCGGGAGACGATACGGATCAGCTCGGCAACCATCAGGCCACGATAGTGCTCCCGGCACCCACCCGTTGACCGCTCCGCACCCCACCCGGGCCCGCCACCGGGCGGCTCCCGACCGCTCCCTTCGACCGCGCGCACCGCAAACGCCTCGCGCTCCGGCGTCCTCACCTGGCACGCTGCCCTGGTGGACGCGGCGGAGGTACTTCTTCTCGGCGGCCGGGCCGGGGTCGGCAAGACCACTGTGGCCTGGGAGGTCTCGGTGCTCCTGCGCGCCGCGACCGTGTTTCATGCCGTCCTTGAGGGTGACTTCCTGGGGCAGATCCATCCGGCGCCCGCCGACGATCCGCAGCGCTCGGAGATCACCGAACGGAACCTGACCGCCGTGTGGGCCAACTTCGCCGCCCGCGGCTGTCGTCGGCTGGTCTACACGAACACGGTGAGCGTCCTGCCCGAGGCGACCGGCATGTTCGAGCGAGCCCTGGGGCCGGGCGCAGTGATCACCAGGGTGCTGCTGACCGCGGACGACGACACCGCCCGCGCGCGGCTGACCGGACGCGAGCTCGGGTCCGGGCTCGCCCACGAGCTGGCGGCCGGTGTCCGCAAGGCACGTCTGCTCGATCAGCGGTGTGCGCCGGGGACGAGACGGGTGGCCACCGACGGGCGCGGTGTCGTCGACATCGCGCGCGAGGTGGTGGGAGCCACCGGCTGGGCCGGGGCCGCCGGTGCGGCCCGACTCCACTGAGCGCGCCTGGGCGCGCCGCGCGCTACGACGAGCCCAGCGGGCAGGCCCGGGCGTGGTGCCAGTAACGGCGGGTCTGTTCGCTGTCCTCGTCCTCGCCCGTGGGGGCACCGCAGGTGCAGCGGCCCCCGCGGGGGTCGATGAGGGCCGCCGCGTCGCGCCGGCCGGCCTCGCGGAGTTCCACGGCGAGCTGGTGGGCGTAGTCCTCGACGAGGAGCGCGGCGGCGGCCGCGGTGAGGCCGCCGCGACGCAGCTCCTGGATCAGTTTGGAGCGTGCCATCATCGGCGGGGCCCGCCGGGGGCTTCCTCCAGGAGCGCCAGCAGGTCGGCCCGGCTCCAGCCGGTGATCCGGGCCACCTCCGCCTGATCGTCCGGCTGGACGCCGTCCTGGCTCAGGGCCGCGACGGCCTCGGCCCGCAGGTCGAGGCGGGCGCCTTCGAGCGCCTCCACGGCTTCCCGGTAGCGCTGGGCGGCGAGTTCGAGCTTGGCGGTGTCCACGCCCCGAGTCTCGCACAGTCCGGGCGGCCGCCCCGGGCCCGTCACACCTCGCCGCGCACCATGCCGAGCAGGCGGTCCAGTACGCGCGGGCCGCCCGCCCGCAGCCCGTCGTGCTCGAACTCGTTCGTGACCCAGGGGCGCAGCCCGCGGATCGAGGCGGCGGTGCGCAGGGCGTGGCCGGTGTCGACGTACATGTCGTCGTGGTAGACGGCGGCGGCCACCGGGACCTCGTTGGCCGCGAGCCGGGCCGTGTCGTACAGCGGCGCCCAGTCCGTCCGCGCGGCGAGCTGCTGCGCGACGTCCCGCAGGGGCCGCAGGGCCGGGTCGCAGTCGAACTGCCAGGGGTGGATCGACTCGCCGGTGAACAGCAGGGCCGTGCCGGCGGCCAGCGCCCGCTCGCCGTCGAACTGCGGGAACTCGCCGCGCACCCGCTGCGCCGACCAGTCCGTGGCGCGGCCGTCCTGGGCGTAGATCGCCTCGTGCAGCAGCGCGTAGATCGGGTGGCTCGCGTACGACAGGGCGGCGGCGACCTGTTCCTGGAAGGCGTCGGACAGCGCGCGCCCGGCCGGGGTCGGCACGAAGGCGTCCTCCAGGAGGTAGTGCAGCCGGTCGCTGCCGTCGCCGGCGCCGAGCCAGATGCCCAGGGACTGGAAGGCCTCCAGGGTGAGGCGGTAGCCGCCCGGCAGCACGGGCTCGTGCTCCAGGACGTAGGCGCCGATCTCCCGGGCGCGAGCGACGTCCATCGGGTAGCGGGCGTAGTGCGCGCGGACCTTGCGTTCGACGCGCGGGTAGGCGGCGCGGTACACGTCGTCGGCGTGGCCGTCCAGGGTCGGCAGGCCGCCGGTGACGAGCGCCGCCGTCAGGCCTTCGGGCGCGGACGAGAGGTAGTGGGTGGCGCAGAAGCCGCCGAAGCTCTGGCCGAGGATGGTCCAGGGGGCGCCGCCGGTCACCTCGCGGCGGATCAGCTCGCAGTCGCGGACGATCGCGTCGGCGCGGAAGTGGGCGAGGTGGTCGGCCTGGGCGGTGGCGTCGCCGCGCAGCGGGAGCGTCTGCCGGTTGACCGGCGTGGAGGCGCCGGTGCCGCGCTGGTCGAGCAGGAGGACGCGGTGGTCCCGCAGGGCACGGCCGAGCCAGGCCTGCGTGCCGGAGAACCGGTTGGCGCCGAAGCCGGGGCCGCCCTGGAGGTAGAGCAGCCAGGGCAGGTCCTCGCCCTCGCGGCCCGCGGCGACGGCCTCGCGCGCGTAGACCTCGATGCGTTCGCCGTCCGGGCGGGCGTGGTCCAGGGGGACGGAGAAACGGCGGTCGGTGAGGACGACCCCGGGCTGGCGGTAGCTGACGGCGCTCAAAGCGGCTCCTGTGCGGGAGTTCTGCAGACGGTGCGGGCTGCCCGGATTCCGGACGTCCGGGTCCGCCGCCCAGTTGAGCACACCGGTGCCGGTCCGGTCAGCGCGGGCCCAGGCTGGAGCCGCGTACGACCAGCTCGGGCTGGAGCACCACGCGGCGGTGCTCGTGCGCGGTGCCCGGGTCGTCGGCGGCGGCGATCTCCTCCAGGAGGAGGCCCGCGGCGAGCGCGCCCATGGTGACGGCGGGCTGGCGCACCGAGGTGAGGGGGACCGCCGCGGCGGCCGCGAACTCGATGTCGTCGTAGCCGACGATCGCGACGTCCTCGGGGACCCGCACCCCGGCCGCGTACATGGACTGCAGGACGCCGAGGGCGAGCAGGTCGTTGGCGCAGAAGACGGCGGTGGGGCGGTCGGCGAGGCCGAGCAGGCGGGCCCCGGCGTCGCGTCCGGCGGCGACGTCGAGCCGCTCGGTGGGCAGTTCGTGCAGCGCGGAGGCGGGCAGTCCGGCCTCGGCCAGGGCGCGCAGGGCGCCCTGGCGGCGGTCCTCGACCTGGTTGAGGGCGGGCGGGCCGCTGACGTAGGCGATCCGGCGGTGTCCGGCGCCGGCGAGGTGGCGGACGGCGAGCGCGCCGCCGTTGACGTCGTCGACGGAGACCGAGCACTCGGTGGCGCCCTCGGCGACGCGGTCGACGAGGACGAAGGGGATGTCGTGGCGGCGGAACGCCTCGACGGTGCGGCCGGTGGCCTCGGCGGGGGTGAGCAGGACGCCGCGCACCCGCTGCTCGGCGAAGAGCGAGAGATACTCGGCCTCTTCCGAGGCGCTCTGCGCGCTGTTGCAGACCATGACGCCAAGACCCGCGTCACGGGCGGCGCGCTCGGCGCCGCGTGCCACGTCCACGAAGAACGGGTTGCCCATGTCCAGGACGAGCAGGCCCATGATGCGGCTGCGTCCCGCCCGCAGCTGCCGGGCGGACTCGCTGCGTACGTAGCCGAGGCGGTCGATGGCGGCGAGGACGCGGGCCCGGGTCTGGTCGGCGACGGTCGTGGGCCGGTTGATGACGTTCGAGACCGTGCCCACGGAGACCCCGGCGACGCGGGCGACGTCCTTGATCCCCACGGTCTGTGCCATCGGGTGTGGACCTCCAGGTGAGCGGGTGCGGCAGGGCGAGTCTACGGGGGCCGGGCCCGCCCGCCGTCCGGCCGGCCGGACGGTGCGCGGGAGCGGCCGGGCGCCCCGGTGAGCGGGGCGGCCGCGGCACGGCGGACGCGGACATCACGGGTTGAATCGTTTCGTACGCCCGCACCGGAAGAGGCCCGCACGGTCGCGGTCGCGAGCCGATCCGGCCGAGCAAAGATGCCTGCTGCATGCCTCTTGCCAGGGGACGGCGCTGCACATAGGTTCCTCCACCCCACATTGAATCGTTTGAAACCGTTCAAAGGGGGCCGAGCACCTTCACCGTCGAAGGGAAACCCGACAGATGAGCAGCGACATCCGCCGCAGGACCGTCCTCGCCGCCACCGCGGGCGCCGTGCCCGTCGTGGCCGCCGCCGGCGCCTTCGGGAGCGCCGCACCGGCCCAGGCGGCCCCCGCCCCGGCGGACGGGACCGGGAGCGTCACCGGACTGACCGTCGAGCACCGGGAACAGCCGCTCGGGACCGACGCCGCCCGCCCGCGCTTCGGCTGGCACCTCGGCTCGCGGCGGCGCGGGCTCACCCAGGGCGCGTACCGCATCCGGGTCGCGTCCTCGCCCGCGCGGCTCGCCGGACCGCGCCCCGACGTCTGGGACAGCGGCCGGGTCGCCTCGGCCGACTGCGTCGCCGTCCTGTACGACGGGCCCGGACTGCGGCCGTCCACCCGGTACTTCTGGACGGTCTCCGCCTGGGACGGCGAAGGACGGCCGCTCGGCACCTCGGCCGCCTCCTGGTTCGAGACGGGCCTGCTCTCCTCGGACGGCAGCACCAACTGGGACGGCGCGCGGTGGGTCGGCATGAAGGGCAAGGCGCCGAACTCCGCGGGCGCGCCGCTGCTGCGCTGCGAGACGCCGTTGCGCAAGGGCCGGGTCAGCGAGGCGCGCCTGTACGTGAGCGCGCTCGGCGTGTACGAGGCGTACGTGAACGGTGAGCGCGTCACCGTCCCGCAGGACGGGGGCCGCACGGTCGAGCTGCTGGCCCCGGGCTGGACCAACTACGACATGACCGTCAACTACCTGACGTACGACGTCACGCGGAGCGTCGCGCGCGGCCGGTCGGTGACGCTCGCGGCGGTCCTCGGCAACGGCTGGTACAACGGCCGGATCTCCGAGGGCAGCACGTACTACTCCCCGGACGGCAATGCTCTCGCGCTCAAGGCGAGACTGCTGATCCGCTACGCCGACGGCAGCACCCAGAGCGTCGTCACCGCGCCGGGCGGCGGCTGGCGGGCCACGGACACCGGGCCCTACCGCGCCGACGACATCTACGACGGCCAGACGTACGACGCGCGCAGGGAGCTGGACGGCTGGACGGCGGGCGGGTTCTCCGCCGCGCGGTGGGCGGACGTCGAGGAGGTCGGCTACGCCGCGAAGTTCCCCGACGCGAAGCTGACCGCGTACCCCGGCGAGTCGGCGCGGCTGATGGAGCGGTGGGACCGGCACCCGCGCTCCGTCACGGTCTACCGCGAGGTCACGGGCGCGTCGTCGAGCGCCGGCGGCAAGGGCCGCGTCGTGCCGGACGAGGCCCGCTCGACCCGGGACGCGCCCGGTCCCGTCGCCCTGCGCCCCGGCGACACGGCCGTCTTCGACCTCGGCCAGAACATGGTCGGTGTCCCGCGCTACACGCTGCGCGGCCCAGCCGGCGCGGAGGTCGTCGTGCGGTTCGGCGAGATGCTGAACGACGACAGCGCGGGTGCGGACGGCCCCGCGGGGTCCCTGTACCGGGCCAATCTGCGCAGCGCCGAGGCGACGAGCACGTACGTCCTCAAGGGCGCGGCCGACGGCGAGACCCACGAGGACTCGCTCACCTTCTACGGCTTCCGCTACGTCTCGGTGGAGGTGACGACGCCCGGCGCGGAGGTCACCGTCTCCGGTCTGACCGGCCGGGTCGGCACCTCGGCGATCCGCGACACGGGGAGCGTCACCACCGACGACGACGCCATCAACCAGCTGTTCAGCAACGTGCGGTGGGGGCAGCGCGGCAACTACCTGTGGGTGCCGACCGACTGCCCGCAGCGGGACGAGCGGCTCGGCTGGACCGGCGACACCCAGGTCTTCTCGAACACCGGCCTCTACAACACGGACGCCGTCGCCTTCCTCAGCCACTTCGAGTCCATCCTCGTCGAGTCGCAGAAGATCTACGGCGTGGACGGAGCCCAGTTCACCGCGGTGGCGCCCGGCAACCGGTACAACGCGGCGGCCCCGTGCAGCGGTTGGGCGGACTGCGGGGTCATCGTGCCGTGGACCGTGTGGCAGATGAGCGGCGACCGTACCGTCGTCGACCGCAGCTGGGACGCGATGGTCCGCTACCTCGACTGGATCGAGCGCAAGGGCGGCGACACGTACGCGGGGCAGGGCGCGATCTTCGCCGACTGGCTCGCCTTCCAGAACACCGGCACCCAGCTGATGAGCGACGTCTACTACGCCTACAGCGTCCGGCTGATGGCGCAGATGGCGCGGGCCACCGGGCGTACCCGCGAGGCCACGGCGTACGACGGGCTCTTCGGCAACATCCGGCGCGCGTTCCTGGCCAAGTACGTGGTGACGGACGGCGACTCGATCACGGTGAGGTCCAGCCTCGGCGGGAAGCCGCAGATGGGCGGCGAGCCCGAGGACGACAGCCAGTCCGCGCTGCTGTGGGTCCTGAAGCTCGGCTTCTACGACACGCAGGCTCAACGCCGCGCGCTGGTCGGCCTGTTGGCGGACAACATCGGCAACGACGCGGCGTACAAGGCGGCCCACCCGGACAGTGCCCGCGTGCAGTACGCGCAGAACACGCTGTCCGTCGGCTTCCTCGGCGTGAACGTGCTCGCGCCGGTCCTGACCGACGAGGGCCGCGCCGACCTCGCGTACGCGCTGCTCCACCAGAACGCCATGCCGTCGTGGCTGTACTCCGTGGAGAACGGCGCGACCACGGTGTGGGAGCGCTGGAACTCGTACTCCAAGGAGGACGGTTTCGGCCCTGTCGAGATGAACTCCTTCAACCACTACTCCTACGGCGCGATCGCGGAGTGGATGTACGCCTACATGGCGGGCATCGCCCGCGACCCGGACCACCCCGGCTTCCGGCGCTTTCGCCTCCAGCCGCACCTGGACCCGACCGGGGCGATCACCCGGGTCACGGGCCGGCATCTGTCGCCGTACGGCGAGATCACGAGCGCCTGGTCCCTGGCGAAGGACGGGAAGCTGACCTACGAGGCGGTGGTCCCCGCGAACACCGAGGCGACCCTGAGCCTGCCGGCGGTCTCCGCCTCCGCGGTCCGCGAGGGACGCACCCCGCTGGCCTCCGTACCCGGCGTCCGCCTCCTGGGCTTCGCGGACACCACGGCCACCTACCGGCTGCCGGCCGGGCGGTACCGGGTGACCAGCGTGGTGCGCTGAGCGGCGAGGGGAGACGCGGGCGGGGCCGGACGCCACCGCGTCCGGCCCCAACCCGCCCCTCAGGCCCGGGGCAGCGCCCTGCTCGACCCGCGGACCACCAGTTCCGGGCGCAGCACCACCCGTTGGTGGCGGTGGTCGGCGGCGCGGTCGTCCGTTTCCTGGAGGAGGAGTTGCGCGGCGATGGTGCCGAGGGTGCGGGCGGGCTGGCGGACCGAGGTGAGGGGGACCGTGGCGGCCGCCGCGAACTCGATGTCGTCGTAGCCGACGATGGACAAGTCGTCGGGGACCTTGACGCCGGCCGCGTACAGGGCCTGGAGCACGCCGAGGGCGAGCAGGTCGTTGGCGCAGAAGACGGCGGTGGGGCGGTCGGCGAGGCCGAGCAGGCGGGCGCCCGCGTCGCGGCCCGCGGCCACGTCGAGCCGTTCGGTGGGCAGTTCGCGCAGCAGGTCCCCGGGCAGGCCCGCCTCGGCGAGCGCCTTGAGGGCGCCTTCCCTGCGGTCCTGCACCTGTTTGAGGTGGGGCGGTCCGCTGACGTAGGCGAGCGAGCGGTGGCCCCCGGCGACGAGGTGGCGCACGGCGAGCGCGCCGCCGGACACGTCGTCGACGGAGACGGAGCAGCCCGCGCCGTCCTCGGTGGCCCCGGCGACCCGGTCCACGACGACGAAGGGGATGCCGTGGCGGCGGAAGTCGCGCAGGGTCGCACCGCTCGGGTCGGCGGGGGTGATCAGGGCGCCGCGCACGCGTTGTTCGGCGAAGAGCGAGAGGTACTCGGCCTCCTCGGCGGCGCTCTGCGCGCTGTTGCAGACCATGACGCCCAGCCCGGCGTGGGGGGGGGGGGGGGGGGGGGGGGGGGGGGGGGGGGGGGGGGGCCGGCGCCGGGGGGGCCCGGGGGGGGGGGGGGGGGGGGGGCGGGGCCGCGCGCCCCCCCCCCCCCCCCGCTGCCGGCTCAGCTGAAGATGATCATC
>NZ_JBITLI010000007.1:0-167943 GCF_044465085.1 Streptomyces sp. NPDC049813 | reverse complement strand
GCCCGCGACGGTTTTTTTGGGCTATGTGCTTGTTTTCCGCGCCCCCGGGGGGGGCGCTCTGGGGGTTGTTCCACCCCCCCCCCCCCCCCCGGGGGGGGGGGGGGGCGGGTGCGGCGCCGCGCGCGACGTCCACGAAGAACGGGTTGCCCATGTCGAGCACGAGCAGCGCCATGATGCGGCTGTGCCCGGCGCGCAGCTGGCGGGCGTACTCGCTGCGGACGTAGCCGAGCCGGGCGATGACGTGCTGGACGTGGCGCCGGGTCGGTTCGGAGACCCGGTGGGGCTGGTTGAGGACGTTGGAGACGGTGCCCACCGAGACCCCGGCGACGCGCGCCACGTCCTTGATGCCGACGGATCCGCGCTCAGGCAAGGTGGAAGACCTCGGTGAGCGGCCGCATCGCGGCGTCCGGGGCGAGCCCGTCCAGCTCCTCGAAGAGGCCGGCTGTCCGGGCCTGCCAGCGGGCGTTGACGTCGGTGGCGTCCATGGCGGCGCGCGCCGCGTCGAAGTCGGCCGTCTCCAGGTAGCCGACGAGCAGGCCGTCCTCGCGCAGGAAGAGCGAGTAGTTGTGCCAGCCGGCGGCGGTCAGTGCCTGGCGCATCTCCTGCCACACGTCCTGGTGGCACGCGCGGTACTCGTCGACGCGGTCGGCCCTGACCTTCAGCAGGAAACAGACGCGCTGCGTGTCCGTCATGGAGCCCCCTCCCGTCCCCTCGCGGCTCAGAACTTGTACTGGTCGATGTTCTTCTTGTCGAAGACGGTCGGCTTGCCGAGGGAGACGACGCCGTCCTTTCCGATGGTGAACTCGCCGAGATCGCCCGCCTTGTAGCTCTCGCCCTCCTTGCCGGTGATCCGGCCGGACTCCAGGGCGACGGCGGTGTGCGCGGCGAGGGCGCCCAGCTTGGCCGGGTCCCACAGCTCGAAGACCTCGACGGTGCCGTTCTTGACGTAGGCCCGCATGTCGTTGGGGGTGCCGAGGCCGGTCAGCTTGACCTTGCCCTTGTACTTGGAGCCGGACAGGTACTGGGCGGCGGCCTTGATGCCGACGGTGGTCGGGGAGATGATCCCCTTCAGCTTCGGGTGCTCCTGGAGGAGCCCCTGCGTCTGCTGGAACGACTTCTGGGCGTCGTCGTCGCCGTAGGCGGTCGTGACGAGCTTGATGTCCTTGTACTCGGGCTTCTTCAGCTCGTCCTTCATGTAGTCGATCCACGTGTTCTGGTTGGTGGCCGTCTGGGCCGCCGAGAGGATCGCGATCTCGCCCTTGTTGCCGATCTGCTGCGCCAGCTGCTGCACCTGGGTGCGGCCGAGGTCCTCGGCGGAGGCCTGCGAGACGAAGACGTCGCGGCAGTCGGCCTTGGTGTCGGAGTCGTACGTGACGACGCTGACGCCGTTCTTCATGGCCTGCTTGAGAGCGGTGCACAGGGCGCCCGGGTCCTGCGCGGAGACGGCGATGGCGTCGGCCTGCTGCTGGGTGAGGGTGTTGACGTAGGAGACCTGCCCGGAGGTGTCGGTGCCGCTGCTGGTGCCGACCTCCTTGTACGTCGAGCCGAGCTCCTCGACGGCCTTCTTGCCGCCGGTGTCGGAGGTGGTGAAGTACGGGTTGTTGACCTGCTTGGGCAGGAAGGCGACCGTGAGGCCCTTCTTGATCGCCGCGTTCGGGTCGGCCTTGCCGGCCGTGTCGGACCTGGCCGCCTCCTTGTCGGCGTCGTCCTTGGTGGTGCCGCCGCAGGCGGTGGCGCCGAGGACGAGCACGGAGGAGACCGCGAGGGCGGCGGTGAGTCGGCGGGTTCTGGCGGTGGCGGTCCGGGACATGGCGGTTCCTTACGGGTGGTGGGCTGTACGGAGTCGGGGTGCGGGCGGGCTGGTCACGAGGTGGCCGGTGCCGTCGGCGGCGGGGCCGCGGCCGCCCTGCGGCGGGCCCGGGCCTGCGCGATCTGGCGGCCGACGCGCGGGGCGAGCACGGAGACCACCAGCAGGACGCCGGTGACGACGATCTGGGACTGCGCGGAGACGTTGAGCAGGCTCATCACGTTCTGGAGCGTGCCGAGCAGGAAGACGCCCGCGACGGCGCCGCCGAGGGTGCCCTTGCCGCCGTCGAAGTCGATGCCGCCGAGCAGGACGGCGGCGATGACGGAGAGTTCGAGTCCGGTGGCGTTGTCGTAGCGGGCGCTGGCGTAGTGCAGGGCCCAGAAGACGCCGGTCAGCGCGGAGAGCACGCCGGTCGTCACGAACATGGAGAGCTTGAGCCGCTTGACGCGGACGCCGGAGAAGCGGGCCGCCTCCTCGCCGGCGCCGATCGCGAAGAGCGAGCGGCCGACGCGGGTGGCGTGCAGCACGACCACGGCGATGGCGAGCAGGACCAGGAACGGCAGCGCCGCGTACGGCAGGAACGTGTCACCGAAGCGGCCCGCGCCGAAGTCCAGGTACTGCGCGGGGAAGTCGGTGACGGAGTCGGAGCCGAGGACGATCTGGGCGATGCCGCGGTAGGCGGCCATGGTGCCGATGGTGACGGCGAGGGACGGCAGGCCGAGGCGGGTCACGAGCACCCCGTTGACCAGGCCGCACAGGACGCCGAGGACCAGGCAGAGCGGGATGATCGTCTCGATCGCCATGCCGTTGTTCCACAGGGCGCCCATCACGGCGCCGGACAGGCCGGCCGTGGAGCCCACCGACAGGTCGACCTCGCCGGAGACGACCAGCAGCGTCATGGGCAGCGCGACCAGGGCGATGGGCAGCGTGTTGCCGATCAGGAACGAGAGGTTGAGCGCGTTGCCGAAGTTGTCGACGAACGAGAACGAGCAGAGCAGCAGCACGACGAGCAGGGCGCCCACGGCGGTGTCCCAGCGCACGGCGTTCTTCAGGGATGTTGCCTCGGGGCGGTCAGGCATGGCGGGCACTCCTCATCTGTGCGGCCTGCTTGCGCAGCACCGCGGCGACCCGCAGGGCCACGATCCGGTCGACGGCGATGGCCAGCAGCAGCAGGATCCCGTTGATGGCGGTGACCCACACGGAGCTGACGCCGATGGCGGGCAGGACGCTGTTGATGGAGGTCAGCAGCAGGGCGCCGAGGGCCGCGCCGTAGACGGTGCCGGAGCCCCCGGTGAAGGCGACGCCGCCGACGACGACGGCGCTGACGACGGTGAGTTCGTAGCCGTTGCCGGTGGCGGAGTCGACGTTGCCGAAACGCGCCAGGTAGAGGGCGCCGGCGAGTCCGGCGAGCGCGCCGCACAGCACGTAGGCGGTCATGATGCGCTTGCGGACGGAGATACCGGCCAGGGAGGCGGCCTCGGGGCTGGAGCCGAGCGCGTACAGGTCGCGGCCGCTGCGGTAGCTGCGCAGGTAGTAGCCGACGCAGAGCAGGACGGCGACGGCGAGCAGCGCCAGGTAGGGCACGATCCACAGGCCGTCGTGGCCGAAGCCGACGAAGGAGCCGGGCAGGTCGGCGGCGACGATCTGCTGGGAGCCGACCCAGATGGAGTCGATGCCGCGCACCACGTACAGGGTGCCGAGGGTGACGACGAGGGCGGGCACCTTGCCGAGGCTGACCAGGGCGCCGTTCAGGACGCCGAAGAGGGCGCCGACGGCGACGGCGTAGAGGACGGCGAGCAGCGAACTGCCACCGCCTTGCAGGTAGTCGCCCGTGGCGAACGCGGAGATGCCGAGGACGGAGCCGACGGACAGGTCGACGTTGCGGGTGATGACGACGACGGCCTGGCCGGTGGCGACGAGGACCAGGATGGTGGCGTTCAACAGGAGGTCCTTGACGCCCTGCTCGGACAGGAACTCGCTGTTGGAGACCTGCGTGGCGAGCAGCATGAGCACGAGCACACCGGCGACGGCGATCTCGCGGGCCTTGAACACCTTGTCGATGAGGCGGCGCCCGGCGGTGGGTTCCGGTGCGGTGTCCTCGTGCACGGGTGGGGCGGTGATAGTCATGATCCAGTCACCTCTACGTGCCTCGGGGGCGCGAGGAACGGCGCGAGCAACCACGAAGCACCCGCATCCGCATCCGCATCCGCATCCGCGGACGAACGAGCGACAACGAACAACGAGTCGGCGCACATCAGGCGGCCCTCCCCGTGGCCGCGGCCATCACGGACTCCTCGTCCGCCTCGGCCCGCGAGAACTCCGCGGCGAGGCGCCCCTCGTGCATGACGAGCACCCGGTCGGCCATGCCGAGGATCTCCGGCAGGTCGGAGGAGATCATCAGGACGGCGACGCCCTCGGCGGCGAGCGAGGACAGCAGCCGGTGCACCTCGGCCTTGGTGCCGACGTCGATGCCCCGGGTCGGTTCGTCGACAATGAGCACCTGCGGGCCGGTGGCGAGCCACTTGGCGAGGACGACCTTCTGCTGGTTGCCGCCGGACAGGGTGCCGACGACGTCGGCGAGGCGCGCGTACTTGACCTGGAGCCTGACGGACCAGTCGAGGGAGCGGCTGCGCTCGGCCCTGCGGTTCATGAGTCCGGCGCGGCTGGTGTCGGCGAAGCCGGTCAGGCCGATGTTGCGCTCGATGGACATGTCCATCACTAGGCCCTGGGCGCGGCGGTCCTCGGGGACGAGCGCGAGCCCGGCGTGCATGGCGAGGCTCGGGGCGCCGGGCTTGAGCCTGCGGCCGAGCACCTCGACCTCGCCGCCGTCGAAGCGGTCGACGCCGAAGACGGCGCGAGCCACCTCGCTGCGGCCCGCGCCGACGAGTCCGGCGAGGCCGACGATCTCGCCGCGCCGCACCGTGAAGGAGACGTCGGTGAAGACGCCCTCGCGGGTCAGCCGGCGCACGTCCAGGGCGACGTCGCCGATCTCGGTCTCCTGCTTGGGGTAGAGCTCGTCGAGGTCGCGGCCGACCATGCGGCGCACGAGGTCGTCCTCGGTCAGCCCGTCGAGCGGTTCGCCGGCGACGAAGGCGCCGTCGCGCAGCGTCGTGACACGCTGGCACAGCCCGAAGATCTCCTCGAGGCGGTGCGAGATGAACAGCACGGCGGCGCCCTGTTCGCGCAGGGTGCGCACGACGCCGAAGAGGCGGGCGACCTCGCTGCCGGTGAGCGCGGCGGTCGGCTCGTCCATGATCAGGACGCGGGCGTCGAAGGAGAGCGCCTTGGCGATCTCGACGAGCTGCTGGTCGGCGATGGACAGGCCGCGCGCGGGCTGGTCCGGGTCGAGCGCGACACCGAGCCGCTTGAAGAGTGCGGCCGTGGCCTCCTTGACCGCGCGGTGGTCGACGCGGCGAAGGGAGCGGCGCGGCTGGCGGCCCATGAAGATGTTCTCGGCGATGGACAGGTCGGGGAAGAGCGTGGGCTCCTGGTAGATGACGGCGACGCCGGCGTCCCGGGCGTCGGCGGGGCCGTGGAACTCCACCGGAGCGCCGTCGAGCAGGACCGTGCCGGTGTCGGGCCTGTGCACCCCGGCGAGGGCTTTGATGAGGGTCGACTTGCCCGCGCCGTTCTCACCGGCGAGGGCGTGCGCCTCTCCGGCGTACAGCCGCAGGCTGACGCCGCGCAGGGCGCGCACCGCGCCGAAGGACTTGCTCACCCCCTCCAGCGCGAGCACCGGGACGGTCCCCGGTTCAGGATGCGTCATTGCGTGTCTCCGTGAGTGTGCGGGAGTGGGCCCGGCCGTGCCGCGTGCACGGCAGTGTTCCGGGCGCCGGGCGCCAAGTGGCCACCACCGGCTGTGAAATGTTTCAGTGAAGTTGCCCGGAAGCTAGCTCCGGTCCTCCGGGGAGGTCAAGAGGCGGGAACGCAGCCGCTGTTCCGCGCCGGGGCGAATTGCCCTCTTCGCCGCTCTCGCTCCGCCGTGAACTGCGAGGAGAGAGCGGGGACGACCGGGGAGAACCCGGCAACAGCACGATTGCGTAACGCACTTGGCCGCCTGCCGGACCCCTTGACGCCCCGTTCCCGCGGGGTTAACTTCCCCAGCGAAGTGAATCGATTCACGCACTCAGAGGTGGACATGCCTGACTTTGCTGCCGTCAAGGCCGCACTCGCCGGCCAGCGGATCGAGACGCCGTCCTGGGGCTACGGCAACTCCGGCACCCGGTTCAAGGTGTTCGCCCAGGCCGGCGTGCCGCGCACGGCTCGGGAGAAGCTGGACGACGCGGCGAAGGTGCACGAGTTCACCGGTATCGCGCCCAAGGTGGCGCTGCACATCCCGTGGGACGCCGTCGACGACTACGCGGCGCTCGCCGCCTACGCCAAGGAGCGCGGTGTCGCCCTCGGCACCATCAACTCCAACACCTTCCAGGACGACGACTACAAGCTCGGCAGCGTCTGCCACCCCGACCCCAGGGTGCGCCGCAAGGCGGTGGGGCACCTGCTGGAGTGCGTCGACATCATGGACGCGACCGGCTCCACGGACCTGAAGCTGTGGCTCGCCGACGGCACCAACTACCCCGGCCAGGACGACATCGTGGCCCGCCAGGACCGGCTCGCGGAGTCCCTCGCGACGGTCTACGAGCGGCTCGGCGACGACCAGCGCCTGCTTCTGGAGTACAAGCTGTTCGAGCCCGCCTTCTACACGACGGACGTGCCGGACTGGGGCACCTCGTACCTGCAGTGCCTCAAGCTCGGCGAGCGCGCGCGGGTCGTGGTCGACACCGGCCACCACGCGCCCGGCACCAACATCGAGTTCATCGTGGCGCTGCTGCTGCGCGAGGGGCGGCTCGGCGGCTTCGACTTCAACTCCCGCTTCTACGCGGACGACGACCTGATGGTGGGCTCCGCCGACCCCTTCCAGCTCTTCCGCATCCTGCACGAGGTCGCCCAGAACGGCGGCTTCGACGCGGAGACGGACGTGGCGTTCATGCTCGACCAGTGCCACAACATCGAGGCGAAGATCCCCGCGGTCATCCGCTCGGTGCTGAACGTGCAGGAGGCGACCGCCAAGGCGCTCTTGGTCGACCGCGACGCGCTCGCCGCGGCCCAGCGCGAGGGCGACGTCCTCGCCGCCAACGCCGCGCTCATGGACGCGTACAACACCGACGTGCGTCCTCTGTTGCGGGAACTGCGCGAGGAGCAGGGCCTGCACCCGGACCCCGTCGCGGCGTACCACGCCAGTGGCTGGCAGGAGCGGATCGTGGCCGAGCGCGTGGGCGGCGAACAGGCGGGGTGGGGGGCCTGACCGAGGCGTCTGCCGGGGGCCGGGGCGGGCGGCCGCGCCGCGCCCGTGGTCGCTCGCGCAGTTCCCCGCGCCCCACCGGGGCGCCCCGCAGCCAGAACCCACACGCAAAGGGACCGATCACCGCATGTCTACGCACCCCGAAGTCAGCGCCCTGCTCGCGCGCTCGAACCGGCTCGGCGCCGACCCCCGCAACACCAACTACGCAGGCGGCAACACCTCCGCCAAAGGCACCGCCACCGACCCGGTGACCGGCGGCGACGTCGAGCTGATGTGGGTCAAGGGCTCCGGCGGCGATCTGGGCACCCTCACCGGGGCCGGGCTCGCCGCGCTGCGCCTGGACCGGCTGCGCGCGCTCACCGCGGTGTACCCGGGGGTGGAGCGCGAGGACGAGATGGTCGCCGCGTTCGACTACTGCCTGCACGGCAAGGGCGGCGCCGCCCCGTCCATCGACACCGCGATGCACGCTCTGGTGGACGCCGCCCACGTCGACCACCTGCACCCCGACTCCGGCATCGCCCTGGCCTGCGCCGCCGACGGCGAGAAGCTGACCGCCGCGTGCTTCGGCGACAAGGTGGTGTGGGTGCCGTGGCGGCGCCCCGGATTCCAGCTGGGCCTGGACATCGCGGAGATCAAGTCCGCCCATCCGCAAGCCGTCGGCTGCGTCCTGGGCGGTCACGGCATCACCGCGTGGGGCGCCACCGCCGAGGAGTGCGAGGCGAACTCCCTGTTCATCATCCGCACCGCCGAGACGTTCCTCGCCGAGCGCGGCAGGCCCGAACCGTTCGGTCCCGTCGTCGAGGGCTACGCGGCCCTGGACACGGCCGAGCGCCGGGCGCGGGCGGCCGCACTGGCACCGCTCGTCCGCGGCCTCGCCTCCCACGACCGCCCCCAGGTCGGCCACTTCGACGACTCGCAGACCGTGCTCGACTTCCTGGCCCGCGCCGAGCACCCGCGCCTCGCCGCCCTCGGCACCTCCTGCCCGGACCACTTCCTGCGCACGAAGGTGCGCCCGCTCGTCCTCGATCTGCCCCCGACCGCCGGACTCGACGCTGTGGCGGCCCGGTTGACGGAGCTGCACGCCGCCTACCGCGAGGAGTACGCGGCGTACTACACGCGCCATGCCTCGGCGGACTCCCCCGCGATGCGCGGCGCTGACCCGGCGATCGTGCTCGTGCCCGGCATCGGCATGTTCAGCTTCGGCAAGGACAAGCAGACGGCGCGGGTGGCGGGCGAGTTCTACCTGAACGCCGTCAACGTGATGCGGGGCGCCGAGGCCGTCTCCACGTACGCGCCCATCGAGGAGTCGGAGAAGTTCCGGATCGAGTACTGGGCCCTCGAAGAGGCCAAACTGCGGCGGATGCCGGAGCCGAAGGCGCTGGCCACGCGGGTCGCGCTGGTCACGGGCGCGGGCAGCGGCATCGGCAAGGCCATCGCGCACCGCCTCGCCGCCGAGGGCGCCTGCGTCGTCGTCGCCGACCTGAACGCCGAGGGCGCCGCCGCCGTCGCGGAGGAACTGGGCGGCCCCGACCGGGCCGTGGCGGTCACCGTCGACGTCACCTCGGAGGAGCAGATCGCCGAGGCGTTCCGGGCGGCGGCGCTCGCGTTCGGCGGCGTCGACCTGGTCGTCAACAACGCGGGCATCTCCATCTCCAAGCCGCTCCTGGAGACCACCGCCGCGGACTGGGACCTCCAGCACGCCATCATGGCCCGTGGCTCGTTCCTCGTCTCGCGCGAGGCGGCCCGCGTCATGCGGCAGCAGGGCATGGGCGGCGACATCGTCTACATCGCCTCCAAGAACGCGGTCTTCGCGGGCCCGAACAATGTCGCCTACTCGGCCACGAAGGCGGACCAGGCTCATCAGGTGCGGCTGCTCGCAGCCGAGTTGGGCGGCGACGGCATCCGGGTCAACGGCGTCAACCCGGACGGTGTCGTGCGCGGCTCCGGCATCTTCGCGGGCGGCTGGGGCGCGCAGCGCGCGGCCACGTACGGCATCGAGGAGGAGAAGCTCGGCGAGTTCTACGCGCAGCGCACGCTGCTCAAGCGGGAGGTCCTGCCCGAGCACGTGGCGAACGCGGTGTTCGCCCTGACCGGCGGCGACCTGACCCACACGACGGGCCTGCACGTCCCGGTGGACGCGGGGGTCGCGGCGGCGTTCCTGAGGTGACAGGGGTGGCGGGGCGCGAGCCATGTCCTGCCCGCGCAGGGCCGCACTCCGGCAACCGACGCCCCGCCAGGGGCGCGGGGAACTGCGCGACCAGCCCGCGACACCCCGCACACGCCCTCTTCACCCACCTCCCACGGCGCGAAGGCGACCCCATGCCCACCACTCCCTACGCCGCGATAGACCTGGGCGCGTCGAGCGGCCGAGTCATCACGGCCCAGGTCACCCCGGCCACCCTGCGCCTCAGCGAGGCCCACCGGTTCCCGAACAGACCCGTCCGCACCGGCCCCGCCCTCCACTGGGACATCCTCGGCCTCTACGCGGGCGTCCTGGAAGGACTCCGCAGAGCGGGCCAGGTCCGCTCCCTCGGCATCGACAGCTGGGCCGTCGACTACGGTCTGCTCGACGCGGACGGCGCCCTCCTCGGCAACCCGTTCCACTACCGGGACACCCGCACGGAGCACACCGCGCAGACACTCCGGGCGACCCTCCCCCCGGCCGAGCTGTACGCCACGACAGGCATTCAGTACGCCCCGTTCAACACCCTGTACCAGCTGACCGCGGCCCGCGACACGACACAACTCCGCGCAGCGCACCGCGCGTTGCTCATTCCGGACCTGCTCACCTACTGGCTCACGGGCGAGCAGGGCACCGAGCTGACGAACGCCTCCACCACCCAGCTGATCGACCCGCGCACGGGTGACTGGGCGTACGGGATCGCGGCCCGCGCCGGCATCGACCTGGGCCTCTTCGCGCCGCTGCGCCGCCCGGGCGAGCGGGCGGGCGAGCTGCTCGCGCACGTGCTCGACGAGACGGGTCTCACCGGCCCCGTCCCGGTGACCGCCGTCGCCTCGCACGACACCGCATCGGCCGTCGCCGCCGTCCCGGCCGCCGAGGGTGAGCACTTCGCCTACATCTCCACCGGCACCTGGTCCCTGGCCGGACTCGAACTCGACGCGCCCGTCCTCACCGAGGAGAGCCGCGCCGCGAACTTCACCAACGAGCTGGGCGTCGACGGGACGGTCCGCTACCTGCGCAACATCATGGGCCTGTGGCTGCTCCAGGAGTGCCAGCGCGCGTGGGGCGAGCCGGACGTGACGCCGCTCGTGCGCGCGGCGGGCCGGGCGCGGGGGCTGCGCTCGGTCGTCGACGCGGGCGCCGCCGCCTTCCTCGCGCCCGGCGCCATGCCGGAGCGGATCGCCGCCGCCTGCCGCGCCTCGGGCCAGCCCGAGCCCCGCACCCGGGCGGAGACGACCCGCTGCATCCTCGACTCGCTGGCGCTCGCCCACCGCCGGGCCGTCGCGCAGGCGGCGCGCCTGGCCGACCGGCCCGTGGACGTCGTGCACGTCGTCGGCGGCGGCGCCCGCAACGCCCTGCTGTGCCAGCTGACCGCGGACGCCTGCGGGCTGCCGGTGGTGGCGGGCCCCGCGGAGGCCGCCGCACTGGGCAACGTCCTCGTGCAGGCCCGCGCCGACGGCGTCCTCGGCGACCGGGCGGCGGCCCGCCGCCTGGTGGCCGGCACCCAGGCGCTGACCCGCTACACCCCGCGCGGCCCGGCCGCCCCGTGGGCCGCGGCCGAGGCCCGGGTCACCGCCCCGTGACCCGGCCCCGCGCACGACGTACCCTGCACCCGTCCGATGTCCCGTCCGCACCGCCGACCGAAGGGGCCACGATGCGTGTCGCGCTCTTCCTCACCTGTGTCAACGACACGCTCTATCCGGACACCGGCAGAGCCGTGGTGAAACTGCTGACCAGACTCGGCGTGGACGTGGACTTCCCGGCCGCCCAGACCTGTTGCGGGCAGGCCCACTACAACACCGGCTACCGGCACGAGGCCGAGCCGCTCGCCCGTCACTTCTCCGATGTCTTCGCTCCGGGCCTCGGCTCCGGCGCGTACGACGCGGTCGTCACGCCGTCCGGGTCCTGCGCGGCGATGGTGCGTGAGCTGTACCCGCGGATGGGCGAGCGGGCCCGCGCGGAGGGCCGCGGCGGCACCCTGGCGACGGCTCTCGCGCCGGTGGTCCCGAAGACGTACGAGCTGACCGAGTTCCTGGTCGACGTCCTGAAGGTGACCGACGTCGGCGCGTACTACCCGCACAAGGTGACCTACCACCCGACCTGCCACGGTCTGCGCTCGCTGGGCCTCGGCGACCGGCCCACCCGACTCCTGCGGGCGGTCAGGGGGCTCGACCTGGTGGAGCTGCCGGGCGCGCAGGAGTGCTGCGGCTTCGGTGGCACGTTCGCCGTGAAGAACTCCGACGTCTCGGCGGCGATGGGCGCCGACAAGATCCGCAACGCCGAGTCGACCGGCGCGGACGTGCTGTGCGCCGCCGACAACTCGTGCCTGATGCACCTCGGCGGCACGATGAGCCGGCTCCGCACGGAGCTGCGGCCGGTCCACATCGCGGAGATCCTGGCGAGCACCGAAGGGGGCCCCCTGACATGAGCGGCACGTTCGTGGGGATGCCCGCGTTCCCGAAGGCCGCGCACGACGCCGTGCGGAACACGACGCTGCGCGCCAACCTGAAGCACGCCACCCACACCATCCGGGACAAGCGGGCCCGCGCGGTCTCCGAGCTCGACGACTGGATGCTGCTGCGCGAGGCGGGCAAGCAGATCAAGGACCACACCCTGCGCCATCTCGACCACTACCTCCTCCGGCTGGAGGAGTCGGTGACGGCGGCGGGCGGCACCGTGCACTGGGCCGCCGACGCCGCCGAGGCCAACCGGATCGTCACCCGGCTCGTCCAGGAGACGGGCGAGACGGAGGTCGTCAAGGTCAAGTCGATGGCCACGCAGGAGATCGGGCTCAACGAAGCCCTCGCGGAGGCCGGGATCGCCGCGTACGAGACCGACCTCGCCGAGCTGATCGTGCAGCTCGGCGAGGACCGGCCCTCGCACATCCTCGTCCCGGCGATCCACCGCAACCGCGGCGAGATCCGCGCCATCTTCGAGCGGGAGATGGGCCGTTGGGGCCGGCCGGCGCCCGAGGGGCTCACCGACACCCCCGCCGAGCTGGCCGAGGCGGCCCGGCTGCACCTGCGGGAGAAGTTCCTGCGCGCCAAGGTCGGCATCTCCGGCGCCAACTTCATGGTCGCCGAGACCGGCACCCTCGTCGTCGTCGAGTCCGAGGGCAACGGCCGGATGTGCCTGACCCTGCCCGAGACGCTGATCTCGGTCGTCGGCATCGAGAAGCTCGTGCCGGCCTGGCAGGACCTGGAGGTGTTCCTGCAGACGCTGCCGCGCTCCTCGACCGCGGAGCGCATGAACCCCTACACCTCCACCTGGACCGGCACCACCGACTCCGACGGCCCGACCACCTTCCACCTGGTCCTGCTGGACAACGGCCGCACCGACACGCTCGCCGACGAGGTCGGGCGCCAGGCCCTGCGCTGCATCCGCTGCTCGGCCTGCCTGAACGTGTGCCCGGTGTACGAGCGGGCGGGCGGCCATGCCTACGGCTCGGTCTACCCGGGCCCGATCGGCGCCATCCTCAGCCCGCAACTCCGGGGCACGGCCGGCGAGATCGACGCCTCGCTCCCCTACGCGTCCTCGCTGTGCGGCGCCTGTTACGAGGTGTGCCCGGTCGCCATCGACATCCCCGAGGTGCTGGTGCACCTGCGCGAGCGGGTCGTCCAGGGCGGCGAGGCGACCCGGCGCGGCGCGAAGGTGACGCTGCGGCCGGCGAAGGGGCACGCGGCGGAGCGGGCCGCGATGCGCGCGGCCCGCTGGGCGTTCACCCACCCGGGGGTGCTCGGCACCGGCCAGCGCCTCGCCTCGCGCACCCGCCGCTTCCATCCGCGGACGGTGCCGGGGCCAGGCCGGGCGTGGACGGCGACCCGGGACCTGCCGGAGGTGCCGGCGGAACCCTTCCGCGACTGGTGGCAGCGGACGAACGGCGGACGCGAAGGGAAGGACACGCGGAAGTGAGCAGCAGGGACGTGATCCTGGGCCGGGTGCGGCGGGCGCTCGGCGGCCCGGCCGGGCCCCCGGCGACGTACGGCACCGACATCGACCGGGGCTATCTGCGCGAGCACGGCTCCCGGACGACCGGGCAGACGGTCGAGCTGCTCGCCGAGAACCTGGCGGACTACCGGGCGCTGGTGCACCGGTGCGACACCGAGGAGCTGCCGAACCTGATCATGCGGCTGCTGGCGCGGCGGGGGCCGGGGACGGTGCTGGTCCCGCCGGGGCTGCCGCCGGAGTGGCTGCCGGCCGCCGGCCCGCCGCGCGTCCACGACCGGGCGCTCAGCACCGCGGCGGAACTCGACCGCGTGCAGAGCGTGGTGACCGGCTGCGCGCTCGCGATCGCCGAGACCGGCACGATCGTCCTCGACGGCTCCCCCGACCAGGGGCGCCGTCGCATCACGCTCGTCCCCGACCACCACATCTGCGTGGTCCGGGTGCCCGCGCAGGTCGTCTCCTCGGTCCCGCAGGCCCTCGGACGGCTCGATCCGGCCCGCCCGCTGACCTGGATCTCTGGCCCGTCCGCGACCAGCGACATCGAACTGGACCGGGTCGAGGGGGTGCACGGTCCGCGCACCCTGGAGGTGATCCTGGTGAGCGAGGAGTGACGGGCGCGGTTACGTTGAGCCCATGATCCGGTTCGATCAGGTCACCAAGCGGTACGCGGACGGCACGACGGCGGTGGACGGCCTCTCCTTCGAGGTCGCCGAGGGCGAACTGGTCACGCTCGTCGGCCCGTCCGGCTGCGGCAAGACCACCACGATGATGATGGTCAACCGGCTCATCGAGCCGACGTCCGGCCACATCCACGTCGACGGCGAGGACATCGCCACGCTCGATCCGGTGCGGCTGCGCCGCCGCATCGGCTACGTCATCCAGCAGGTCGGCCTCTTCCCGCACCGCACCGTCCTCGACAACACGGCGACCGTGCCCGCGCTGATCGGCTGGAAGAAGGCGAAGGCCCGGGCGCGCGCCGCCGAGCTGCTCGATCTGGTGGGCCTGGACCCGAAGACGTTCGGCGGCCGCTACCCCGCGCAGCTCTCGGGCGGCCAGCGCCAGCGCGTCGGCGTGGCCCGGGCGCTCGCCGCGGACCCGCCGGTGCTCCTGATGGACGAACCGTTCGGCGCCGTCGACCCGGTGGTGCGCGAGCAGTTGCAGGACGAGTTCCTGCGGATGCAGGCGGCGGTGCGCAAGACGGTGCTGCTGGTCACGCACGACATCGAGGAGGCGGTCCGGCTCGGCGACCGGATCGCGGTGTACGGACAGGGCCGCATCGAGCAGTACGACACGCCGGGCGCGGTCCTCGGCACGCCCGCGACGCCGTACGTCGCCGAGTTCGTCGGCGCGGACCGCGGCCTCAAGCGCCTGTCGGTCACCGAGATCGAGCCGGACGACCTGGAGCAGCCGGCGGTGGCGCGGCTCGGCGAGTCCACGGCGCAGGCGGCGGCCCGGATGCGCGGCGCGGGGGCGCGCTGGGCCGTGGTCCTGGACGAGGGGGGCGATCTGCACGGCTGGATCGGTCTCGACGAGGCCGCGCTCGCCGGGCCCGAGGGGCGGGTCGGGGACCTCGCGCACCGGATGAACGCGTGGGTACCGGTCGGCGCCCCGCTCAAGCAGGCGTTCGGCGTGATGCTCCAGCACGACGCGGGCTGGGTCGCGGTCCTGGACGGCTCCCGCTTCCTGGGGGTGCTCACCCCGGCGAAGCTGCACGAGGCGCTGCGCCGCTCGGTCGACGCGGACGCCCAGGGGGTCGGCCGGGACGAGGTGGAGTTCGACTCGGTCGCGGACGCCTGAGCGGCCGGCCGGGGCGAGGCCCGGTGCCGGTGTGTCCGCCGGGTCTCACGGTGCGGCGTGCGGCCGCCGGTCGTCCATCGCGCGCAGGTTCTCGTCCTGTACGTCGTCGGGGGCGGCCCGGTCCGGACGGTAGGGGGCGAGTGCGGCGGCGGCCCGCCCGGTGGTGATCTCGTGCGCGGCGAGCCGGCCGAGGACCGGGGCCAGGGTGACCGCGCTGTGCGACACCAGGTGGTAGAGGCCGGGCGCCTGGGGCGCCTCCCCGACCAGGGGCAGCCCGTCGGCCGGGACGGGCCGCACGCCGATCCGGGCGTCCAGGATCCGGGCCCGTGCCAGGTCCGGCAGGACGGTGGCGGCGCGGCGCCGCAACTCCTGCGGGAGCCCGTCGGCCACCGGCTCCGCGGTGCCGCCGAGCCGGGCGTCGATGTCCCAGGACAGGGCCAGTACCCCGCCGCCTGGCGTGGGCCGCAGGTCGATGCCGGGCGCGGCGACGATGGCGGTGAGCGGGCCCCCGGCGAGCGGTTCGCTCTCGATGACGAGGCCGGGGACCTGCCGCAGCGGCAGCCGTACCCCGGCGAGCGCGGCGATCCCGCGGGCCCCGGGGCCCGCGCAGTTGACGACGGTGTCGGCGCTCCAGGAGCGGGCGCCCGCCCGGACGCCGGTGATGCGGCCGCCGGTCCGTGTCAGGCCGGTGACGGTGACCCCGTGGTGGGTCTCGGCGCCGTGCCGCACGGCGGCGTCCAACAAGGCGTGGACGAAGCGCGGCGCGTCGAACCAGCAGGTGTCCGTGTGCACCACGATCTCGTCAGCGCCGCAGGCCGCGGGGTCGACGGCCGGGGCCAGGTCGCGCAGGACTGACGGCGGGGCGAGGTGGCAGGCGTGGCCCCAGCCGCGGACCCGCGAGGCGCGGGCCCGCAGCGCCTGGTGGGCCGCGTCGTCGTCGGCCCACTGCAGCAGCGGTGCGGGACGGCGCCAGGCCGGCCCGTCGAGCGCGGCGGAGAGCTGCCGGTGCTCCTCGGAGCCCTGCCGGTTGAGGCGGTAGTAGGCGTACGGGGTCTTCAGGTGGGTCACGTCGGCGGAGAACGTGGCGCCGGAGGTGCCGGCCGCGGGCCGGGCCGCCTCCACGACGACGACCCGGACGCCCGCGCGGGCGAGGTGGTAGCTGACGCAGGCGCCGAGCACGCCCGCGCCGACGACGACGGCTGAGTCCATGGCGTTCCTGTTCAGGGGGTCCATCGGAGGGGAGGCTCGCGTTCCCGCGTTCCGGCCCCGGCACACCCGCCCGGCCATGGCGCCTACGTGAGGAGCCCCTTGTCCTTGAGGTAGTCGCGGGCGACGTCCTCGGGCAGCCGCCGCCAGCTGTCGACCTGCTGGTTCATGGCGGCCAGGTCCTTGGTGGTCAGCACGGGGTTGAGCGCGCCCAGGGCCGCGGCGACCTTCTGGCTGCCGGCGCGGGCGCGGTTCACGACGGGCACGATGTAGTCGGCGTTCTGGAGCTTCTTGTCGTCGGCGAGCAGCACGAGGGAGAAGTCGGCGAGCGTGGCGTCGGTGCTCGTGGTCAGCACCATCTGGGCCTGCCCGTTCTGCACGGCCTTCTTGGACTGCGTGGTGCCGACGCCCTTGGGGTCCACGCCGGTGATGTCGATCCCGTAGACCTTCTTCAACCCGGGTTCGCAGTAGGGGCGTTGCACGCATTCGTCGCCGGCGGCGAGCCGCACGCCGAGGCCGGCGGCGCCGAGGTCGCTGAGTGTCCTGAGCCGGTGCTCGGCGGCGTAGGAGCGGGCGACGGCGAAGGCGTTCTGGTCGACGGCCCTGCCGGGGTCGAGGACGACGAGGCCGCGCGGCCGGGCGAGCGCGCGCAGGCCCTTCATGGTGGCGCCGAGGTCCGGGGAGCCGACCGGCTCGGCGTCGGCCCCGTGGGTCTTGGCGCCGAGCCAGTCGGCGAAGGTGGCGGCGTACTCCGGGACGACGTCGATCTGGCCGGACTCCAGGGCGGGTTCGTACAGTTCGCGGTTGGCGACGGAGAGGATCTCGGTGGTGTAGCCGGCGTCGCGCAGGAGCAGCGCGTACATGGTGGCGAGCAGGTCGCTCTCGGTGAATCCGGCGGAGCCGATGACGAGGTGCTTGCTGTCGCCGGGGGGCGCCGTCACCTTGCCCTGTGTCTCCAGGGAGGGCCCGGTGGCGCAGCCGGCGACGAGCAGGAGGGGGGCGAGCGCCGCCGCGAGCCGGCGCAGCGGGGCGCTCATCCGGCGTTCCCGCGGGCCCAGGCGGGAGCGAGCCGTTCGGCGATCTCGAAGAGCCCTTCGACGATCAGCGCGAAGACGGCGACGAGCACGGCGCCCGCGACGACCTGCGGGGTGCTCGCGAGGTTGAACCCGGCGGTGATGATGCGCCCGAGGCCGCCGCCGCCGGCGAGGGCGGCGATGGTGGCGGTGGCGACGAGCTGCACGGCCGCGATCCGCACCCCGTTGAAGATCATCGGCAGGGCGAGCGGGGCCTCCACCCGCAGCAGCATCTGCCGTCCGGTCATGCCCATCCCGCGCGCGGCCCTGACCACTTCCCGGTCGACGCCGCGCATGCCCACGTAGGCGTTGGTGAGCAGCGGTGGCACGGCGAACAGGACGAGGGCGACGACGGTGGGTCCTTCGCCGTACTGTCCGAGCGGGGTGAGGAGCAGCAGTACGAGGACGGCGAAGGTGGGCACGGCGCGGCCCACGTTGGAGATGTTGACGGCGAGCGCCCCGCCCTTGCCGAGGTGGCCGAGGACGAGGGCGACGGGCAGGGCGATCAGGCAGCTGATGACGAGGCAGACGAGCGTGAGCACGAGGTGCTGGGTGAGGCGGTGCCAGATGCCGTCGTCGCCGGACCAGTGCGCGGAGTCGGCGAGCCAGTCCCAGGCGTCGGTGAGGGTCTTCACGCGCGGCTCGCTCTCGTCCAGGGGGTCAGGAGGTGCCCGACGCCGAGCAGCACCAGGTCGGCGGCGACGGCGATGACGACGCAGAGCACGGAGGCGGTGAGCACCTGCGCCTTGAAGTAGGTGTTCATCCCGGCGTAGATGAGGTTGCCGAGTCCGCCGTGGCCGACGATGGCGCCGACGGTGACGAGGGAGACGGCCGAGACGGTCGCGATGCGCAGGCCGGCCAGGGCGGCGGGCAGCGCGAGGGGCAGTTCGACGGTGAGCAGCAGCCGGATCGGGCCGTAGCCCATGCCGCGGGCGGCCTGCCGGGTCTCCTCGGGCACGGCGCGCAGCCCGGCGAGGATGTTGCGCACGAGCAGGGTGAGGGAGTACAGCACGAGCCCGGCGACGACGAGGGTGGCGGAGAGCCCGTAGGCGGGCAGCAGCAGCGAGAACATGGCCAGGGACGGGATCGTGTAGAGCACCGTGGTCAGGGCGAGCACGGGGCCGGCGGCCCACCCCCATCTGCGGGCGACGACGGCCAGCGGCACGGCGATGACGAGGGCGATCGCCACGGCGACGAGGGTGATCTGCAGGTGCTGCACGACGGCGTCGAGGAGGATGTGGCGGCGCGTGCTCAGGTAGGCGCCGCAGATCCAGTCGTTGCGGGCGAGGCAGTCGTCCGGTGCGGAGAGGGCGGGCACCGCGGTCGCGAGGGGCACGCGTCCATTCCAGTGGTGCCCGCGGCGCGCGGCACGCCGGGATGGCCCGTACGGGCAGTCCGGCACGGTCTCAGCCCGGCTGGACCTCGTCGAAGAGGGCGAGGGCCGCGCGCGGGTCCGGGCTCACGAGGCGTTCCAGGCCCGCCGCGGTCATCGTCGCCCACCGGGTGGCCCGGGCCCACATCCGTTCCTCGAAGGCGCGGACGGCCGCGTCGGGGTCGTCGGGGGCGGCGGCGAGGGCCTCGGCGAGTTCGGCGCCCTCCAGCATGGCGAGGTTGGCGCCCGCTCCGAGCGGCGGCATCAGGTGCGCGGCGTCACCCAGCAGCGTGATGCCGGGGACGTGGGTCCAGGTGTGGGAGACGGGCAGGACGTGCAGGGGGCGCCGGACGTACGTGGTACCGAGGCGGAAGAGGTCGCGGACGGGCGCGGCCCAGCCGTCGAAGAGGCGCAGCACCGCGGACCGCACGGCCTCGGCGTCGGCCGGGTCCAGCTCCGCCCGCCAGTCCAGCGGGGCGCGGAACTGGGCGTACACCTTGACGTGGCCGCCGCTGTTGCGCTGGGCGACCAGGGCCCGGTTCGCCCCGTACACGGCCAGCGAGCCGTCGCCGATGAGCCGGGCGAGCGCGGGGTGGCGGGTGTCGACGTCGTCCAGGGAGGTCTCGACCGCCGTGACGCCCGTGTAGTGCGGTGTCACCGGCGAGAGCGCCGGGCGGGTCCTGGACCGGGCGCCGTCCGCGCCGACCACGAGATCGAACGTCTCCTGGTGCCCGTCCGCGAAGTGGACCCGCACGCCGTCCCGGGCCCCGGGCACCACTCGGGTCACCTCCTGCCCCCAGCGGACGTCGAGCGGGCCGAGCAGCAGGTCACGGAGGTCGCCGCGGTCGATCTCCGGGTTGGCGCGCTCGTGCGGGCGCGGCCGCCAGTCGCGCAGGACGGTGCCGTCCGTGTCGAGGATGCGCATCGCCTGCCCCTCGGGGCGGGACAGCGCCTCGAACCCGGCGAGCAGTCCCGCCTTGGCCAGCGCGCGCTGACCGAGGCCTTCGTGCAGGTCGAGGGTGCCGCCCGGCGGGCGGGCGGCGGGGCCGGCGTCGCGTTCCAGGACGGTGACGGGGTGGCCGTGGCGGTGCAGGACGCGCGCGAAGGTCAGTCCGGCCGGGCCGCTCCCGATGGCGGCGATGCGTTGCCTCATATCGATACACTGTATTTCCTCGATACAGCGCATCGCAAGAGTACGATGTGATCATGACTGTCTGGGACCGGCCGGAGCCGCCGGATCGCCCCGTCCCGCTCGACCGCGGGCGGATCGTCACCGCGGCGGTCGCCCTGGCCGACGAGGGCGGGCTCGAAGCGGTGTCGCTGCGCAAGGTCGCCGCCCGGCTGGGCGCGGGACCCATGCGGCTGTACGGCTTCATCGCCACCAAGGACGAGCTGTTCGACCTCATGGTGGACGCGGTCCACGCGGAGATCGCCCCCGAGGCGCCCGCCGGCGACTGGCGGGAGGCGCTGGAGGGGCTCGCCCACCGCACCCGGCGGGCCGCCCTGCGCCACGAGTGGCTGGCCGATCTGCTCGGCGGCCGTCCCGCCCTGGGGCCGAACCGGCTCGCGGTGACGGAGGCGACGCTCGCCGCCCTCGACGGGCTCGCCGGCATCGACACCGTCCTGCGCGCCGTGGAGACGGTCAGCGCCTACACCACCGGGGCGATCAGACGCGAGGTCGCGCACCTGCGGGCCGAGCGGACCAGCGGCCTGTCCGAGCGCGAATGGCAGCGCGCCTCGGGCCCGCACGTGACACGCCTGCTGGCCACCGGCCGCTTCCCGGCGCTGTCCAGGGCGGTGCACGACGGCACGGACATCGACGCGGCGACCACGTTCGCGACCGGCCTGGAGTGGGTGCTGGACGGCGTGGCCGCGAGGCTCGGGGAGCGGCCCGGCTGACCGGGGAGGGGCGCGACGGCTGCCACCGTCGCGCCCCTCGCGTCGACGGCCCGGTTACTTCGTCGCCGTCGGTTTCCGGGCCACCTCCTGCGCCTGGTCGAGGTCGGTGATCGGCCGCAACCGGTAGGTGTACGCGTAGTCGCGGTCGGCGAAGAGCTTGTACGCGTCGTGCGTGTGCGCGCCCCAGCTGTTGTCGCCGCCGACGCCCATCTGCCGGTGGTTGACCCGCAGGACGACCTCGTCGCGCGGGGTCAGCTGGTAGTCGTGGCGGGCGCCGACGGAGAGGTCCTCGGGCGTGACGTGCGAGGCGTTGATCTCCAGGAGGCCCTCGCCGTGGACGAGCAGGCCCCGCCCGCGCCGGTCGGTGAGCGCCGCCCAGCGCACGTCGGTCTTGTTCCCATTCTCCTGCGGGCGCAGGTACGGGGTCCACTGGTCGCGGACGGTGGAGGACCAACGGCCCACGTCGGTACCGTCGTTGCGGTCCCAGTGGTTCTCCTCGGGGCCGCGGCCGTAGTAGTGCAGCTGCTCGAAGGCCGCGGGCAGGTGCAGGATCGTGCCGACCTCAGGGAGGTAGGGCAGGTCCGCGGCGCCCGGGTGGAGGGTGTTGTCGACCTTGATCTCGCCGTTGCCGAAGACGGTGTAGGTGGTGCTGTAGGCCGAGGCGGTCGTCGTCGGCAGGGTGCCCTTGACGGTGATCTCCACCGCCCGGTCGCCGAGCGCCCGCACCGTCACTCCGGTGACCTCGCGCCGCGCGCCCGCGTCCCGCCAGGTCTGGTTGCGGGTGTGCTGGCCGTTGCCGCGGTCGTTGTCGGTCGGCGCGCGCCAGAAGTTGGGGACCGCTCCCGAGGTGAGGAGCCGGGTGCCCGCCGACTCGTACGTGGTGAGGAGGCCGGTCGCCTTGTCGACGACGGCCCTGAGCCCCTGCGCGCCGGTCACGGTGACGGCCGCGTCCCCGTCCTCGTAGGCCAGCGCGGGCACGTGCGCGAGCGGGACGGGGACCACGTCGGGGCTGCCCGCGTCGAGCGGCAGTTGTACGCGGGCCACCTCGAACCCGGCGTCCGCCCAGAGAGTGCGCTCCCTGGTCGTGAAGGAGAGCTGGAGGAAGTACTCGGCGCCGGGCGCGGGAGCGGCCGGCAGCTTCACCGGCACCGTGATGTCCTTGCTGCTCAGCGGCGCCACGTCGAGCTGGGCGCGGCTGAGCCGGCCGCGGCGCACGACCCGGCCGTCGAGGGCCAGCTCCCAGCTGCCGTCCCAGGCACGGAGGTCGGTGAAGAGGTTGTCGTTGACGAGCGTGATCTCGCCGGGCCTGCCGCCCTCCTTCACGGCGGCGCGGATCGGCTGGTAGATCCGCTTGACCTCGGCCGCCTTCCCGGTGTGGCTGCGGTCGGGCAGGACGATGCCGTTGGCGCAGAAGGGACCGTCGTTGGGGTTGTCGCCCCAGTCGCCGCCGTACGCGGCGAAGGTCCTGGCCCGGGGCTTCTTCGTCTCGACTCCCGCGGTGCGCGCGTCGAACCAGAAGCGCACGCCGTCGTCGCCCGGGCCCCGCCCGTCGTCGGCGAGTTCGGCGGCGCTCAGGGCGCGGGCGTGGACCCGGGCGCGGCGGACGGTGCCGCTGAACTCCCGGGTGGGGTTGTCGACCTCGCCGCCGATCGAGAGCGGCGCCGTGTTCCCGGACGGGGTGCGGGTGGTGGCCTTGGTGGCCTTCACGGCGCCGTCCACGTACAGGGTGAGGGTGCCCTGGTCCGCGTCGAGGACGCCCGCGACGTGGTGTTCGGTGCCGGCCCAGCCCTCGTCCGGGGTGGTCCAGGACGCCGTGATCCACTGGCCGTCGGAGTGGATGAAGAACTCCAGCGTCCTGCCCGACTGCTTGAGTGCGTACTGCGTGTCGCCCTTCGCCAGGATCGGCTGGTCGTAGCCGCGGACGTACGGCGTCACCCACGCCTCCAGAGTGAGCGAGCCGCGCAGGTCGAGCCGGTCGTCGCGGGCGAAGACGGTCGCGCCGCTCGTGCCCGTCCGGCGGCTGAACGACCCGGAGGGGTTGATGACCTCGCCCTTGAGCCGCACCGGCCCGGTGTCGGTCAGCAGTGTGCGCGCGGGGACCGGCCAGTCCAGGGCCTGGTCGACGAAGTCCCAGATCCAGCCGCCCTGGAGGACGTCGTACCGGCGCACGACGTCCCAGTACTCCTTGAGGTTGCCGGTGGAGTTGCCCATCGAGTGGGCGTACTCGACCATCACGTACGGGCGGGAGTCGGCGGTGTCCTTGGCGCGTTCCTCCACCCGGCTCGGCGACTCGTACATCTTGGAGCGGATGTCGCTGATGCCGGGCCGGTCGTCGCCCTCGTAGTGGATGACGCGCGTCGGGTCGTAGCCGTGGATCCAGTCGTGCATGGCGTTGAAGGCGGTGCCGCCGCCGGCCTCGTTGCCCAGCGACCAGATGACGACGCTGGCGTGGTTCTTGTCGCGGTGGACCATGTTCTGGGCCCGGGCCACGCAGGTCGTGGTCCAGTCGGCGCGGCTGCCGGGGTAGGAGCCGTTGATGCCGTGGGTCTCCAGGTTGGTCTCGTCGACGAGGTAGAGGCCGTAGGCGTCGGCGAGTTCGAGCCAGAGAGGGTTGTTGGGATAGTGCGAGGTGCGCACGGAGTTGATGTTCAGCTGCTTGATGAGGCGGATGTCGGCGATCATGTCGGCGCGGCTGAGGGCCGAGCCGCGTTCGGGGTGCATCTCGTGCCGGTTGGTGCCGCGCAGCGTGACGGGTTTCCCGTTGATCCGCATCAGCCCGTCGGTGAGCGCGAACTCGCGCAGTCCCACGCGGTGCGACAGCGTCTCGACGACCTTGCCGCGCGGGTCGCGCAGGCGCAGGACGGCGGTGTAGAGGTAGGGGTCCTCGGCCGACCAGAGGCGGGGCGCGGGGACGGACGCGGCGGCCTCCACGGTGACCTCGGAGGCGGTGAGGGCGGCGGAGCGGGTCAGCGGGCGGGCCCAGACGGGGTGGCCGCCCGCGTCGTAGAGCTGCGTCTCGACGGAGTACGCCGCTCCCTCGGCGTCGCCCCCGTAGTCGCGCACGGTGGCCGTGACGGAGAGCCGGGCCGACGTGTGGCCGTCGCCGAGCGGTGTGTCGATCTTGAAGTCCCGCAGGTGGACGGGGGGCGTCGAGTACAGGTACACGGACCGGAAGATGCCGCTCAGCCGGATCATGTCCTGGTCCTGGAGCCAGTCGCCGTCCGAGTACCGGTAGACCTCGACGGCGATCTGGTTGGTGCCGCTGGTCAGGTAGGGGGTGATGTCGTACTCGGCGGGGGTGTAGGAGTCCTCGTGGTAACCCGCCAACTGCCCGTTGATCCAGACGTAGTGGGCCGCCTTGACGCCCTCGAAGTGCAGGAAGGTGCGCCGCCCCGACCAGTCCCGCGGCACGGTGAAGGTGCGCCGGTACTGGCCGACCGGGTTGTAGCGGGTCGGCGCGGCGGGCGGCTGGGCCTCCTCGCCGTGTCCGTTCGGGCCCCACCAGGGGTAGTTGATGTTGACGTAGACGGGGACGTCGTGGCCGTGCAGCTGCCAGGCCGACGGGACCGGGGTGGTCTGCCAGCCGGAGTCGTCGAGGTCGGTGCGGTAGAAGTCGTCGAGCTTGTCGGCGGGCCGGTCCACGTAGGCGAACTTCCAGTCGCCGTCGAGGCTGCGCCGGTACGGGGAGCGGGTGCGGTCCGCGGCGAGGGCCTGCCCGAGGCTCTCGTACGGCATGAGGGTGGTGTGCGGGGGCTCGGTGCCGAGCCGGAAGAGGTCGATGTGCCCGTTCCACTCGTCACCGCCGGCGGTGGCGGCCCGCGGGGCGCCGAAGGCCGGAGCGGCGTCGAGCACCGCGGGCAGCGCGAGCGTGCCGAGCACGGCCGCGCCCGCTTCCAGAAGACGACGACGGCTGACGTACACGCGGTGCGGGTGCGGCATGACTGTGCCCTTCGTCAAGTGCGGGAAGTGCAACTGATGAGGCGGGGAACACCTCTTGAGCCGCGCCCACCCTAGAAAGAGAACACAACCGAGACAATATCGACGTGCCATTCTGTTGCTTCGTGAGTGCTGTCGCCGCGCGGGCGCGGGCCGCCCGGCCGCCGGGGCGCGGGCGCGTCACTCACGGCACGTCACGCCCAGGCCCGCCCGGTGACGACCGCGTACGGCGACCGTCCGGCGCGGGCCCGCGCGAGCTCCGCCTCGACCGGCGTCCGGCGGTCGTCCCAGTTGCTCGCCGACCAGGTGTCCCCGGTCGCCACGATCTCGCGGCCCTCTCCGGCGTCGATGTGCACGAACGCGCCGCTGATGACGGCGGACACCAGGTCGTCGACGGCCTCGACGAGCCGCTCCGAGCCGTCGTCGCACGCGTCGCAGCCGCAGTCCGGCAGCGTCTCCAGGACCGAGGCGGGCTCCCCCACCCCGAGCACGAGGACCGTCCGGGGCACCCCGTCGACGGCCGCGGACCCGAACACCAGCGGTACGGCGCCCGCGCGCACCGGGCGCAGCCGGACGGCGCCGTCGAGGGTCCGGTCGGCGGAGGGCCGCCACAGCGCCGCGGGGTCGGCGGGCGTCTGCGCCTCGGCGAGGCCGCGCCCGCACAGCACGTGCGTCCAGGCCTGCGCGCGGGCGTCGAGGATGCGGTACTTCTCCGGCCGCGAGCAGCGCGTGTACTCCTCGTCCCGCACCTCGCCGTCGGGATGCGGGTCCGGCCAGGGCGGCGTCCCGGCCCCGGTGACCGCGAATGCCTCGTCGACCGATCGCAGGAGCGTGCTGAGATCCATGCCGGTGACTCTACGCAGCGCGTCGCGGGCCCTCCCCGGGGGGAGCGCGGCCCGCCGGTCGCGGCGTAGTCTCCTGCGGAAGTCGATGCCGCGCTCGGGCGGCGTGCGGGGGGATGACGCGATGACGGATGCGGCACGGTCGTGGGACTCGAAGCTCACGTCGGTCGTGGTGTACGCGAGCGGCGCGGTCTGCCGCCGCCGCGCGCGGGGCACCGTGGCCGCCGACGGGCGGGTCCACGTCACCGGGCTGCCACGCACCCTGGATCCCGGCTCGCTCAGGGCCGCCGTCGTGGACGCACCCGGCGCCCGGGTCACCGGGGCGCGGCTGGTCATCGAGGCCGAACCGCCCGTGCCCGGCGCACCGCAGGACCTGCTCCGGGAGGCGGAGCGGCTGAGCGGTGCGCGCCGGGTGGCCGCCGCCCGCCACGAGCGGCAGTCGCGGCGGATCGAGGAGACCGCCGCGGTGCGTCCCGTCCCCCCGCAGCGCAGGCGCGACGACCCGCACCGGCGGGCCCCCGTCCAGGCCTGGTTCGACCTCGCGGACTTCGTCGACACGCGCCTCGCCGAGCTCCAGAGCGAACTCGACGCGCTGGAGGAGGAGTTGCAGCGGCTCGACCACGAGCTCGCCCTGGTCGACGACCGGCTGGAGCGGGCCTCGACGGCGGCGCCGACGGCCCCCGTGCGGACGTCGGCCGCGGCCGCCCTGACCGTGGAGGGGGCCGGCGGCGAGCCGCTCGGCGTCGAGATCGAGTACCGCGTGCCGGGCGCGGTCTGGGTGCCGTCCTACCGGCTGACGTACCGCCAGGACGAGTGCGGCGGGCAGCTGGTGCTGCGGGCCTCGGTCGCGCAGCGCACCGGCGAGGACTGGAGCGGGGTGCGCCTCGGCCTGTCCACCGCCGACCTGCGGCGCCCCGCCGGTGTCCCGGCCCTGCGCTCGGTGCGGATCGGCCGCCGCCAGCCCGTGCCCGCCCCGTCCGGCTGGCGCGAGCCGCCGGCCGGTCTCGACACGCTGTTCGCGGGGTTCGACGCGGCGGTCCCGCGCCCGTACGAGCCGCACCCCGGCGCGGGCGGCGCGGTGGGCGGGTCGGCGCCGGACTTCGTCCTGGCCGCGCCCGCTGCGGCGGCACCGGTCCGCGCCAGGGCGGCCGGCGGGCCGCGGAGTCCCGGGGCGGCGGGTGCGTCACCGGGCGGCGCGCCGCCCGCGCCCCAGGCCTACGGCGCGCCACCGCCCGCGCCCCAGGCTCAGGGCGCACCGCCCCCCGCGCCCCAGGCCTACGGCGCACCGCCGCCGACCGCCGGAGGCGTCGCGCCGCCGGCGCCCGGGAGTGCCGCGCCGCCGCCCCCTCCGCCGCCCGGGCCGCCCCGCCCGGACGCGACCGAACTGGACTACGCCGGTCTCGTCCTGTCCGGGCCCGACGCGGGCGACGGGCGGCGGGGCCTCCTCGCGCCCGGGGCCGCGGACGACGCGGTGGCCGCCGAGTACCGGCGCCGCGCCGAGGCGGTGGGCGCGCTGCCGCTGCCCGGGTACGCGGTGCGGCCGCGCGACGCGGCCGGTTCCTTCGACCACCGCTACGACGCGCGGGGCGACGCCGACATCCCCTCCGACGGCACCTGGCACACCGTCACCGTCACGGAACTCCCGGTCCAGCTGCGCACGGAGTACCTCTGCGTGCCCTCGGTCGAGCCGGTCGTGTACGCGACGCTGGTGCTCGGCAACGCGACCGACCAGGCCCTGCTCGCCGGGCCCGTGGACATCACCTGCGCCGGGGAGCACCTGCCGACGACCCGGGTGCCCACGCTCGCCCCCGGCGGCACCGGGCGCGTGGCGCTGGGCCCCGCCGAGGCGATCCGGGTCAGCCGCCGCACGGAGCTGCGCGAATCGTCCGCGGGGCTGCGCGGCACGACCACCGTCCTCGACCACCGGGTCCATGTGGAGCTGACCAACCGGCTGTCCCGCCCGGCGACCGTCGAGGTCCGCGAGCGCGTGCCCGTCACCTCCGACGGCGACATCCGCATCGAGGAACAGGGCGGCTGGGAGCGGCCGCCGGAGGGCGGTGACGACGCCGGGCACCCGGTGCCCGGCACGCGCCGCCGGCGGGTCGACGTCCCCCCGGGCGCGACCGTCACGCTCGACGGCGGCTTCGAGATCCGTATCCCGGCCGCCAAGGCCCTCACCGGCGGCAACCGGAGGAGCTGACACCCGCCATGCCGACACCCCCTGCCGAGACTCCCCCCGAAGCCGCCTCCGGCGCGGCCCCCGACCCGGCTCCGGTACCGCTGCCCGTCACCGCGGTGACCTGCCTGGAGGACCGCGCCCTCGTCGAACGGACCGCCGTCCTGCACCTGGTCCCCGGTGTCCAGCGGGTGACGCTCGGCCCGGTCAGCGCGCTCGCCGTCGACCGCAGCCTGCACGCCGAGTGCGTGGGCGACGGCACCGACGCCACCGTCCTCGACGTCCACCTGACGCGGGCCTGGACCCCGCGCGGCCCCCGGCCGCCCGGCGGCACCGACAACGCCGACAACGCCGACGACCCCGGCGACCCCGGCGACGCGGATTCGCCGCTGCGCCGGCACGCCCACGCCCTCGAAGCGGAACAGCGGGCCTTGGCGCAGCGCCGCGACCGGCTGCGCACCCGCCTGGACCTGCTCGGCGCGCTCACCGCCGACCTGCTGCGGGAGATCGGCGAGGGCGCCGGGGCCGGTGAGGCCGAACCGGTGCGCTGGAGCGCCGAGCTGGACCGTGTCGACGCCGAGCGGGAGACGTGCGCGGACGAACTCGAGGACGTGGCACAGCGGTTGACGTCGCTCGCCGCCGAACTGAGCCAGACGCAGCGGGCCCTGGACGACGCCGAGACGCAGCCGCCGGAGCTGACCGCGCAGGTCGAGCTGACGGTGCGGGCGACGGCCGCGGGCACCGCCACGCTGCGCCTGAGCCACCTCACCCCGTGTGCGGTGTGGCGTCCCGCCTACCGTGCCACGCTCGACGGGGACGAACTGACCCTGCGGACCGACGCGGTGGTGTGGCAGCGCACCGGCGAGGACTGGTCCGGTGTCCGCCTGACGCTCTCGACGGCCCGGTCGAGCCTGGCCACCGAGCCGCCACGGCTCGTCGAGGACCGGCTGACGCTGCGGGACCGGTCCGGCGGCGAACGCCGGTCGGTGGAGGTCGAGATGCGCGAGGTGGAGATCACCGGTCCCGCGCCGGCGCCGGTCCCCGGGCTGCCCGGCGTGGACGACGGCGGCGAGGTCCGGGTCCTGCACGCGCCCGCGCCGGCCTCGGTGCCCGGCGACGGGCGCGCCCACCGGGTGCCGCTGACCACCGGCACGGGCCCGGCCCACCGGACGTACGTCTGCGCGCCCGAGCTGTCCCCGCTCGTCACCGAGGTGGTGCGGTTCGCCAACCCGAGCGGGCACGCGCTGCTCGCGGGCCCGGTGGAGCTGGTCCGCGCCAGTGGCTACGCGGGGCGCGGCACGCTGGATTTCACCGCGTCCGGAGCCCCCGCCGAGCTGGCGTTCGGCAGCGCGGACAGCCATCGCGTCCGCCGGGAGACCGAGGAGAGCCGGACCACCGCGGGCCTCACCCAGCGGACCGTGCTCACCCGCACGGTCCGGCTGCACCTGTCGCGGTTCTCGGCGCCCGGCGAGAGCGGCGAGCGGGTCGTGGCGCTGCGGGAGCGGATCCCCGTCTCCGAGGTGGCGGACGTGGAGGTGCGCCTGCGTGAGGAGGCCTGTTCCCCGGTACCGGACGCGCTCGACGCCGAGGGGATCGTCCGCTGGGACGTCCCCCTGCCGCCGGGCGGTCGCCGCACGGTGACGCTGGTCTACGAGGTGACGGCGAGCGGCAAGGTCACGGGGCTGTAGGGCCCGCGGGTACGGTCCGGGACGCGGCGGGCGCCCGCTGTCTCAGGCGGGAGTGCCCGTGATCCGGGTGACGAGGTCGCTCCAGCCGGCTTCCAGCCGCTCCAGCGGCATCCCGCACTGCTTGGTCAGGTAGTGCAGCACGGCCGGGTCGAGGTAGCCCATCAGCACCTGGGCCTGGAGGGCGCAGTCCGCTTCCGGGACCAGTTCGCGCAGCAGGAACGTGACGTGCGTGGCGAGCACCCGGTGCGAGGGGTGGGCGAGGCGGCGCTCCGGTTCGGGCTGCGCGGCGAGGTGCAGCTCCAGCTGCCCGGCCGTCCAGCGCAGGACTGCGACGCCGAACGCGCGCAGCCGCTCGGCCGGGGGCGCGCCGGGACCGAGCGGTGGCGGGCCGCCGATCAGGTCGGCCTGCAACTGCTTCGTGGTGTGGTCGAGGAGCGCGGTGAGCAGGCCGGTGCGGTCGCCGAAGCGGCGGAAGACCGTGCCCTTGCCCACGCACGCGGCGGTGGCGACGGCCTCCATGGTGACGCCCGCGGGACCGTGGGCGGCGACGAGGCGGGCGGCGGCCTCCAGCAGCCGGGCGCGGTTGCGCGCGGCGTCGGCCCGCAGGCCGGCGCAGGCGTCCGCGGCGGAGCCGATGGCGAGCAGCTCGGGCTCGCGGGCGGCGCCGGGCGGCCCCGGAGGGTGGGGCGGACTGCTGGACATGAACTCAGCGTAAAGCATTCAGGGCAGAACTGGACCGCGGTCCGCTTAGGGTGGTAGAACAATAAACGGACCCCGGTCCGGATCGTTTCCGAAACTTCTGTCAGCGCTTCGCCTCAGCACCCTGGAGCCCCCCATGTCCGTTCGTATCCTTGCGCTCGTCGGCAGCCTGCGTGCCGGTTCGCACAACCGCCAGCTCGCCGAGGCGGCCGTCGAGCTGGCCCCGGAGGGCGCCGAGGTCGAGCTGTTCGAGGGCCTCGCGGACGTCCCGTTCTACAACGAGGACGTCGACGTCGAGGGCAGCGTCCCGGCCGCCGCGGCCGCTCTGCGCGCCGCCGCGCAGAGCGCCGACGCGTTCCTCTTCTTCTCGCCCGAGTACAACGGCACGATCCCGGCCGTCCTGAAGAACGCCATCGACTGGCTGTCGCGCCCGTACGGCGCCGGCGCCTTCGGCGGCAAGCCCGTCGTCGTGGCGGGCACCGCCTTCGGCCAGTACGGCGGCGTGTGGGCGCAGGACGAGGTCCGCAAGTCCGTCGGCATCGCCGGCGGCACGGTGCTGGAGGACGTCAAGCTCTCCATCCCCGGCTCGCTGACCCGCTTCGCCGAGACCCACCCCTCCCAGGACACCGAGGTCGTCGCGCAGCTCACCGAGATCCTCTCCCGGCTGCACGAGCACGCGAGCGACGCCGTCGCCGCCTGATCGGCACCGCACCCCCGCGAGCGGCCCGCGCCCCCCCGGCGCGGGCCGCTCGCGCGCGTGCCGGGTCAGGGTTGCCGCAGCAGGGGCAGCAGCAGGTCGCCGACGCGGGCGGTCTCCCGCCGGTAGGGAGTGTCGGAGAGCACGAAGTGCGTGACGCCGAGCTTGCGGTACTCCGCCAGCGCCGCCGCCACCTCCCCGGGCGAGCCGACGAGCCAGGTGGTCGCCGCTCCCCCGCCGCCGAACCGGCCCGGTGTGGTGAACAGGCAGGTGTCGAGCACCTCGCCGCGCCCGGCGAGGTCCAGCAGCCGGCGCTGCCCGACCGCCGACCTGCGGTCCCCCGCGCCGGACACCTCGCCGTCCGCGACAGCCATCCTGGCCACCTTCTCCTCGGCCGCCCGCCATGCCTCCTCGGTGGTGTCGCGCACCACCGTGGTGATCCGCAGACCGAACTCCAGCGGTGCGTGACGCCGCTCCACCCGGACGCTCAACTCCCGCAGCCGGTCGACGCGTTCGGCGATCCCGTCCAGCGGCTCGCCCCAGAACAGCTGCACGTCGGCCTCCGCCGCCGCCACGCGTTCGGCCGCGGGCGACGCGCCGCCGAAGTAGAGCCGCGGGTGGGCGCGCCCGTCCGTGGCGAAGGGGCGCGGACCCACCGTCGCGTCGGTGACCTGGAAGTGCTCGCCGTGGAACGTGACCCGCTCCTCGGTCCACAGCCGCCGCACCAGCCGCAGGAACTCGTGGGTCCGGGCGTAGCGCCGCGCGGGATCGGCGAGCCCGTCACCGTACGCGGCCGGCTGGTCGAGGCCGCTGACCACGTTGACCAGGACACGGCCGCGGCTGAGCCGGTCGAGGGTGGCGGCCGCGGCGGCGAACTGCGCGGGCCGCCAGTAGCCCGGTCGGACCGCGACCAGGGGCTGGAACGTCGTGGTGCGCGCGGCCAGCGCCGTGGCGAGGGTGAAGGTGTCCGGGCGGCCCCAGCCGGTGCCGAGGAGGGCGCCGCCCCAGCCGTGCGCCTCCGCCGCCAGGGCCAGCTCGGTCGCGTGCTCGAGCGAGCCCCATCCGTCGTGCGCGTCGTCCCCGCGGTGCCCGGGCTCGACGGTGTTGGGCAGGTACCAGAGGTACTCGGCGCTCATCGGCTGTCCTCCTGGGCGCCGGCCGGGCGGCGCCGGGGCGCGCGGGCGGGCGGGCGCGTCGTCATGAGGCGGCCCGCGCGTCCCGTACGTCGTCGGGGTGGGCGAGGCCGAGGTGGTGGCGCAGGGTGGGGCCTTCGTAGGCGGTGCGGAAGACGCCGCGCTCGCGGAGCAGCGGGACGACCTGGTCGGCGAAGGCGTCGAGGCCGCCGGGGGTGAGGTGCGGGACGAGGATGAAGCCGTCGGCCGCGTCCGCCTGGACCAGGTCGTTCAGGGTGCGGGCGACGGTGGCGGGCGAGCCGACGAAGGACTGCCGGTTGCCGGTGTTGATGACGAGGTCGCGGATGGACCACCCGTTGGCCGCGGCGCGTTCGCGCCACTCGCGGGCGGTGGCCAGCGGGTCGCGGTACATCCGGACCTGGGCCCGGCCCTCGGCGATGTGCCGGTCCCGCACGTCCGGATCGACGTCGGGCAGCGGCCCGTCGGGGTCGTAACCGCTCAGATCGCGGTTCCAGACGAATTCGAGGTGCTTGATCGCGGTGGCTCCGCTGACCTGCCGGCGGCGCACGTCGCGGGCGAGCTCCTCGGCCTCGGCGTCGGTGTCGCCGAGGACGAAGGTCGCGGCAGGCAGGATCTTGAGCTGGTCGGGGGTGCGGCCGTACGCGGCCAGGCGGCGCTTGACGTCCGCGTAGAAGTCCTGCCCCTCCTTGAGCGTGGCGTACCGGCTGAAGATCGCGTCGGCGCTCGACGCGGCGAACTCCCGGCCCTCCTCGGAGTCCCCGGCCTGGAAGACGACGGGGCGGCCCTGCGGGGAGCGCGGGACGTCGAACTGCCCCTGGATGTCGAAGTGATGGCCGGTGTGGACGAAGGAGCCCGCCTTCGCGTCGTTCAGGAAGACGCCGGTCCCCGGGTCGGCGACGATCTCGTCGCCGCGCCAGGAGTCGAAGAGTTCACCGGCCGTGGCCAGGAACTCCTCGGCCCGCGTATAGCGCTCGTCCTGGGGCAGGAAGCCACCGCGGCGGAAGTTCTCGCCGGTGAAGGCGTCCCATGAGGTGACGACGTTCCAGGCGGAGCGGCCACCGGAGAGGTGGTCGAGGGTGGCGAACTGCCGGGCCACTTCGTAGGGCTCGTTGAACGTGGAGTTGATGGTGCCGGTCAGGCCGAGGTGCTCGGTGACGGCGGCGAGCGCGGCCAGCACGGTGAAGGTGTCGGGGCGGCCGACGACGTCCAAGTCATAGATCTTTCCGCCCTGTTCGCGCAGGCGGAGCCCTTCGGCGAGGAAGAGGAAGTCGAACGTGGCGCGTTCGGCGGTCCGCGCGAAGTGGGCGAACGAGCTGAACTCGATGTGGCTGCCGGCCCGCGGATCGCTCCACACGGTGGTGTTGTTGACCCCGGGGAAGTGTGCGGCCAGATGGATCTGCTTCAGCGGCTTGCTCATGGTGGGCGGTCTCCGTCCGGCTCAGGCGGTCGCGGTGGTGGCGTAGCGGTTGGCGGGGCGGTCGAGTCCGAGCAGACCGCGCAGCGTGCGGGCCTCGTAGGCGCGGCGGAAGGCGCCCCGGCGCTGGAGTTCGGGGACGAGGCCGCGGGTGATCGCCGGCAGGTCGTGCCCGAGCACGGCGGGTCGCAGCCGGAAGCCGGTCAGCCCGGCGTGCGCCCACTCCTGCAACAGGTCGGCGAGGTCCGCGGGGGTCCCGGCGAAGATCCGTGCGTCGCTGGTGTACGGGGCCCCGGCGAGGTCGTCGAGCCGCTCGCGGCGCGCCCGCGCAGCGCCCGGGTCGTCGTCGAGGAGGACGACGAGGTCACCGAAGACGTGCAGGGGCTCGTCGGCGCGGCCCGCTTCGCGCCGGGCGGCGCGCAGTTCGGCGACGATCGCACGGGCGTCGTCGGCGTCGCGCGGGGTGACATGGCCGAGGTCGCCCTGCCGGGCCACCAGCCGGTACGGGACGCGGGCGTGGGCGAGGGCGCTGACCACGGGCTGGCCCTGCGGCGGCCGGGGCGTGATCGAGGGCCCCTTCACCGCGAAGTGGCGCCCCTCGAAGTCGATGTAGTGCAGCTTGTCGCGGTCGATGAAGCGGCCGGTCGCCTCGTCCCGGATCTCGGCGTCGTCCTCCCAGCTGTCCCAGAGGCGGCGCAGGACCTCCACGTAGTCGGCGGCCTCGTCGAAGAGGCCGGTCACGAACTCCCCGTCGAGGTCCGGGCGTTCGGGGTCGAGCAGCGGGACCGTGCGGCGGCCGAAGTGGGCGGCCTCGTCCGGCCGCGCGGAGACCTTCACGCGCACCCCGGCGCGTCCGCCGCTCACGTGGTCGAGGGTGGCGATGGCCTTGGAGAGGTGGAACGGCTCGGTGTGCGTCACCACCGCGGTCGGCACAAGACCGATGTGCCGGGTGAGCGGGGCGACGCGGGCGGCGAGCAGGACGGCGTCGAGGCGGCCGCGGACCTGGTCGGTGCGGCCGTCGGGTGCGAAGGGGTGGGAGGACTGCAGACCGAGCCCGTCCTCGAAGGTGACGAAGTCGAGCAGCCCGCGCTCGGCCTCGGCGACCAGGTCCGCCCAGTAGGCGGCGGTGAAAAGGGCGCGGGGCCGGGCCACCGGCTCGCGCCAGGAGGCCGGATGCCAGCCGGTGCCTTCGAGGGCGACGGCGAGGTGCAGCGCGGGGGCGGGGTGCGAGGACACAGGGCTGTGCCTTCCTTCGAGTCCGTACGAGAACGCGCCGTCTTCCGCGCGCGTGGCGCGGGACGCGGGGGCTACAAGCGGCGACGGGGGCGGCCCCGGGCCGGGTCCGCCGTCGGGGCAGGACCGGCCGGGGCGGGGACCGCCGGAGGGGCAGGACCGGCCGGAGGGGGCAGGACCAGCCGGGCCGCGCTCGCCGGTTCCGGGGCGCACATCGCCGGGGGCGAGCGGCCTCAGGGACGTACGCGAGCGGGCGATGGCCTCGTCAGCGTCGACAGAGCGCGCCGGCCACGCGCCGCAGATCGACGTACGGCCGGGTGTGAAGCCGGACGCGGCGCCGCGGGGCGAGCGCACGGGGGCAGCGCGCACGGCGGCGCGGGGCGGGTGAACGGGGGCCGCGCGGGGGGCAGTCGGGCTCGTGTCGCATGTCCCGCCTCCCTCCGTGCCGCCGGGGCCGCTCTCCTACCCGTCCATGTCTAACAGGCGCGGGGCCCGAGGATCATTGCGGCCGTGTGAAATCAGCGGCAGGGGCGCACATGGCGGCGCCCTCCGCCGGCCTCGGGCCGGGGAGGGCGCCGCTGCGTCCGTCGTCCTCCTACGACAGGGGCGTGGCCCGGATCGCGGAGATGTCGAACTGGAGCCGGACCTTCTCGCTCACCATGGTGCCGCCGGCCTCCAGCCGCTGGTTGTAGACCAGGCCCCAGTCGGTGCGGTCGATGGTGGTGGTGCCGTCGAATCCGGCCCGCTCGAAGCCGAAGGGGTCGAGGACCGAGCCGAGGTAGTCGAGTTGCAGTTCGACGGGGCGGGTGACGCCGCGGATCGTCAGATCACCCGCCATCCGGAAGGACTCGCCGCCCTCGTGGACCGTGGAGGTGCTGCGGAACACCATCTCCGGGTGGCGCTGGGCGTCGAAGAAGTCCTTGCCGATCAGGTGCGCGTCCCGCTGTTCCACGCCCGTGTCGACGCTGGCGACCCTGATGACGATCTCGGCGCGCGACGCGGCGGGGCGGGCGCCGTCGAAGTAGAGCGTGCTGTCGTAGTCGGCGAAGGCGCCGCGCACCGTCGTGACCATCGCGTGGCGCACGGAGAAGCCGACCCGGCTGTGCGGGCGGTCGATGGTCCACTCGCCGGTCAGGGCGCGCAGCGCGGGGTCGAGCGCCGTCCCGGCGGCCGCGGCGGCGGGGAACGGCGTGGCGGGGCCCGCCTCGGGCAGCGGCTCGAGGGTCGCGGTCGGGCGACGGCTGAAGATACCCATGATGTCGTCGTCTCCTTCGGGTCTGATCGTCCCGTGCTATCACGCGGGTCGCCGCCGCCCCGGAGCGAGATGAGGGGCCTCGTCCGGGTTCCATGGACCGGCCCGCAAAGATGCACAGGATCGGCACGAAAAAGCCGGCACCCTGGGGTGATCACCCGTCACGAACGGTCACGCACGCCGTCACGGTCACCGCGCGGGGGGCGCCAGGTGCCGTCCCGCGGCGACCACGGCCCGTACGGACGCCAGCGCGCCGAGGTCCTCCAGCGGGTCCCCGTCGACCGCGAGGACGTCGGCGCTGTGGCCGGGGGTGAGCTGTCCGGTCTCGTCGCCGATCCCCAGGGCGCGCGCGGCGTCGGCGGTGGCCATGGCGAGGACGCGGTCGTGGCTCAGGCCCAGGTGCGCGTAGAAGGGGAGGGCGGCCGGCAGGCCGTCGAAGCCGGCCCGCTGCACCCCGGCGTCGGTGCCCGCGACGAGCCGGACCCCGGCCGACGCCATCCGCCGTACGGCGTCGGACAGGGCGGCGGCGCGTTCGGCGCCGAAGATCTCCGGCAGCCGCCGCCAGTGCGGGCTGACCGTCGGGCACACGTGGATGCCCTGTTCGACGATCCGGTCGAGTACGTCGGCACGGACGTCGATCCCGCTGGACGTCATCCAGGTGCAGTGTTCGAGCGTGTCGACGCCGGCCGCGACCGCGGCGGCGATGCCGTCGGCGCCGTGCGCGTGGGCGGCGACCGGCACTCGCGCGCGGTGCGCCTCGTCGACGAGCGCCGCCAGTTCGGCGTCGGTGAACTGCGACTCCCAGCTCTGGGCGCCGCCCTTCGTGAGGCCGCCGCCGGTCGCCATGACCTTGATGACCCCGGCCCCGGCCGCGACGTTGCGCCGCACGAGACGGCGGATCTCGTCGCTGCCGGTGGCCTCGCCGCCGAGGAACCAGCAGTGGCCGCCGGGCACGGTCACCGGTGTCGCCGCGCAGACGACGCGCGGGCCGGGGACCTCGCCCGCGCCGACGGCCGCGGCGAGGCGCAGCGCGAGGCCGCCCCGGTCGCCGAGGTCGCGGACGGTGGTGACGCCGGCGCCGAGAAGGCGGCGGGCCCGCTGGGCCATGGCGGCGAACAGGGCCGTGTCGTCCTGCTCAGCCAGCGTGGCGACCGGGTCGGTGCCGCCGTCGAAGCAGAGGTGGACGTGGGCGTCGATCAGGCCGGGCAGGAGCGTCCCCGCGGGGAAGGCGAGCCGGGGCTCGTCGGGGCGGGCGAGCCGCTGGACCTCCTCGCGGGGGCCGACCCTGGCGATACGGCCGGCGCGGACCAGGACGGCCCCGTCGGGCAGGGGGCGCCGGTCGGCCCCGGCCAGGACACGGGCGGCGGTGAGCAGCATGGGGGCTCGCTTTCGCTGGTGCGGCAAGGCGGTGACGGCACCGTACCGGCCCCGCCGCACCGGCGGACGCGGGTCTACCGGGCGGAGGCGGCGGCCCGTGCCCGCAGCACCTCGCCGATGTTCTCCTCGCGCCAGCGGCGCAGCAGGTCGTGGAAGGCGACGGCGCCGTGCGGGTAGGCGGTCGGGCCGTTCGGCCGGCCGCGGCCCTCGCGGTTGTAGTAGCCGGGGGTGCATTCGGCGTGGAACCACGCGTGGTCCGGGGCGCCCTGGGCGCAGACCCCGACCCAGGCGTCCTCGCTCTGCGGGGTCGGCTCCACCAGGGCGCCCTTCTCCTCGGCGGCGGCGACGAGCGCGGCGGCGTGCACGGCCTGCTCGTCCAGGATGTGCGTGTAGTTCACGCTGCTGGCGTTCTGCAGCGAGCCCAGCTGGATCAGGTTCGGGAAGCCGTGGCTGGTGAATCCGTGCAGGCTGCGCGGGCCCCGTCGCGCCCGGTCGGCGAGGAGCTGGACGCCGCCGCGGCCGGTGACCGGCAACTGGCCCGAGGTGACACCGGAGACGCCGACGGAGAACCCGGTGGCGAAGATCAGGCAGTCCACCTCGTACTCCACGCCGTCCACGACGACGCCGCGCTCGGTCATGCGCTCGATGCCGTGGGTCGTGGAGGTGTCCACGAGGGTGACGTTGTCCCGGTTGAAGGCGGGCAGGTACCGGTCGGAGAAGGTGGGGCGCTTGCACGCGTACCGGTACCAGGGCTGGAGGGCCGCGGCGGTGGCGGGGTCGGCGACCTCGGCGGCGACCCGGTCCCGTATCCGGTTCATGGTGGCGTGGTCCGCGGCCTCGTAGGCGGCCTCGAACTCCGGTTCGCCGGAGCGGCGGAAGCTGGGCAGGAGCTTCTCCAGGAGTGCGGCCGACGCCGTCCAGCCGTCGCCGACGAGGTCCTGCCCGGCGTCCTCGCCCGAGACGATCCGCAGGAAGTTCTCGCGGCGTTCGGCGGCCCAGCCCGCGCGCTCCGCGCCGACCTCCTGCGGTGTCGTGCGCCGCTGACCGCGCACGTCCACGGCGGAGGGGGTGCGCTGGAAGACGTAGAGCCGCTCGGCGTCCTCGGCCAGTGCCGGGATGACCTGGACGCCGGTGGCGCCGGTGCCGACGACGCCGACGCGCTTGCCCGCGAGGCCGCTCAGGCCGCCGTCGGGGCCGCCGCCGGTGTACCCGTAGTCCCAGCGCGAGGTGTGGAAGGTGTGGCCCCGGAACTCCTCGATCCCGGGGATGCCGGGCAGCTTGGGCTCCGAGAGCGTGCCGGTGGCGGTGAGGACGTAGGTGGCGTGGAAGGCGTCGCCGCGGTCGGTGCGCACCAGCCACCGCTCGACGGTCTCGTCCCAGGTCAGGGAGGTGACGGCGGTGGAGAACAGGGCGTCGTCGTACAGCTTCGCCTGCTCGGCGATGCGCACCGCGTGCCGCCGGATCTCCTCGCCCGGGGCGTACTTCCACTCGGGCACGTAGCCGGTCTCGTCGAGCATCGGCAGGTAGACGTGCGACTCGATGTCGCAGTGGATGCCCGGGTAGCGGTTCCAGTACCAGGTGCCGCCGAAGTCGCCGCCCTTCTCCACGACGCGGACCTGGGCCACGCCCTGCCGGCGCAGCCTTGCGCCCGCCAGGATGCCGCCGAAGCCGCCGCCGACGACCGCCACGTCCACCACGTCGTGCAGCGGCTCGCGCCGCACCGGTTCGGTGTACGGGTCCGCGGCGAAGTAGCCGAACTCCGCGGTCGTCGCGCGGTACTGGCCCGGCCCCTCGGGGCGCACGCGGCGCTCGCGCTCGGCGCGGTAGCGCTCGCGGAGCGCGGCGGTCTCCTGCGGGGTGGGCGGGTGCTCGCAGCGGGGCAGGGCCATCGGACGGCGTCCTCTCGTGGGGGGTGGGCACGCGGCGCCGCACGGGTGTGGGGCGGTGCCCGGTCTGGGCGTCCCGAACGGCTCCGGGTACCGTAACCCAGCAACCGGACAGCGTTGTCCGGTTGTCCGGACCCTGGCGGGATCGCTTCCCTGCGGCCCCGCGAGCGCGCCACGCGGCGGCCCCCGGGGGTGGCGCGCCATGTCGGCCGCCGACCGCCGTCGCCGGCTGCCGAACCGCCGTCGTCGGCTGCCGGACCGCCGTCGTCGGCTGCCGGACCGCCGTCGTCGGCTGCCGACGGTTGCAGAGGGTCGCCGAGGGTCTCGACCCCCGCTGACCGGAACTGAGCGCTGTCCCGACCGGGCGGCGTCGACCCAGAACCCGAAAGGCCCGCGATGTCCGATCTCACCCCCGCCTCCCCGTTGCGCGACTGGCTGGCCGACCCCGCCGCCGGACAGGTGCTGCGCGGCGTGCTGGCCGCGCAGGGCCAGAGCGAGGAGGCCCTCTCCCCCGCCCTCGGCCTGCCGCTCGAACAGTTGGTACGGATGTCGGGCGGGGCGTTCCCGGCGGAGCTGGTGGACGCCCTGGTCACGGCCGCCGCCACTGGGGAGGTCCCGGAGGAGCTGCCCACCGCCCCCGCGGCCCCCGCCACCCGGCAGGCACCGGAGACGGACCTCGTGAGCGGCACGCCCGAGCCGTGGACCGAGCGGATCACGCCGGGCCGCTTCGAGGGCCAGACCGTCGTCGTCACCGGCGCCGCCTCCGGCATCGGCCGGGCCGTCACCGGCCGGATCGTGCGCGAGGGCGGCCGGGTGGTCGCCGTGGACGTGTCCGGGAACGTGGCGGCGCTCACCGCGGAGTTCGGCGCGGCCGTCGTCCCGGTCGTCGCGGACATCACCGCGCCCGCGTCGGCGGAGACCGTCCTGGCCGCCGCGGGCGGCCGGGTGGACGGCCTGGCGAACGTGGCGGGCGTGATGGACGACGACGCCGCCGTGCACGAGGTCGACGACAAGGTCTGGGAGCGCGTCCTGCGCGTCAACGTCGACGGGCCCATGCGGCTGATGCGCGCGCTCGTGCCCGGCATGCTCGCCGCGGGCGGCGGCCGGATCGTCAACGTCGTCTCCGAGGCGGCGCTGCGCGGCTCGGCGGCCGGCGCCGCGTACACGACCTCCAAGCACGCCCTGGTGGGGCTGACCAGGTCGTCGGCGTACCAGTACGCGGGCACGGGCGTCACGGTCAACGCCGTCGCCCCGGGCGCGGTCGCCACCGGCATCCAGGTGCCCGCCCCCGCCCCCTACGGCTCGGCCCGCACCGCGAAGATGCGGGTCGCGATACCCGGCCTGGCGATGGCCGAGGAACTGGCGGCCTCGATCACGTTCCTGCTGAGCAGGGACGCGGTGAACATCAATGGCGCGATTCTGCCGTCGGACGGTGGGTGGTCCGTGGCCTGAGCGGGGTCCCGCCGGGGGGCGCCGTCAGAGTCCTGTACGGGCCCCCGCCCGGGCCTCGTACGGGTGTACGGGGGTCCCGCGGGGCCCCGCACGGCCCGGCCCTCCCCCGACTCCTCCAAGACCGCCGGCCCCGCCGGTCCGTACGTCTCCCGTTCGCCACGTCGTCCGGTCCGCAGGACGGCCGGAAGGAGCACTCCCGTATGACCACGCTTCGCGCGCCCCGCACCGCCGCCGCAGCCGCCGGGCTCGCCGCACTGGCCGTCCTCGCGCTGCCGGCCCTGACCGGCTGCGGCACCCAGGCGGCCGGCGCCGCCGCCCCGGGCCCGGTCACGCCCGGCGAGGGCAGGAGCATCCGGGCCACCCAGGTCTCTCACGTCACGGACGTGCACGAGGCCACCGGCACGACCCTGCTGGAGGGCCCCGTCCTCGACGGCCGCGGCCGGCTGACCGTCGTCGACGTCACCGCGCCCGCCGGCGAGCCAAAGGTCCTCTCCGTCGACGTCACCACCGGCAGGCACCGGGGCGTCTACACCGACAGGACCGGCGCGTACACCTCGGCGCAGCTCAGTCCGTACGACGGCCGGATGTACCTGACCGACTTCGCCTCCGGTTCCGTCGTCAGCATCGAACCGGACGGCTCGGACCCCCGGACCTTCTTCTCGGGGAAGGTCGACGGCTCGGCGATGACCCCCGACGACCTCGCCTTCGACGCCGACGGGCACCTGTACGTCAGCGACGCCCACGGCACGGAGCCGGACGAGACCGACGGCCGGATCGTACGCATCGACCGCGACGGCGAGCGGGCCACCGTCCTTGCCGACGGGCTCGCCCAGCCCAACGGGATCATGTTCGACCCGGACCTCGCGGGCCTGTGGATCAGTGAACTGACCGAGGACACCCTCTCCTACCTGCTGCTGGACGCCGGGAAGACCGCGGTGACCTCGCGGCACGAGGCCGTCCACGTCGACGGCGGCCTCGCCCAGACCGACTCGATCGCCGTGGACGCCGACGGCAATCTCTACCAAGGGCTGCACGGCCGGCCGGCGATCGCCGTCTACAGCAAGTACGGAGCGCGGCTGGCCACCGTCGAACTTCCGGCCGAGGCGGCGGCAGGCCTGCGGTCGGCGACGAACGTCGCCATCGCGCCCGGCCGCAGGACGGCCTACACGACCGTCAGCGGCCCCGACGGCGGCTACGTCTACCGGTTCGAGGCCCTGGCCGAGGGCATCCGGCAGTCCAACGGCGGCTGAGGCCCGCGCCTACGCGTCGTCGGCTGCTTCCCAGGGCCGCACCGGGCCCACCCGGGCCCCGAGCAGCTGCCAGGCCCGCAGCGCGATGCGCTCCCGCTCCGCCAGGGTGGGGCCGGCGACGGCCCCGGACACCATCGCGACGGCGAGCATGAGGTCGTCGGCGGTGAGCCGCGTCCCGGCCGGCTGACAGCGGGCCAGGACGGTGCGTACCCGGCCGGACAGGGCCTGGGCCTCCGCGCCGTCGCCGCGCACGCGCAGCAGGTCGACGAAGGCGGTCGACCGCGTCAGGTGCCAGGTGACCACGCCGAGCACGCGCGGGAGGTCCGCGTCCGGGCCGGCGGCGGCCCGCTCGATGTGCCGGACGTTCTCGTCCAGGACGGCGGAGGCCAGGGAGACCCGGTCGGCGAAGTGCCGGTACAGGCTGCCCTGCCCCACCCCGGCGCGGCGCGCGACGGCGGAGAGCGGGGCGTTCAGCCCCTGTTCGGCGAAGACCTCGCGCGCGGCCGCGATGAGCGCGGCCCGGTTGCGGGCCGCGACCCGCCGTCCCTGGTTGGCCGACCGCCCACCGCCCGCGGCGGCCGCGTCCGGGGCGGCCGGCTGGGGGGCGGAGGGCTCGGCGGGGTTCGTCACCGGGGCAGCGTAGTACGGCGCCGGCCGCCCGGCGCTCCGCCTTCCGGCAGATCAGCGGCGGTGGGAGGGGGACCGGGGGGCGGCCGCTACACCGTACTCGGCGCGGGTCCGTCCAGCGCACCGGCGATGACCGCGAAGGCCTCGTCGAGGAGGGCCACCGGGTCCCGCGCCGCGTCGCTCGTGCTCCAGCGCTGGAGCACGACGTGGAAGGCGGTGAGGGCGGCTCCCGTGGCCAGCCGCGGGTAGAAGTCGGCCGCGGGGTCCAGGCCGAACCGGCGCGCCAGCTCCCCGGCCAGATCGTCGCGCCACTGGGCCTGGCGTTCCAGGAAGCGGGCGTGCAGGGCGGGGGTGCGCAGGATCAACCGGACGACCCGCAGCGCCCGTTCGGAATCGGCCGCGCACGTGGTGACGGGCACCCGCACGGTGTGCAGCAGCGCCGCGGCCGGGGCTTCCCCGGCGGGCCGCGCGGCGAGCGCGGCGCCCATGTCCGCACCCATATCGGTCAGGAACTGCACGACGTCCTCTTTGGACGCGAAGTAGCGGAAGAAGGTCCGCTTGGAAACTCCGGCCGCCGGGGCGCCCACGTCGTCCTCGCCGTGCGCGACGTGGAGCGGGGGCGGGCCGCCGCCGCGACCGCGGGCCGGCCCGGCGCCGCCCGGCTCGACGTACGCCGGCGCGACCTCGCCGACCTCGACTCCGTGCACGCCTTCGCCGACGGGCTGCGCGCCGACCACCCGCGCGTCGACGTACTCCTCAACAACGCGGGGGTGATGGCGCCGCCGCACACCCTCACCGCGCGGGGGCACGAGGTGCAGTTCGCGACGAACCACCTCGGGCACTTCGCGCTCACCGCGCTGCTGCTCGACCTGCTGGCGCAGGCGCCGGATCCGCGGGTGGTGACGGTGAGTTCGCTGGAACACCGCAAGGGACGGATCGACTTCACCGATCTGAGCGGCGCCTGCGGCTACCGGCCGATGGCGTTCTACCGGCAGTCGAAGCCGGCCAACGCGGTGTTCGGGCTCGAACTGCACCGGCGCCTGACCGCGGCGGGCTCCCCGCTGCGCAGCGTCCTCGCGCACCCCGGGTACAGCGCGACGGGCCTGCAGACGAACGGCACGGTGTGGGTGCCGCGCCTGCTCTTCGGCCATCTGGCCCGCCCGCTGGCGCAGTCGGCGGAGCAGGGCGCGCTGCCCCAGCTGTACGCGGCGACCGAACCCGGCGTGCGGGGCGGGGAGTTCATCGGGCCGGGCGGTCGCGGCGAGATGCGCGGGGCGCCGACCCGGGTCACGGCGGCCCCGGCCGCCACCGACACCGAGGTGGCCCAGCGCCTGTGGGACGTCTCGCAGGAGCTGACCGGGGTGACCTTCCCGCTCCCGTCCACCACGCAGCCGGCCCCTGACCCGCGCCCACGGACCGCGCTACGAGCGGCGCGTAGCCACGACCAGTCGGCAGCGCGGGCTGCCGTCGGGTCGCTCGCCCAGCTCGGGCAGGGGCCGCAGCGCGACGTCGAACCCGGCCCGTGCCAACTCCCGCCGCACGTCGCCGAGTCGGAACGGGCGGTAGTACATGACGAACGGCGGCCGCCACACCGCGTTGCGCAGGCGCATCGCGCCGTCGAACCCGAGCATCGCCCAGTACCCGCGCGAACCGGGGCGCGGCGGCGCCGGCAGCGGGAACGCGAACTGACCTCCGGGGCGCAGCACTTGGCGCACCTGGGTGAACAGGTCCGGGTACTGGCCCGGTACGAAGTGACCGAACGCGCCGAAGCTCACCACGAGGTCGAAGACCGGCCCGAAGGGCAGTGCGAGGGCGTCTGCGCGCACGCACGAGGCCGCCGGTTCGGCGGCGCGCGCGACCCGCAGCATGCCCGCGCTGAAGTCGACCCCGACGCTCCGCCCCGTGCACACCTCGCGGAGCACGCCGAGCCCCGCCCCGGTCCCGCAGCACAGGTCGAGCCCGGTGCCGTACGGACCGAGGTCGCGCAGCGCCCGCGTGACCGGGCCGAGCAGGAGGTCGGGGGTGCGGAACGGCGTCCGGTCGAACTTCGGCGCGAGCAGGTCGTAGCCGCGCTCGACCGACGACAGCGCCTGCACGGCCAGCTCGCGGAGGGTGGGCCCCTGGGGTGTGAACATGGCGGATCAGCATAGGTCCGCGGGGTGACGGCGGGCGGTCATGGCGCGCATCCCGCATCGAGTGGTACGGTCTGTTCGGCACATGTGTACGCCCCCTTCGAGGCGCCGGTGCCGATCTCTCCTCTCCGTGCCTGAGCGCACTTCCCCTTGCGGATCGCGGCCCTGGCACACGTCGCACCTGGTCAGCAGGGTCAGGCGGGCCGTTCGCCCCACCCCTGAGCCACCAGGCCCTTCCGGGCCACGGGCTGTCGGGGTGAGCCCCCGCCGCCCCACTCCACGGGCGTGATCCGCTCCCTCCACGGGCCGGGCCCGCCACTCCTTTCCGGCGGCACGTCCCACCGCCCGTTCTCCGGGCAAGATGCCCCGGCCCCCGGGGACGGGGCTCACACCTGGTCCATCCCGATGGGCGGTGCCCACCGCCACACCGCGGGGAGCTGGGAATCTCCGTCCCGCTCCACGGCTGCGCGGCACCCCACCCCCGACGGCAGGGCCCCCATCACAGGGCCCCCAGCGCAGGAGGCCGAGCCCCACCATCCGACCCTCATCACCCCCCAGCCACACCCCCACCCACACCCCGAAGGACCGTGACCGACCATGACCACGCTCACCACCACCCTCCCCCCGCGGAACACCCCCGCCGACCAGGCACGTTCCGCCACCACACCCCGACCCCCCGCCCCGGCCGCCGGCGTCCTCGACATCGGGGCGAACGGGCAGGGCCGGCTGCGCGGGAGCGGCCTGCTGCCGACGGACGGCGACGTCCAGGTGCCCGCCGCCCTGATCCGCCGACTCGGCCTGCGCAAGGGCGACTTCGTGACCGGGACCTGCACCCGGCCCCAGGCGCTCGACCACGTCGGGACCGTCGAGGGCGCACCGACGGATGCGGCTCCCGCCCGCATCCGCTCTCGCCCTCACTTCGCCGACCTCACCCCCCTGCACCCCACCGACCGCCTGCGCATGGAGAGCCCGGCGAGCGGCCTCGGGGGCCGCGTCGTCGACCTGTTCGCTCCCGTCGGCAAGGGCCAGCGCGGCCTGATCGTCGCGCCGCCGAAGACCGGCAAGACCGTCCTGCTGCAACAGCTCGCCGCGGCCGTCGCCGTCAACCACCCCGAGGCCCACCTGATGGTGCTGCTCGTCGACGAACGCCCCGAGGAGGTCACCGACATGCGGCGCTCCGTGCGCGGCGAGGTCTACGCCTCCACGTTCGACCAGCCGGCCAAGGCCCACATCGCGCTCGCCGAACTCGCCGTGGAGCGCGCCAAGCGCCTGGTCGAGCGGGGCCGTGACGTCGTGGTCCTGCTCGACTCGCTGACCCGGCTGTGCCGCGCGTACAACACCGCGGCCCCCTCCTCGTCCGGCGGCGGCCGCACCCTCTCCGGCGGGGTCGACGCGGCCGCGCTGCTCGGCCCCAAGCGCCTGTTCGGCGCGGCCCGCGCCACGGAGGAGGCGGGTTCCCTGACGGTCCTCGCCACCGCCCTGGTCGACACCGGTTCGCGCGCCGACGACTACTTCTTCGAGGAGCTGAAGGGCACCGGCAACATGGAGCTGCGCCTGGACCGTGCCCTCGCCGACCGCCGCGTCCACCCCGCCGTCGACCTCGCCCCTTCCGGCACCCGCCGCGAGGAACTCCTGCTGTCCGCCGCGGAGTCGGCGGCCGTCCGCGGGCTGCGCCGGGCCCTCCAGGGCCGCGACCCCCACAGCGCCTACGAGTCGCTGCTCGACACGCTGCGCCGTACCCCGGACAACGCCGCGTTCCTGCGCCAGGTCCACTCGACGGTCCCGACCCGCTGACACCCGGCCGGATGCGTAATACTCGCTTCATGACTTCGATCCTGACGCGCCCCGGCCGCGACCCGGCCGTCACGGTGCGGCGGGCCACCGCGGGCGACGCCAAGAGGCTGACCCGGCTCGTGCGCGGCTCCCGCGCCTATGAGGGGCAGTACGCGTCGATGGTCGCGGGCTACCGGATGGGGCCCGACTACATCGAGGCGCACCGGGTCTTCGTCGCGACCGACACGGCGCGGGACCGTCCCGCCCGCGTTCTCGGCTTCTACGCGCTGCTCCTCGCCCCGCCGGAGCTGGACCTGATGTTCGTCGCGAACGACGCCCAGGGCCTGGGCATCGGCCGGCTGCTCGTCGCCCACATGCGCGAGGAGGCCGCCGCCGCGGGCCTGGACCACGTCCGGGTCGTCGCGCACCCACCGGCCGAGGGCTTCTACCGCAGCGTGGGCGCCGTGCGCACCGGCACCGCAGCCGCCCGTCCGCCCGCCGTCGCCTGGGACCGCCCCGAACTCGTCCTCCCCCTCACGCCCGCGGTGTGAACTCCGCCGCGGTCGCAGGGGTTCCGCCCTCGCCGCCCACGGCGCACACTCGGTGGCATCCGAGCGGGCGGCAATGCGGCAAGGAGGCCACATTGGGCGGCAGCGAGACGCGGGGCGAGGCGTTCGACGTGATCGTGGAGATCCCGCAGGGGTCCCGGAACAAGTACGAGATGGACCACGAGCTCGGGCGGATCCGGCTCGACCGGATGCTGTTCACCTCGACCCAGTACCCCGCGGACTACGGCTACATCGACGGCACGCTCGGCGGCGACGGTGACCCGCTGGACGCGCTCGTGCTGACCGCCGACGCCACGTTCCCCGGCTGCACCATCGAGTGCCGGGCCATCGGCATGTTCGTGATGAGCGACGAGAAGGGCCCCGACGAGAAGATCCTCTGCGTCCCCGCCCACGATCCGCGCCACGCCGCCATCCAGGACATCGAGGACATCCCGGAGTTCGACCGCCTGGAGATCACCCACTTCTTCGAGGTCTACAAGGACCTGGAGCCCGGCAAGTCGGTGGACGGCTCGCACTGGGAGGGCCGGGACAAGGCCTACCAGGAGATCGCACGGGCGCGCGGACGCCGGCCGGCCTGACCGCCCGTCGGCGCCGGCGAGCGCGTCGACTAGGGTGATCGGGCCGTGGTGCTCGGGAAGACCGGTGACGGCCCCCAGGGGTCAAGTCCGGAGCGGCCCTCGCCACTGTGATCGGGCCCCGCTCCGCCCCCGGGACGGCGCGGGACGCACCGCTCCACCGTGCCACTGGCCGCCGCCCGGCGGCTGGGAAGGCCGGAGCGGCGTGGCACGCCCGTAAGCCAGGAGACCGGCCACGGCATCTCACGAAGTGATTCCACGAGGTGCTGGAGCGTGATCAAGGCATGACCTTGCCCGGAAACTCCCCTGCGCGGCCCGCCGGGCCGCCCGCCTTCCGCTGGCGCCGCGAGGACACCGTGCGCACCGCGGGGCTCCTGGCGGTGATAGCGGCCCTGCACGTCGTCGCGTTCGGCGTGCTGTTCCTGCTCGTCGTCCCCGAGCACTACGAGGTCGGCAACAAGGCCTTCGGCATCGGCCTGGGCGTCACCGCGTACACCCTCGGCATGCGGCACGCCTTCGACGCCGACCACATCGCGGCGATCGACAACACGACCCGCAAGCTGATGGCGGACGGCAGACGACCGGTCTCCGTGGGGTTCTGGTTCGCGCTCGGCCACTCCAGCGTGGTCGTCGCGATGGCCGCCCTGGTCGCGGGCGGGGCCGCCCTCGCGGGCATCCTGCTGAACGACGAGTCCCGCACCCACCAGGCGCTCGGTGTCGTCGGCACGACCGTCTCCGGTACGTTCCTGTACCTCATCGCCGCCCTGAACCTCGTCGCCCTGCTGGGCATCCTGAAGGTCTTCCGGGCGATGCGCGGGGGCTCGTACGACGAGCGGGAGCTCGAAGCGCACCTGGACTCCCGGGGTTTCATGAACCGTGTGCTGGGCCGCTTCACCCGGTCGATCACCCGGCCGGGACAGATGTACCCGCTCGGCTTCCTCTTCGGGCTCGGCTTCGACACGGCGACCGAGGTGACGCTGATGGTGATGGCGGGCAGCGGCGCGGCGGCCGGGCTGCCCTGGTACGCGATCCTGTGCCTGCCGCTGCTGTTCGCGGCGGGCATGAGCCTGTTCGACACGCTCGACGGGACGTTCATGAACTTCGCGTACCAGTGGGCGTTCTCGAACCCGGTGCGCAAGGTGTTCTACAACCTCACCATCACCGGCCTGTCGATCGCGGTCGCGTTCTTCATCGGCACGATCGAGCTGGTCGGCGTCCTGCACGAGAAGCTCTCCCTCTCGGACGCGGTGACCGGCTGGATAGCCGGGCTCGACCTCGACAACGTCGGCTACGTCATCGTCGGCCTGTTCGTGGTGGTCTGGGCGGCGGCGCTCGCGTACTGGCGCCTCGCCCGGGTCGAGCAGCGGTGGTCGGCCCGGGTCGCCGGGAGCGGCTGAGCGCGGGCCGTTCACGCGACGCGGGCCGTTCGGCCCCCCACCCGGGGTCACTCGGCCCGCTCCCGGCGGCGGTGTCCGCTGCGATAGTGCTGTGCAGAGCCTCCCGTGCCCTCGCTCTCCCGCCGCGGCGCATGGTCGAGGCCCGGGCCCGCCGGCCGCAGAAGGGGGAACTGCGGCCGGCGGGCCCGGTCACGGGCACCGGCGGACCGCCCGTCCCGGCACGTCAGGGACGCTCCGGCGACGGCGGGAGCGATAGGGTGTCGCGTCGAACCGCAGCCGCCCGAACACGCAGGAGTACGCACGTGACCGTAGCCACCGACTCGTCCGAGGCCGTCCTGCCGTCCAGCGCGGACGCCGGGCAGGCGCCTGCCGCGGAGCCGCGGTCCACGACCGAGGTGCCGCAGGCGCGACCGGCCGGCTCCGGTGCGGACGAGAACTTCTGGCAGCCCCCGGCCGCCGGACGCGACGAGGAGCCCCAGGACGGCGCGGAAAGCGCGGCCGACGAGGATGACGAGCCGGGCGCAGGCGACGTGGCGGAGGCCGTCGTCGCCGACGCCCGGGCGTTCGGCGGCTACGCCCGGACCGGCGGCTGGACCTTCGCCCTGAAGGTGGCCCGCAGCGTCCGGCCCGGCGGCCAGAGCGCCGGCGAGACACCCAAGGTCTCGGCGCGCAGGTTCGCCGAGCTGGCGGAGTGTTCGGCCGACCGCGTCATGCGCTTCTACAAGGCGTGGGACCGGGCGGCGGACGACGGGGTGGTGCCCCAGTTCGAGGCCCTGACCCCGGGCGCCGGCATCGAACTGCCGGACGCCGAGCTCTGGTTGTCCTACTACGTGTCGCGCTCCAGCGCCGGTTCGGTGCGCGGCCAGGCGATCACCGAGGCCGCGGAGGCCGAGGGCATCCGGCCGACCAAGGCGCTGGAGGTCGCCGAGAACCCGACGGCGCTGCGGGCCGCGATCCTCGCCGACCCGGGCACGGCGGAGGCCGCCCGCAAGGCGCTGATGGACCGCCTCGGCGAGGACCCGGCGCTCCGTTCGGGCCTGGCCCGCGACATCGTGCGGGCGGACGAGCTGAAGAAGGCCGTCGCCGAGGAGTCCAGGACCGGCGACCGGCTCGAGTACGTCCGCAGGATCGCCGAGGAGGGCGAGGTCAAGACGGCGGCGGGGCAGAAGATCGAGGCGCCGGCGCAGCTGCGCGAGGAGGCCGAGCGCCACCTGTCCCTGATCGACGAGCTGGACGAGGACGAGGAGGCGGGCGAGTGGGCCCGCGAGGCGTACGACTCGGTGCGCACGCTCGTCGCGGAGGCCGTCGAGTCCGATCCCGAACTGCGGGTGCAGGAGCGGCGCGCGAAGTTCTACAGCAGCCTGCAGAAGGCCACGAAGGCCTTCGAGGAGCTGACGTTCGACGACGTCCAGGAGATCGACGCGATCTACGAGGACGACATGGTGCGGCGCCTGGAGGAGCTCCAGGCGGCCCTGTCGGTCTGCATCACGGCGCTCCAGGCGGCGCAGCAGAAGGACTGACGCCTCCGCGCGCACGCATGGCCGGTGCCCGGTCTCCCCTGGTGGGAGGCCGGGCACCGGTGCGTTCCCAGGGCGATGTAGCGCGGATCACTCCCGCCGACCCCAGCGAAACGTTGCCGTTTCGCTAGCGTCGACGTAGGCTCGTCGAGTCGAGAACGAAACCGTTTCGTTCCTTTATCCGGCGCCGTCGCGCACGGGTCCGCGGCCGCGCGTGCGCTCCCGCACCCACGCGGCGCCGGCGACGTCCTCGCTCCCCGTGACCTCTCTGGAGTGGCCTCACATGTCCCAGACGACCCTGGCCGGCGCCACCGGCACCTCAGCCCCGCCCGGCGCCCCGGCCTCCCGCAGGCGCTGGTGGATCCTGGGCATCATCGGCATCGCGCAGCTGATGGTCGTGCTCGACGCGACCATCGTGAACATCGCGCTCCCCTCCGCCCAGCAGGACCTCGGCTTCACCGACGGCAACCGGCAGTGGATCGTCACCGCGTACGCGCTGGCCTTCGCGTCGCTGCTGCTGCTCGGCGGCCGCATCGCCGACCTCTTCGGGCGCAAGCCCGCCTTCCTGATCGGTGTCGCGGGCTTCGCCGGCGCCTCCGTCCTCGGCGGCGCCTCCACCAGCTTCGGCATGCTGGTCACGGCCCGCGCGCTCCAGGGCGTCTTCGGCGCGCTGCTCGCCCCGGCCGCGCTGTCCCTGCTCAACACCACGTTCACCGACGCCAAGGAGCGGGCCAAGGCCTTCAGCGTCTACGGCGCGATCGCCGGGGCCGGCGGCGCGGTCGGGCTGCTGCTCGGCGGCGTCCTGACCGACACGCTCGACTGGCGCTGGACGCTGTACGTGAACCTCGTCTTCGCCGTCGCGGCCTTCGTGGGCGGCTGGGTCCTGCTGAGCGGCCACCGCGACGCCGCGGGCGCCAAGCTGGACCTGCCCGGCACCCTGCTCGTCTCGGCCGGCCTGTTCTCCCTCGTCTACGGATTCTCGAACGCCGAGACGCACGACTGGAGCTCCCCGCAGACCTGGGGCTTCCTGGCCGCGGGCGCGGTGCTGCTGACGGCCTTCACCTGGTGGCAGACGCGGGCGAAGCACCCGCTGCTGCCGATGCGCGTCCTGCTCGACCGGGACCGGGCCGCCTCCTTCGTCACCGTCCTGATCACCGGCGCGGGCATGTTCGGCGTGTTCTTGTTCCTCACCTACTACCTGCAGCTCAACCTGGGCTTCAGCCCGACGCGGACCGGTGTCGCGTTCCTGCCGATGATGGCCGCCCTGATGGTCATGGCGCAGATCTCCACGACGGTCCTGGTCCCGCGGATCGGTCCCAAGCTCGTCATCCCCGCCGGTTTCGCCGTCGCCGCCGCCGGCATGGCCTGGCTCACCGGGATCGGCGTCGACTCGGGCTTCGCCAGCCACGTGCTGCCGCAGCTGCTGCTCATCGGCGCGGGCCTTGGCGCCGTGATGCCGCCCGCCATGGCGCTGGCCACCAGCGGCATCGCCGCCGAGGACGCGGGCGTGGCCTCCGCGACGGTCAACACCATGCAGCAGGTGGGCGGTTCGATCGGCACCGCCCTGCTGAACACGCTCGCGGCGAGCGCCGCCACCGGCTACCTCGCGGGCCGCAACCCCGCGGACAAGCTGGTCCGGGCACAGGCCACGATCGAGAGCTACACCACGGCGTTCTGGTGGTCGGCCGGGTTCTTCGCCGCCGGCGCGGTCATCGCCTTCCTGCTCTACCGCCGCGGCGCCGGACAGAACGCGGCCGGGTCCGACGCGGCACCGGTCGTCCACATGTGACCACCCCCGTGCACACCCCGGCCCGCGCGGTGGCATCGTGGGGGACGATCATCGAGCTCAGCTCAGGAGGCACATCGTGGCGGACACCCCCGACACCCCCCGCTCCACCGGCCGGCCGAGCCACCAGAACGTGACGTTCGACAGCGCCGGCACCCCCGCCCACGGCTACCTGGCCCGGCCGCCCGCCGGCAGCGGCCCCGGCGTCCTCGTCATCCAGGAGTGGTGGGGGCTGACCGACCACATCGCCGACGTGGCCGACCGGCTCGCCGCCCAGGGCTTCGTCGCGCTCGCCCCCGACCTGTACGGCGGGAACGTGGCGCACGACTCCGACGAGGCGTTCCGCATGATGCGGGAGCTGCCCGTGGCGCGCGGCGTCGAGCTGCTCGCCGGCGCCGTCGACCACCTGCTCGCCCGGCCCGAGGTCACGTCGGAGACCGTCGGCGCGGTCGGCTTCTGCATGGGCGGCGGCTTCGTCCTGTACCTGGCGGCCTCGGACCCGCGGGTGAGCGCGGCCGTCCCGTTCTACGGCGTCATCCAGGGCGAGGTCCCCGACTTCTCGGGGCTGAAGGCCCAGATCCTCGGCCACTACGGGGAGCGGGACGAGGCGATCCCGGTGGCCACTCTCGACGGCCTGCGCCGGACCATCGAGCAGCAGTCAGGCATCGAGGCGGACTTCCGTGTGTACCCGGCGGACCACGCCTTCTTCAACGACGGCAGGCCCGAGGTGTACGACCCCGAGTCCTCGGCGAAGGCGTGGGCGGCGACGCTGGAGTTCCTCACCACCCACATCAGCTGAGCAGCGGGTCCGGGGCTGAGCCCCGGGGCGGGGGGGGGGGGGGGGGGGGGCCCCCCCCCCCCCCCCCCCCCCCCCCCCCCCGCGCCCCGCCCCCCCCCCCCCCCCGGGGCGGCCCCCCCCCCCCCCCCCCCCCCCCCCCGCCCCCCCCGGCGGGGGCGCGGGGGGGCGGGGGGGGGGCCCGGGGGGGGGGGGGCGGGGGGGCGCCCCCCCCCCGCCCCCGCCGCGCACCGGCTCAGCTCACCAGATCCGCACGCGGTCAGCCGGGTCGAGCCACAGCCCGTCCCCCGCCTCCGTGGCGAACGCCGTGTGGAACTCCTCGAGGTTGCGCACGATGTTGGCCCGGAACTCCGGCGGCGAGTGCGGGTCGATCGTCAGGTACTGCTGCTCCTGCTCCTTGCGCCGCTTGGTGCGCCAGCAGTAGGCCCAGTTCAGGAAGAGCCGCTGCGACCCGCTGACGCCGTCCTCGGTGACCGGCACCGGCGCGCCGTTCAGCGAGATCAGGTAGGCGGTGTGCCCGATGGTCAGACCGCCGAGGTCCCCGATGTTCTCCCCGACCGTGAGCGAGCCGTTGACGAACTCACCGGGCAGGTTGCGCGGCGAGAAGCCGTCGTACTGCTTGACGAGCGCCTTCGACTTGGCCTCGAAGGCGGCCTTGTCCTCGGCGGTCCACCAGTCGTTGAGGTTGCCCGCGCCGTCGTACTGGGCGCCCTGGTCGTCGAAGCCGTGGCCGATCTCGTGGCCGATGACGGCGCCGATGCCGCCGTAGTTCTCCGCGGCGTCCGCGTCCGGCGAGAAGAAGGGCTTCTGCAGGATGCCGGCCGGGAAGCAGATCTCGTTCGTGCCCGGGTTGTAGTACGCGTTCACCGTCTGCGGCAGCATGAACCACTCGTCGCGGTCGACCGGAGCGCCGATCTTGGCCAGCTGCCGGTCGTGCTCGAAGGCGTCGGCCGCGTGCGCGTTGGCCAGCAGGTCGTCGGCGACGACGGTCAGCGCGGAGTAGTCGCGGAAGGTGTCCGGGTAGCCGATCTTCGGCCGGAACGTGGCGAGCTTCTCGTACGCCCGCTCCTTGGTCTCGTCCGTCATCCAGTCCAGGGCGCCGATGGACTGCCGGTAGGCCTCCAGGAGGTTGGCGACCAGCTCGTCCATGAGCTGCTTGGACCGGGGCGGGAAGTGCCGGGCCACGTACTCCTTGCCGACGGCCTCGCCGACGGCGCCCTCGACGAACGCCACGGCGCGCTTCCAGCGGGCCCGCAGCTCCGGGGTGCCGTTGAGCGTGCGCCCGTAGAACTCGAAGTTGTTGCGGACGAAGGCCGACGACAGGTAGGGGGCGCTGCCGCGGACCACGCGCACGAGCAGCCAGTCGCGCCACTGCTCGATCGGGGTCTGCGCCAGCACCTCGGACAGGTGCGCCAGGTACGACGGCTGCCGGACGCAGGCCTGCGCGAGGGTGTCGTCGTTGCCGCCGAGCCCGTCGACGTACGCGCTCCAGTCGAAGGCCGGGGCCAGCGTGGTGAGTTCGTCGAAGGTGGTGAGGTTGTAGGTCTTCTGCACGTCCCGCGTCGCGGCCCGCTCCCAGTGGCCCTCGGCGAGCCGGGTCTCCAGGGCGAGGACGGTGCGCGCGGCGGCGGCCGGCGTGGCGTGCTCGGCGAGCGTCAGCAGCTCGGTGAGGTACGCCTCGTACTTCTCGCGCGTCTCGGCGAACTTCTCGTCGCGGTAGTACGACTCGTCGGGCAGGCCGAGGCCGCCCTGGAGGATGTTGTAGAGGTACCGGTCGGAGTCGCGGTCGTCGGAGTCGATGTAGGAGCCGAACAGGCCGGAGCCGCCGATGCGCTCGAAGCGGCCGAGGAAGGCGGCGAGCTGCCGCACGTCGCCGAGCCCGGCGACCTCCTGGAGCAGCGGGCGCACCGGGTCGAGGCCGCGGGCCTCGACGGCCTCCTCGTCCATGAACGACGCGTACAGATCGGCGATCTTACGGGCCTCCGCCGGGTCGAGGCCGGTGTCCGCGCCCGCCGCGATCTCCTGAATGATCTCCCTGACCTGCCGCTCCGCGACGTCGACGAGCTGCACGAAGGGGCCCCAGCTGGAGCGGTCGTCGGGGATCGGTTCGGTGGCCAGCCACCGGCCGTTCACATGGCCGAAGAGGTCGTCCTGCGGTCGGATCGCCGGGTCCATGCCCGGGCGTGCGTCATCCAGAGTGCTCATCGCCGCAGCCTACCCAGGTCAGTGGCGTGATACAGCAGCAAAAATGACGCACTGCCCCGGTCTGCGCGGGGCAGTCCGGGGCAGTGCGGGTGCAGCGGGGATCAGGCGAGGGTCGCCAGGGCCTCGTTCAGCGTCCCCGACGGGCGCATGACGGCCGCGGCCTTCGCCGGGTCGGGCTGGAAGTAGCCGCCGATGTCGGCGGGGCTGCCCTGGACGGCGATCAGCTCGTCGACGATCTTCTGCTCGTTCGCGGAGAGCGTCCCGGCGAGCGCCGTGAAGGCCTGGGCCAGCTCCGCGTCGTCGGTCTGCGCGGCCAGCTCCTGGGCCCAGTACAGGGCCAGGTAGAAGTGGCTGCCGCGGTTGTCGATACCGCCGACGCGGCGGGTCGGCGACTTGTCCTCGTTGAGGAAGGTGCCGGTGGCGCGGTCCAGGGTCTCGCCGAGCACCTTGGCCCGGGCGTTGTCCGTGGAGGTGGCGAGGTGCTCGAAGGAGACGGCCAGGGCGAGGAACTCACCGAGGGAGTCCCAGCGCAGGTAGTTCTCCTTGACCAGCTGCTGGACGTGCTTGGGGGCGGAGCCGCCGGCGCCGGTCTCGAAGAGGCCGCCGCCGTTCATCAGCGGGACGACCGAGAGCATCTTGGCGCTGGTGCCCAGCTCCAGGATGGGGAAGAGGTCGGTCAGGTAGTCGCGCAGCACGTTGCCGGTGACCGAGATGGTGTTCAGGCCCTCGCGGATGCGCTCGACGGAGAGCTTGGTGGCGTCCTGCGGGGACAGGATGCGGATGTCCAGGCCCTCGGTGTCGAACTCCGGCAGGTACTGCTCGACCTTCTTGATCAGCTGGGCGTCGTGGGCGCGGCCCTCGTCCAGCCAGAAGACGGCCGGGTCGCCGGTGGCGCGGGCGCGCGTGACGGCGAGCTTGACCCAGTCCTTGATCGGGGCGTCCTTGGTCTGGCAGGCGCGGAAGATGTCGCCCTCGGAGACGGTCTGCTCCAGGACGACGTCACCGGCCTCGTTCACCAGGCGCACGGTGCCCGTGGCCGGGATCTCGAAGGTCTTGTCGTGGGAGCCGTACTCCTCGGCCTTCTGCGCCATGAGGCCGACGTTCGGCACGGAGCCCATGGTCGACGGGTCGTAGGCGCCGTGGGCGCGGCAGTCGTCGATGACGACCTGGTAGACGCTCGCGTAGGAGGAGTCCGGGATGACGGCGAGCGTGTCGGCCTCGCCGCCGTTCTTGTCCCACATGTGGCCGGAGGTGCGGATCATGGCCGGCATGGAGGCGTCGATGATGACGTCGGACGGCACGTGCAGGTTGGTGATGCCGCGGTCGGAGTCGACCATGGCCAGGTCCGGGCCCGCGGCCAGCTCGGCCTCGAAGGACGCCTTGATCTCAGCGCCGTTCGGCAGGGACTCCAGGCCCTTGTAGATGCCGCCGAGGCCGTCGTTCGGGGTGAGCCCGGCGGCGGCGAGGTCGGCGCCGAAGCGGGCGAACGTCTCGGGGAAGAAGGCGCGCACGACGTGGCCGAAGATGATCGGGTCCGAGACCTTCATCATGGTGGCCTTCAGGTGCGCGGAGAAGAGGACGCCCTCTTCCTTGGCGCGGGCGACCTGGGCGGTCAGGAACTCGCGCAGCGCGGCGACGCGCAGCACGGAGGCGTCGACGACCTCCCCGGCGAGGACCTTGACGGACTCGCGCAGCACCGTGGTGGTGCCGTTGTCGGCGACCAGCTCGATGCGCAGGGCGTCGTCGGCGGCGATGACCGTGGACTTCTCGGTCGAGCGGAAGTCGTTGACGCCCATGGTGGCGACGTTCGTCTTCGAGTCGGCGGACCAGGCGCCCATGCGGTGCGGGTGGGCCTTGGCGTAGTTCTTGACCGAGGCGGGGGCGCGGCGGTCGGAGTTGCCCTCACGCAGGACCGGGTTCACGGCGGAACCCTTGACCTTGTCGTAGCGGGCGCCGATCTCGCGCTCCTCGTCGGTCTTCGGCTCGTCGGGGTACGCGGGCAGCGCGTACCCCTGCTCCTGCAGCTCGGCGATGGCCGCCTTCAGCTGGGGGATGGACGCCGAGATGTTCGGCAGCTTGATGATGTTGGCCTGCGGCGTCTTCGCGAGCTCACCGAGCTCGGCGAGGGCGTCGGGGATGCGCTGCCCCTCTTCCAGGTACTCCGGGAACACGGCGAGGATGCGGCCGGCCAGGGAGATGTCACGGGTCTCGACGCGCACACCGGCGGTGGACGCGTAGGCCTCGATGACCGGAAGGAAGGAGTACGTCGCGAGGGCCGGGGCCTCGTCAGTGTGCGTGTAAATAATGGTCGAGTCAGTCACCGGGGGCTCCGCTCCACGTCTTCCGTCGTCGTCTCTGCAGTCGTGCTCATATTGCTCGACATCAAGATATCTCGTGCCAGGCCCGATGCCGAAAGGGCCCCGCCCGCCTGGTCGGCGCGTCCGCATGGTGGGTGCGCTCACTTGGCCGCCCGGAACTATGGTGTCCCACCACATACGCCTCTGACCTGCACGTTCCTACGGTGTGGCTCCATACACGCCCGTCCCCGTCGAACGCCAGGAAGTGGTGCCGATGTCGTCGCCCGCAACCGCTCCACCAGCTCCGTCGAACCTCAAGCGCATCGTCGCCGCGTCCCTCATCGGCACGACCATCGAGTGGTACGACTTCTTCCTCTACGGCTCCGCCGCCGCGCTCGTCTTCAACAAGCTGTTCTTCCCCGGCTCCGACCCGCTCGTCGGCACGCTGCTGTCCTTCCTGACCTACGCCGTCGGGTTCGCCGCCCGGCCGCTGGGCGCCCTGGTCTTCGGGCACTACGGCGACCGCCTGGGCCGCAAGAAGCTCCTGGTCATCAGCCTGCTGATGATGGGCGGCGCCACCTTCGCCATCGGCCTGCTGCCCACCTACGCCACGCTCGGCGCGGCCGCGCCGGTCCTGCTGACCGTGCTGCGGCTGGTCCAGGGCTTCGCCCTCGGCGGCGAGTGGGGCGGCGCGGTGCTCCTGGTCTCCGAGCACGGGGACGCCGCGCGCCGCGGCTTCTGGGCCTCGTGGCCGCAGACCGGCGCGCCCGCCGGGCAGCTCCTCGCGACCGGCGTGCTCTCGGCGCTCACCGCCCTGCTGTCGGACGCCCAGTTCACCTCGTGGGGCTGGCGCGTGCCGTTCCTGCTCTCCGGCGTCCTCGTGATGGTCGGTCTGTGGATTCGTCTCTCTGTCGACGAATCACCGGTCTTCAAGGAGGCGCTGGCCCGGGCGCAGAACCGTACGTCGCAGGGCGGCGCGGTCGAGAAGATGCCGCTCGTCGCGGTCCTGCGGCACCACTGGCGCGACGTCCTGGTCGCCATCGGCGCCCGGATGGCGGAGAACATCAGCTACTACGTCATCACGGCCTTCATCCTCGTCTACGCCACCACGTCGGCCGGGGTCTCCAAGCAGACCGCGCTGAACGCCGTGCTGATCGCCTCCGCCGTGCACTTCGCCGCCATTCCGGCCTGGGGCGCCCTGTCGGACCGGATCGGGCGGCGCCCGGTCTATCTGCTGGGCGCGGCGGGCGTCGGGCTGTGGATGTTCCCGTTCTTCTCCCTGGTGGACACCGCGAGCTTCGGCAACCTGATCCTCGCCGTCACCGTCGGTCTCGTGCTGCACGGCGCCATGTACGCCCCGCAGGCGGCCTTCTTCTCGGAGATGTTCGCGACGCGGATGCGCTACTCCGGCGCGTCGATCGGCGCCCAGTTCGCGTCGGTGGCCGCGGGCGCTCCGGCGCCACTGATCGCGACGGCCCTGCTCGCCGACTTCGACAGCTCGACGCCGATCTCCCTGTACGTGATCGCCGCCGCGCTGGTGACGCTGGTCGCCGTGGGCGTCGCCAAGGAGACCCGCCACCGCGACCTCACCGCGGACGATCAGGAGCCGCCGGCCGGCGCCCCGGTTGCCGGCCGCCGCGCCGACGCGCACACGGTCTGACCCGCGGCGGACCGCCGCCGGCCCCGTACGCCGCGCGCGTACGGGGTCAGCGGCGGTCCGGGCCCGCCAGCCGGTGCAGCCGCAGCGCCAGCTGGATCTCCAGCGACCGTGCGGGCTCCTGCCAGTCGGGGCCGAGCAGCCGGCCGATCCGCTCCAGGCGCTGGGCGACGGTGTTCACGTGGACGTGGAGCGCGTCCTTGGTGCGGGCCGGGCTCGTCCCGGACGCGAAGTACGCGTCGAGCGTGCGCACGAGGTCGGTGCCCCGGCGTTCGTCGTAGCCGACGACCTCGCCGATGGTGCGGGTGACGAACCCGCCGATGTCCCGGCTGTCGGCGAGCAGCAGCCCGAGGAAGCCGAAGTCCTCCGCGGCGGCGCCCTCGCCGGCCCGGCCGAGCAGCCGCAGCGCGTCGAGACAGCGCTGTGCCTCGGCGTATGCGTCGGCGGCGGTCTCGGCCCGGGCCACCAGGTCCGCCACCGGCGCGGAGGCGCCCACGGTGACCGGTTCGTGGACCGCCGCGGAGAGCCGCTTCGCCACGTGCGCGGCCACCCCGGACGCCGTGCCGCCGGAGCGCAGGGGCAACAGCAGCACCGTGCCGCCGTCGCGGGCCGCGGCCAGGCCGTGCCGGGTCGCGGCGAGGTGGTTCGCCGCCGACCACAGGCGGCGGCGCGCGGCGGCCTCGGCCTCCGCGTCGTCGTCGGCGGTGGCGGCGGCCGTCTCGAGGCGGGCGGCGAGCACGACGTGGGTGGTGCCCAGGTCGGCGTGGAGGCGGGCGGCCCGCTCGCGCAGCAGACGCGGGTCGCGGTCGCGGGCGTCGAGCAGGTCGTCGAGGAGCTCGCCCCGCACGCGCTGTTCGGCCTCGGACGCGGAGCGGCGGGCGAGCAGCAGCAGCGAGGTGACCATGGCGGCGCGCTCCAGGGTCCGCTGGTCGACGGGGTCGAGGCCGGGCTGCCCGCGCAGCACCAGGGCGCCCAGGAGTTCACCGCCCGCGGCGACCGCCGCGACCCAGTCCGCGCCGAGCCGCACGGCGTGCCCCTCGGTGCGGGAGACCTCGACGGCCTCGCCCGGTGCGGTGTCCGCGTCGCTGAACTCGACCGTGCCGTCGAGCACCTGGGAGACGGCGGCGGCCACGTCGTGCACGCCGCCGCCGCGCAGCACCAGCTCGGCGAGGCGGTCGTGCACGTCGGAGGCGCGCTCGATGACGCCGCTGCGGTCCCGGATGATCTCGTTGGCCCGCTCCAGCTCGCCGAGGGCCTCGCGCGTCTCGGTCAGCAGGTTGGCGGTGTCGATGGCCGCGGCGGCGAGCGCCGCGAACGAGCCGAGCAGCGCGATCTGTTCGCGTTCGAAGACCCGTGCGCGCCGGTCGGCGGCGAACAGCACCCCGATCACGTGGGGCCCCAGCATCAGGGGCACACCGAGGATCGCGACGAGGCCCTCGTCGTGGACCCCGGCGTCGATGGTGCGGGTGTGCTGGAAGCGCACGTCCTGCCCGTAGTTGTCGGTGACGTAGGGCCGGGCGGTCTGTGCGACGAGGCCGCCGAGCCCCTCCCCCATCCCGAGGCGCAGCTGCTGGAAGCGGGCCGCGACGGAGCCTTCGGTGACCCGCATGTAGGTGTCGCCGCGCGCCGGGTCGTTGAGCGTCAGGTACGCCACGTCGGTGCCGAGCAGCGAGCGGGCGCGCTGCACGATGGCCTGGAGGACGGCGTCGAGGTCGCGCAGCCCGGCCAGGTCGTGGGCGGTCTCGAACAGGGCGGACAGCTCGGCCTCGCGGCGCCGCCTGCCCTCCATCTCCGCGCGCACCCCCAGCGCGAGCCGCTTGGCGTCCTCGAGCGCGGCGATCCGCCCGGGCGGCGCGCCCTCGGCGCGGGCGAGCAGCACCGGCTGTTCGTAGGCGTCGGCGGAGGCGCCCCGGGCGAGCAGCTCCAGGTACGGGGCCTGCGCGTCGCCGGCGGGCGCGGGGGCGTGCGGCGGGGGCTGCTCCATGCGCACCAGGATCACCCGCGTCTCAGTGCGCGGTCCAGCCGCCGTCGAGGGTCAACGACGCCCCGGTCATGAACGACGCCTGCGGGGTGCACAGGTAGGCCACCGCCTCGGCGACCTCGGACGGTTCGATGAGCCGCTTCAGGGCGCTGTCGCGCAGCAGCACCTCGCTCACCACGCGCTCCTCGGGGATCGCGTGCTGCGCGGCCTGGTCGGCGATCTGCCGCTCGACCAGCGGGGTGCGCACATAGGCGGGGTTGACGCAGTTCGAGGTGACGCCGTGCGGGGCGCCTTCCAGCGCCGCGGTCTTCGACAGCCCTTCGAGGCCGTGCTTCGCGGCGACGTACGCGGACTTGTACGCGGAGGCGCGCAGGCCGTGCACGGACGACACGTTGACGATGCGGCCCCAGCCCTGCTCGTACATGTGCGGCAGCGCTCCGCGGATCAGCCGGAACGGCGCCTCCAGCATCACGGTGAGGACGGTGTGGAAGACGTCGGGCGGGAACTCCTCGATGGGGCGCACCAGTTGCAGTCCGGCGTTGTTGACGAGGACGTCCGCGCCGGCCGCCGCGGCCTCGGCGGCGTCGAGGTCGGTCAGGTCCAGGACGTACGGCTCGACGCCGTCGGTCTGCTCGGCCAGCGTCGCGAGACCCGCCGGGTCCCGGTCGACCGCCCGCACCTTGGCGCCCGCGGCGGCGAGCCGCAGGGCGCAGGCCCGGCCGATGCCGCCGGCGGCGCCGGTGACGAGTGCGGTGCGCCCGCCGAGGTCGAGGGGGGCGGCGTGGGGGGCGGCGGCGTCAGGGGTGCGCGGGGTCATGCTCGCACCCTAGGCACCGCTCTGACGTCGCCCGATGTGGCCGGCACCCATACTTCAGCGCTCGCTCATGGTCTCGAACCATGTCGGTCCCCCGGACCGGGCCTGCTTGATGCGCAGCAGCGCCTCCTCGCCGAGCGGCGGCAGCGCGTCGAGGGCGTACCAGGCGACTTCGAGGGACTCCTCGTCGTTGACGCGCGCCTCGCCGCCGGTCGCCCGGCAGCGGAACGTCGTGTCCATGAACTGGCACACGTCACCGTTGGGGTAGGTGATCGGCGGCATCGCCTGGACAAGGACGACGCGTTCGGCGACGCACTCGACGCCCGTCTCCTCCTGGACCTCGCGGGTGGCGACGTCCGCGGGCTGCTCGCCGGGTTCGGCGATGCCCGCGGGCAGCTCCCAGCGGCCCGTGTCGGCGCGGCGGCCGAGGAGCACCCGGCCCGCGTCGTCGAGGACCACGGCGGTGACGCCGGGCAGGTAGAGCAGCTGGTGACCGGCGTGGGCGCGGATCGTGCGGATGAACTCTGGAGTCGCCATGCCGTCGACCCTAACCGGCCGTCCCCGGGGCCCGGCGGCTCAGACCCGGGACCGCCGGCCCGAGCGCGTGCGCACGACGGACCAGGCGAGTCCGCCGAGACCGACCGCCACCAGGAGCGCCTCGGGCAGGGCGCCCAGGCGGGTGGCGAGCGTCTGCGACGTGCGCTTGGGGACGTCGGCGAGGAGGGTGTCGGCCTCGAACATCCCGGTGTGCTGCGCGACCGATCCGTCCGGCCGGATCACCGCGCTGATGCCGCTGGTGACCGGGACCATGACGGCCCGGCCGTGCTCGACGGCGCGCACCCGGTCCATGGCGAGCTGCTGGTAGGTCATCTGGCTGCGCTCGAACGTGGCGTTGTTGCTCGGCACGGAGAGGATCTGCGCGCCTTCGCGGACCTGGTCGCGCACGACGTCGTCGAAGGCCGCCTCGTAACACGTCACATTGCCGATCTTGGTGCCCGCCATGTCGAAGGCGACGGCCTTCTTGCCGGGCACGAAGTCTCCGGCGCGGTCCACGTCCTTGCTGAAGATCCGGAAGAAGCTGCGGTAGGGCATGTACTCGCCGAAGGGCTGGAGGTGCCGCTTGTCGTAGACCGCGCCGGGGCCCTTCTGGGGGTCCCAGAGGATCAGCCGGTTGCGCGCCGAGCCGTCCTTCGCGGTGACGACGGCGCCGACCGAGATCGGCGCGCCGACGGCCCGGGCGGCCCGGCTGATCTCGTCGTAGGCGTCCTGGTTGACGTACGGGTCGATGTCGGAGGAGTTCTCCGGCCACAGGACGAGGTCGGGCCGCTTCACCTCGCCGGCGTCGATCCTGGTCGCGAGCTTCATCGTCTCGCGCACGTGGTAGTCGAGGACGGCCCGGCGCTGGGCGTTGAAGTCGAGGCCCATGCGCGGCACGTTGCCCTGGATCAGCGCCACGCGCGCGGTGCCGTCCTGCGCCGCGTTCGACATGAAGGGCAGCGTCACGGCGCCCGCGACCACCGGCGCGACGGTCAGGACGGCGGCGGCGGTGACGGTGCCGTCCCGCCAGAGCCGCGCGCCCCGGTCGCCCGAGCGCCACCGCCCGCCGACGCGCAGGGCCAGCGCGGCGAGGCCGAAGCCGCACAGCACCACGGCGAAGCCGAGCAGCGGGGTGCCGCCCAGCGATGCCAGCGGCAGGAGGACGCCGCTGGGCTGGCCGAAGGCGACCTTGCCCCAGGGGAAGCCGCCGAAGGGGAACCGGGCGCGCAGTGCCTCGTCGGCGATCCAGACGCCGCTCGCCCACAGCGGCCACAGCGGCAGCCGCGACACGTACGCGATGCCCAGGCCGGCCAGGGACAGCACCAGCGCCTCGGCGACGGCGAGCGCCAGCCACGGCAGCGGCCCGACGTCGACGCCGGTCCAGGAGAGCAGTGGCACGAGGTAGGCGAGGCCGAAGAGGAGCCCGAGGCCGAATCCGGCCCGCAGCCGCCGGCCGTGCAGGGCGGCGCCGAGGAGGGCGAACGACAGCGGTGCGAGCCACGGCAGTTCGCGCGGCGGGAAGCTCACGTAGAGCAGCAGCCCGGCGAGGACCGCCAGACCGACGGGCACGAGCCGTCGCAGGTAGGAGGGGCGAGCGGGCTGCGCGGGAGGCTCGTCCGACGGGGCGACGGAAGGTGCGGTGGCGGTCACCCGGGGAGTGTACGGCGCGTCCCTGTCACCAGGACACGGCGGCCGGACGGGCGCCGGCCGGTGGCGGACGGTGACGGGCGGCGGCCCGCGGGGTCAGATGCGGGGCTTGGCCTTCTTCGGCGTGAGGCGGTCGCGGATGTGCCGCACCGCGCTCTCCGCGTCGTCCACGGTCACCGTGAACTTGCGGCCGTCGCCGAGGCTCAGCACGAGGCCCTCGCCGCGGCGCACCACGACGGCCATACCGATCTCGGGCCGCCAGCGGTAGCCCCAGCCGCCCCACTGGCGGGGGGTGACGCTCGGCGCGAAGTCCGCGTCGACCACGTCGGCGAGCGGGATCCGGCGCCGCGGCAGTCCGACGTGGCCGCAGCGCACTTCCAGGTGCTCCTTGTCGACCTTCACGGAGACGTGCAGGAAGGCGAGCGTGCCGAAGAGGATGAGCAGCCCGGCGGCGATCAGGCCGATCACGGACATGGCCAGGGCGGCGACGGCGCCGGTCCAGGAGCTGACCACGGCCAGCTCGATACCGAGCGCCAGGCAGGCGAAGCCGCCCAGGGCCAGCAGCCACTGCACGCGGTTGCGTGCCCGGCCGGTCCAGATGTCGCTCGCGTGGGCGGAAGAGCGTCGCCCGGGGTGCTTGTCGGCGGCGTGTTCCCTCATGCACACGAGCGTACTCATGTTCCGGGGTGAAAGCACGGGGTAGCGGAGCGTGACCGTCCCGGGCTGCGCGGGACCGCGGAGCGTCACCGTCCTGGGGCTGTGCGGGGCGGCGGAGCGTCACCGTCCCCGTGCGGCGCGGGGCGGCGGACGTCACGGCCCCCGCAGGGCCCGGAGAGTCAGCCGACGTGGCTGACGGCCTGCAAGGAGCGTCCTTCGGCGTACGTGAGCGCGGCGGGCGGCAGGCTCTCGGTGCGGCCGCCGAGGAGCACGGTGAGGCCGCCCCGGGCGTCCGGCCGGGCGTCGGGCCGCTCGCCGATGCGGCGCAGGGCCTGCGCGGCGACGGCTCCGGCGCTGCCCAGCAGCGCGGGCGGGGTGGCGCCGGGGCGCTGCACGGCGGCCTGGATACGCTCCGCCACCAGCTCGTAGTGGGTGCAGCCGAGGACGACCGTGCGTACGTCACGCGGAGTGAGGGCGGCCGCGGCGGCGACGGCACGGTCGATGCCGTCCTCGTCGGCCCACTGCACCGCGTCGGCCAGGCCCGGGCAGGGCACCTCGGTGACCTCGACGCCCTGCGCGAAGTCGCGGATCAGACCCCGCTGGTAGGGGCTGCCCGTGGTGGCGGGGGTGGCCCAGATCGCGACGGGCCCGCCGGCCACCGCGGCCGGCTTGATCGCGGGAACGGTGCCGATGACGGGGATCTCCGGTTCGAGCCGGGCGCGCACGGCGGGCAGCGCGTGCACGGACGCCGTGTTGCAGGCGATGATCAGCGCGTCCGGCCGGTGCGCGGCGGCGGCCTCGCAGGCGGCCAGCGCAAGCCGCCGGACGTCCTCGGGAGTGCGCGGCCCCCACGGCATGCTGTCGGGGTCCGAGGAGAGCACGAGATCGGCGTCCGGCCGCAGGGCCCGCACCGCGACGGCGGCGGCGAGCAGTCCGATTCCCGAGTCCATGAGCGCGATCTTCACCCGGAAACCATAGACGATGGGACCGACAGAGCCGCGGCCGTGGGGCAGACTGCGGCGGATGGACGTCGTAGCGTGGATCACCGCGGCCGCTCTGGCCGCCTGGCTGTGGCTGCTGCTGTGCCAGGGGTTCTTCTGGCGTACGGATCTGCGGCTGCCGCCGGGCGCGGCGCCCGCGCGGTGGCCGGACGTGTGCGTCGTCGTCCCGGCCCGGGACGAGGCGGAGGTCTTGCCGGCCAGTCTGCCGTCGCTGCTCGCGCAGGACTATCCCGGCCGGGCCGAGGTCTTCCTGGTGGACGACGGCAGCACGGACGGCACCGGCGAGGTGGCGCGGGCGCTCGCGGCGCGCCACGGAGGCCTCCCGCTGACCGTCGGCTCCCCCGGCGAGCCGCCCGCGGGCTGGACGGGGAAGCTGTGGGCGGTGCGGCACGGCATCGCCCTGGCCCGCGCGCGCGACCCGGAGTTCCTGCTGCTGACCGACGCGGACATCGCGCACGGGCCGGACAGCCTGCGCTCGCTGGTGGCGGCGGCGCACTCCGGCGGCTTCGACCTGGTGTCGCAGATGGCGCGGCTGCGGGTGGCGAGCGGGTGGGAGCGGCTCGTGGTGCCCGCGTTCGTCTACTTCTTCGCGCAGCTCTATCCGTTCCGGTGGATCGCCGAGAAGGAAGCACGCACGGCCGCGGCGGCGGGCGGCTGCGTCCTGCTGCGGACGCGGGCGGCGGAGCGGGCCCGCGTCCCGGAGGCCATCCGGCACGCGGTGATCGACGACGTGTCGCTCGCGCGGGCCGTGAAGCGCTCGGGCGGCCGCATCTGGCTGGGCCTCGCCGACCACGTCGACAGTGTGCGGCCCTATCCGCGCCTCGCCGATCTGTGGCGGATGGTGTCGCGCAGCGCCTACGCGCAGCTGCGGCACAATCCGCTGGTCCTCCTCGGCACGGTGCTGGGCCTCACGCTGATCTACCTGGTGCCGCCGGCCGCCGTGGGCGGGGGGCTCGCCGCCCACAGCGTCCCCACGGTGCTGTTCGGCGCGCTCGCGTGGGCGGTGATGACGGGGACGTACGTGCCGATGCTGCGCTACTACCGGCAGCCCTTGTGGCTCGCGCCGCTGCTCCCGTTCACCGCTTTCTTGTACCTCCTCATGACGGTGGACTCCGCGGTGCAGCACTATCGGGGCCGCGGCGCGGCTTGGAAGGGACGTACGTACGCGCGGCCCGACCCGGCGCCCGAGCAGTAGCCGGTCCGGGGCCGCGCGCCGCTACTTGCGGCCCGGACTCCAGTTCATGCCCCACCCGTAGGCGCGGTCCACGGTGCGCTGCGGGCTGACGCCCCGCTCCGGGACGAGGTAGCGGGCCTCGCGCTGGACGGTCAAATCGCCGCCGTCGTTCGTGATCAGGGCGAGCGCGCAGACCGTGGAGGGCACCGTGCACTCGTCGAGGGAGAAGTCGACGGGCGCCCCGCTGCCCGGTTGCAGCGTGACGGTCGCGTGGAGGTCGGCAAAGCTGCGCGCGCCTTCGTAGATCGTCACGAAGACGAGGATGCGCCGGAAGGCGTCCTTGTGGTCGAGGTTGACGCTGAGGTTCTCGCCGGTGGCGACCGAGCCGCTGCGGTCGTCGCCGTCGAGGTGAATGTACGGGGGGCGGTCCAGCGCGCCGAAGGCGTTGCCGAGGGCCTGGACGACTCCCTTGCGGCCGTCGGCGAGTTCGAACAGGGCGCACAGGTCGAGGTCGAGATCGCGGTGGAGCGCGGTCGCCCGGCCGCGCTTGCTGCCCCAGCCGCTGAACTGCTTGCGCACCTCCCAGTTGAGGTTCACCCGCAGCGTGCCGGACGTGCCGCCCTGCTTGGCCAGGGAGACGGTGGGCGCCGACTTGGTCAGGGTGACCTTGGTCAGGCGTACGGGGGCGGGGGCGGGCGGCGGGCTCGGAGGCGCCGGCGGCGGGCTGATCGGCGCGGGCTGTGTGCTCACCGGCGGGCTCGGCGGCGCGGCGGGAGCGGCGGGAGCGGCGGGAGCCTGCGGTGCGACGGGAGCGGCCGCGGCCTGGGGTTCGTCCACGCTGATGCCGTAATCGGTGGCGAGCCCCGCGAGGCCGCTGTCGTAGCCCTGGCCGACGGCACGGAACTTCCAGGCGCCCTGGCGCCGGTACAGCTCGCCCAGGACGAACGCGGTCTCCACCGTCGCGTCGGCGCTGTCGAAGCGGGCCAGCTCGGTCCCGGCCGCCGCGTCGACGACCCGGATGTAAAGGCCGGGCACCCGGCCGAACGTGCCGCCGTCGGCCGACGCGGCCAGCACGATGCGCTCGATGGCGGGCTCCACGCGCGCGAGGTCGACAAGGAGCGTGTCCGTGACGCTGCCCTCCGCCGTGCTCTTGCCTTCGTGCCGCACGGCGCCGGACGCGTGCACCGGCTGGTTGTAGAAGACGAAGTCCGCGTCGGAGCGGACCTTCCCGGCCACCAGCAGCAGCGCCGAGGCGTCGGCGTCGGGCACACCGGGGCCGGACCGCCATCCCAGTTCGACCCGGACCGCGGGAGCCGGCACCGCGACGTTCGCGCCTTTGGTCATTGTCATGTCTGCCCCCAAGATGCCTCTCCGGATTCCCGGACAACCTATTCTGCGGCCCGTTTCCCGGCCTGTTTTCCGACCCGCGACGGACCCGCAGACACGGTGAAGATCGCCGCTCGCCCCCCGTCGGTCAACCCTCGGTAACCCGTCGAGAACGCGGCATTTACACGATCCTTGCGTCCCGTGGCGACCGTTTTTCCCAAGTTCGCTCACATTGGGGACACGCGGTCACGGCCGACACGCAAAAGAACCCTCTTATCGGTCTCCCCAACGACCACATCGTGGGCTTAACTTATGTGCCATGACCTCCCCCCGCTCCACCTATGGCGGCGGTTACTACTCCGCGCCGTCCTTCCCGGACACTCCGATCTACGACTCCCTGGTCGCAGAACGGGGCACTCCCCAGATCGCCCCGATCCGGGTCCCCTCCGTGTACGACACCGGCAGTCATCTGCCCGCCCTGCCCTCGGCCCTGCCGGCCCTCCCCTCCGCCCCGTCGCCGCAGTACGGCTACGGGACCCAGCAGCACGCCCCGATGCAGCACGCCCCGGCGGCGTACATCCCGCAGCAGGCCGCGGCGCCCCGGGGCTACCAGCAGCAGGCCCAGCCGCAGCGTCCGGCCCCGGGCACCGGCTACGAGGCGATGCGCCCGGCCGCGCCCCGGCCCGCCCCGGCGCCGTACGAGGATCCGTACAACCGCCAGCAGTACCGCGGTTACTGACCTCGCCGGGTCCGCTCGCCCGCTCAGGGGGCCGTCGGTGCCGGCTGGCAGGATGGCCCCATGTCGCAACCAGTGCTCAGTTCGATACACGTCTACCCGCTGAAAGCGGTTCGGGGGCACGCACCGCGTGAGGCGGTCGCGGAACCGTGGGGACTCGCGGGTGACCGTCGCTGGGTGCTGGTCGACGCCGAGCACAAGATCGTCACGCAGCGCCAGGATCCGCGCCTCGCGCTGGCCGCCGCCGAGCAGCTGCCCGGCGGCGTCCGGCTGTCGGCGCCGGGGCTCGACCCGCTGACGGTCGAGGTGCCCGAGCCCGTGGGGACGACCCCCGTCCACGTCTGGAAGGACAAGGTCGAGGCGGTGCTCGCCGCCCCGGCGGCGCACGCCTGGTGGAGCGCCTATCTGGAGACGGACATCCGGATGCTGCACCTGGACGACCCGGCGACCAGACGCCCCCTCGCCCCCGAGTACGCCGAGCCCGGCGAGACGGTCAGCTTCGCCGACGGATACCCGCTGCTCGTGACCACCCTCTCCTCGCTCGACGCGCTCAACTCGCTGATCGCGCAGGGTGACCATGCCGACGAGGGCCCCCTCCCGATGAACCGTTTCCGGCCGAATGTGGTCGTCTCAGGGACCTCTCCCTGGGCGGAGGACGACTGGGCACGCATCGCGATCGGTTCCGTCCCCTTCCGCATCACCAAGAAGTGCGGCCGCTGCGTCGTGACCACCACCGACCAGCGCACGGCGGAGCGCGGCAAGGAACCGCTGCGCACCCTGGCCCGCCACCGCCGCTTCGGCGACCAGCTCTGCTTCGGCACGAACCTGGTGCCGCTGACGTCCGGCACCGTCCGGGTGGGAGATCCGGTCAGGGTGCTCGAATAACCCTCGACCGGCAGGGGAACCCGGTGCCCCGGCATGCTCGTTGCGGGACAATGGCAGCATGTCGCTGTTCAGGTCCAGGACGGGGGCGGAAAGGGGGTGCGGTCCGTGCGAGTGATCACCGGGCTCTGGCGCTGGCGCCACAATCCGCTGCGCCGCGGCACCGACCTGGCGGAGGCGTGGGTGGCGCTGGTGGCGCTGGTCCTCGTCGTCGTCGCCGCGCCGGTCGTGGGCACCGTCGCGGCGTCCTTGTCCCGCGACGCCCTGTACCACTCGGTCCAGGAGCAACGCGACCAGCGGCACGAGACCACCGCGACCGTGGTGAAGAAGGTGGCGCAGCCGCCGCTCGACCCCGATCCGGAGACCTCCACCGCGCGGGACGCGCACAGCCGGGTCCTGGCGACCTGGACGGCGCCGGACGGCTCGGCCCACCGCGACCGGGTCGTCGCCGGGCTCACCGCACCGCGCGCGGGCGACACCTTCCCGCTCTGGACCGACCGGCAGGGCCACGTCGTGGGCCGGCCGCTCGACCGGGCGACCGCCGCCACGCACGCGGTGCTCGCCGGGGTCGGCGCGGGCGTCGCCCTCATCGGCCTCGTCGAGGGCGCGCGCCGCCTCGTCGTATGGCGCATGGTCCGTCGTCGGTACGCGCGTTGGGACCGCGCGTGGGACATCGCCGGTCCCGACTGGGGCCGGACCGGCGCGGGCAGCTGACGGGGGTCCTGCTCCGGTCAACCGCCGTGCTCCGCGCACGCTACGGTGGACCCACCTTTCGCAGGACAGACGCCGGGCAGGGCGTGTGGACGACCCGCGTACGACGAGGTGGGGGCAGATCAGCGCCATGGCACAGGGCACGGTCCAGGTGACGCACACCGGCACATCGCGGTGGCGGCGCCGCACAGGTGAGTACGCGTCGCTGGCCGCCGCCCTGGAAGCGGCCGGCGACGGGGACGTGCTGACGATCGCCGCGGGTACCTACCGCGAGAACCTCGTCGTCCAGCGCGCGGTGACGCTGCGCGGCCCCGAGGGCTCCCCCGGATCGGTGCGCATCGCGCCCGCCGACGGGGTGCCGCTGACCGTGCGCGCCTCCGCGACCGTGCAGGACCTGCACGTCGAGGGGCAGGACGCGGCGGCGCCCGCGCTGCTCGTCGAGGAGGGCGCCCCCGAACTGGTGGACATACGGGTGGTCACCCGGTCCGCGTCGGGGATCGAGGTGCGCGGCGGCGCGCGCCCGACCGTGCGGCGCTGCGTGGTGGACAATCCCGCGGGCATCGGCATCGCCGTCCTGGACGGCGGCGGCGGGGTGTTCGAGGAGTGCGAGGTGGTCGCCGCCGGGCAGGCCGGGGTCGCCGTCCGCGGCGGCGCGCACCCGCGCCTGGAGCGCTGCCGGGTGCACCACACGAGCGGCGCGGGGCTCTCCGCGACCGGCGAGGGCAGCGGCCTGGAGGCCGTCGGCTGCGAGGTGTACGAGGTCAAGGGCTCGGGGGTGCAGATCACCGGCCGGGCCGCCGCCCACCTCACCGACTGCGACGTGCACCGCACGACGGCGGACGGGGTCACGCTCGACACGGACGCGGTGCTCACCCTCGCGGACTGCCGCATCCACGACATCCCGGAGAACGCGATCGACCTGCGTTCCCGGTCCGTGCTGACGCTGACCCGCTCTTCCGTACGGCAGTTCGGGCGCAACGGGCTGTCGGTGTGGGACCCGGGCACGCGCGTGGACGCCAACCAGTGCGAGATCTTCGACAGCACGGGCGACTATCCGGCGGTGTGGGTGAGCGACGGCGCGACCGCCGTGCTCGACGCGTGCCGGGTGCACGACGTGCCGGACGCCCTGTTCGTGCTCGACCGCGGCTCCCGGGTCGACGTGGTCGACAGCGATCTGACGCAGGTGCGCAACACCGCGGTGTCGGTGAGCGACGGCGCGACCGCGCAGCTGGACGACTGCCGCATCCGCGAGGCCGCCACCGGCGCCTGGTTCCGCGACCACGGCAGCGGCGGCACGCTCGCCAACTGCACGGTGGACGCGACGCAGACGGGCGTCATCGTCACCAAGGGCGCCGATCCGACGATCGAGCGCTGCACGGTCACCTCGCCCGCTGAGGCCGGGTTCTACGTGTCCGCGGGCGGCCGGGGCACCTTCACCGGCTGCCGGGTCACGGGCAGCGGCGGATACGGCTTCCACGTCCTGGACGGCTGCCGCACGACCCTGAAGAAGTGCCGTACCGAGCGGTGCGCGCGCGGGGGTTACGAGTTCGCCGAGGACGGTCCCGTCGTGGAGGAGTGCGCGAGCGACGAGAGCGGCGGCGTCCGTCCCGGCGGCGCGGCGGCGGCCGCGGCCACCGAGCCGGCCGTGCAGACCGCCACCCAGACCGTCGGGTTGCTCGCCGCCGTGCCCGACCAGCGCCCCGTGGCGCCCCAGGACGCGCCGGACAGGCCCGCCCGCCCGTCCAAGGACGTCCTCGGCGAACTCGACGCCCTGGTGGGCCTGGAGAGCGTCAAGCGGGAGGTACGGGCGCTCACCGACATGATCGAGGTGGGCCGCAGGCGGCAGCAGGCGGGCCTCAAGGCGGCGTCCGTCCGCCGGCACCTGGTCTTCACCGGCTCCCCCGGCACCGGCAAGACGACGGTGGCGCGGCTGTACGGCGAGATCCTGGCCGGGCTCGGCGTCCTGGAGCAGGGGCACCTCGTCGAGGTGTCCCGCGTCGATCTGGTCGGCGAGCACATCGGGTCGACGGCGATCCGCACCCAGGAAGCCTTCCAACGGGCCCACGGCGGCGTGCTGTTCATCGACGAGGCGTACGCCCTCTCGCCCGAGGACTCCGGGCGCGACTTCGGCCGTGAGGCGATCGACACCCTCGTGAAGCTCATGGAGGACCAGCGGGACTCCGTCGTCGTCATCGTCGCGGGCTACACCGCGGAGATGGAGCGGTTCCTCTCGGTCAACCCCGGGGTGGCGTCCCGCTTCTCACGGACCATCACCTTCTCCGACTACGTCCCCGACGAACTGCTGCGCATCGTGGAGCAGCAGGCCGAGGAGCACGAGTACCGGCTCGCCGCCGGGACGCGGGAGGCGCTGCTCAAGTACTTCACGGCGCTTCCCAAGGGCCCGGCGTTCGGCAACGGCCGGACGGCGCGGCAGACCTTCGAGTCGATGGTGGAGCGGCACGCGGGGCGGGTCGCCCAGGTCGACGAGCCGGACACGGACGACCTCACGCTCCTCTACCCGGACGATCTGCCCGAGCTGCCCTGAGGGCCCTCCGGGAGCGGCTCCGCGTCCGGTGCCCCGGCCGCCGGGCGCGGCTGCGGGACGCCCGGCCTGAGGCGGGCGAGCAGCCGGGCCCGCTCCTCGGCGAAGACCGGGTCGGCCTGGTAGTCGCCGTGGCCCAGGATCGGTGCGGGCAGCGGGTGTTGCGCGGTGCGGCCGTAGGCGAGCGGGTCGGGCAGCGCCGGGTGGTCGACCACCGGGCCGCAGGCGCCGGGCAGGCCGATGGGGCCGCCGATCGGGTCGGTCCTGCGGTACAGGTTGCGCCAGCAGTCGACCTGGCGGTGCAGCGCGGCCAGGGCGGCGGGGCCGAAGTGCGCGGGGAACCACCGGCCGTAGAGCCGCTCCAGTGGCGAGCCGTAGGTGAGCAGTCCGACGCGCTTGCGTACGGAGGGCGGCAGCTGCCAGGCGGCCGCCGCGGCGAGGACGCTGCCCTGGGAGTGGCCGGAGAGGATCAGGCGGCCGCCGGTGGTGCGCGTCCAGGTGGCCATGCGCCAGGTCAGGTCGGGGACGGCGCGCTCGGCGTAGCAGGGGGGCGCGAAGGGGTGCGCGGCGCGCGGCCAGAAGGTGCCCACGTCCCAGAGGATGCCGATGGTGCGCCGGGCGGCGGGGTCCTTGTAGGCACGCCGCCCCCAGGTGACGAAGAAGAGGAAGCCGAAGCCGATCAGCCAGGACCCGAGCGCCTGGGCGGTGTCCGCGGCGCCCTGGACGACGGAGTACGTGCCTTCGGCCGCGGTGCCCGGCACCTGGCCGGTGGCCCAGGCACCGGCCACGGCGAGGCCGCCCAGCAGCAGCGTCACCGAGGAGACGGCACCGATCAGCAGCGGCGCCCGGTCGGTGAGGGTGGCCCGCGCGCGGGTGCCCGCGATGCGCTGGGTGCGGGTCGGGTCCGCGGGCTCCCCGGCGGCGCCCGGCCGGTCGTAGAGGTGGTAGTCCAGGGCGACCCTGACCGTCTCGCGCTTCTTGAGGCGCGCGGTGCGCAGGGTGAGCGCGCCGCACAGGACGGCGAGGACGACCAGGAGGGGCGGGATCACGGACGCCTGCCAGGAGAGCAGCACCGGCGGTCCGTCGATGAGGCCGCTGGTGCCGTCCAGCCAGTCGGCGACGCGCTGCGCGATGCCGCCGGTCATGACGCCGCCGAGGGCGCAGGCGAGCATCGCGGTGGCGGGGCCGCCGAGGCCGCGCAGCGCGGCCCTCGGGTCCGGGGCCTTGCGGTGGATCAGCGTGGCGACGACGGCGAGGGCCACGACGAGGGCGCCTTCGGCGAGGGCGATGCCGCCGAAGGCGCTGATACCGAAGGCGCCCGGCAGCCGCCCCGCGGAGCGCCACCCCGGCCGGGACCAGCCCGCGTACAGCATGCTCAGCGCGAGCAGGAGCAGCGCCGCGTACGGCAGGAGGCGGACGAGCGCGCGGTCCAGGGTGACGTCGAGGGTGGACTCGTCGCGGCCGCGGTGGGCGACGACGCCGACGACGGCGACGACCCCCGCGAGCAGGGCGCCGACGAGGACCCAGCCGAGGGCGTCGAGGACGGCGGGGCCGCCGGGTGCCCGGTCGTGGCGGGCCGCGGGCGTGCCGACGGCCGCCGCGACGGTGAGCAGGCCCGCGGCGCTGTGCGCGGCACGCAGCCGGGCCACGAGCCGGCGCCCGTACCAGAAGCCGGGTCTGCCGAGGGCGGTGCTCGTCTCGCCGTCGTCGGGTTCGGACTGGTGCGGCAGCGGCAGCTGGGACTCGTAGGCGCTCCACGTGCGGTGCGAGAGGTACCAGAGCAGCGCCATCAGGGCGGTGGGCACGAGCGCGGCGAGCGCGAGGCGCCGGCCCGGCAGGCTCCACCAGCCGCCGTCGCCGTGCGCGTCCACGGCGAGGAAGCCGAGCCAGGCCCGCCGCGCGCCGCACGCCGCGGTCCCCGCGCACTGCCACGCCGTCAGATCGAGCGCGACCTCGCAGGCCGCGGCGGCGAAGAGCACGGTGAGGGTGAGGCCGACGAGCCGCACGAGCAGGCCGTAGAGGCGGACGGTGCGCGAGCGGCGCACGGCGTTGGGACGCATCCAGTGGGCGAGGTTGACCACCATGAAGGGCAGCAGCAACAGCCACAGGGCGCGCGAGCCGTTGCCCGAGGTGAGGTTGCACCACACGTACGCCTCGGGGACGGGTTTGCCGCGGTAGTCGTCGGGGCGGCTCTCCGCGTCGGCGTCCTCGACCCGGCGGAAGACCGCCGCGGTGTCGTCGCCGGAGACACGGACCGTACGGGGGTCGTCGAGCATCTCCTGCGGTGTGGTGCCGCCGACGCCGTGGACGAGCAGTTCCAGGGCGGTCTCGTCGGCCGCCGCCGGGCTCGGGCCCCGCGGGTCCGCTTCGCCGGAGAGGTTCCGCCCCTCACCGGGACCGCCCGAGGCCCCCGGCGCGCTCCGGCCCGTCCCGGCCGTCCGGCCCGTCCCGTCGGTCTCGTCCGTGCCGTCGGTCTCGTCGGTCTCGTCGGTCTCGCCGGTCTCGTGCTGGTGGTTCCCGAGCGTCATGGTGCGCGTCCCCCGTTCCTGACCCGGTCCCAGAATCCCGGCTCACGACGCGCGTGCGCACCCCCCGTCACGGAATCTCCCCGATCGTTGTGGCACCGATGCGCACCGGTTGTCCGCGCGGGCGGTGGCACCGCTGTCGGCGGCGCGTGCGAGGATGACGCGGCAGAGCAGGCCGGGTGAAGGGATCAGACGGTACGTGAGCGAGAACCAGAACCTCCTCGCGGAGCAGCGCCGCGCCCTGATCCTCGACGAGGTGCGCCGGCGCGGCGGCGTCCGGGTGAACGAGCTGACGAGGAAGCTCGGCGTCTCCGACATGACGGTCCGCCGCGACCTCGACGCGCTGGCCCGCCAGGGCGTCCTGGAAAAGGTGCACGGCGGAGCCGTGCCGGTCGTCGAGGCGAGCACGCACGAACCCGGCTTCGAGGCGAAGTCGGGGCTCGAACTGACCGCCAAGGAGGACATCGCGCGCACCGCGGCGGCGCTCGCCGCGCCCGGCACGGCGATCGCCCTGTCCGGCGGTACGACGACGTACGCGCTGGCCCAGCAGCTGCTGGACGTGCCGGACCTGACGGTGGTCACCAACTCGGTGCGGGTGGCCGACGTGTTCCACGCGGCGCAGCGCAGCGCGGGCACCCGGCCGGGCGCGGCGACCGTGGTGCTGACCGGCGGTGTGCGCACCCCGTCCGACTCCCTGGTGGGGCCGGTCGCCGACCAGGCGATCGCGGCGCTCCACTTCGACGTGCTCTTCCTCGGGGTGCACGGCATCAGCGCCGAGGCGGGACTGTCGACGCCGAACCTGGCGGAGGCGGAGACGAACCGGCGGCTCGTGCAGTCCGCGCGGCGGGTCGTGGTGGTGGCCGACCACACCAAGTGGGGGACGGTGGGGCTGAGTTCGTTCGCCTCCCTCGACCAGGTGGACACGCTGGTGACGGATGCGGGGTTGCCGGTGGGGGCGCGGGCCGAGGCCGGGGAGCACGTGCGGCTCGTTGTCGCCGGCGAGCCGGATTCCGGCACCGACATCTGACGGGACGGCAGTTGGGGCCGGCCGCGGCCCCCAGGTATCTCTCCACCCCCGGCCCGGTGGGACTTCTCGCGCCGTTCCCCGCGCCCCTGAAAGGCGCACTACGTGCGCCCCCGTCTTCGTCCGCGGGCCCGGTGGGGCTTCTCGCGCAGTTCCCCGCGCCCCTGGAGCATGCGGCTTCGCCGCAGCCCCAGCGGCCCGATGAGATGGCGCACGCAGTGCGCATCTCAGGGGCGCGGGGAACTGCGCGACCAGCCACGACGACGCGTCAGCCGAACAACGGCCCCACAAGGGGCGCGAGGAACTGCGCGAGCAACCACCACGACGCGTCAGCCAAACAACGGCCCCACAAGGGGCGCGGGGAACTGCGCGACCAGCCACGACGACGCGTCAGCCGAACAACGGCCCCTCAAGGGGCGCGAGGAACGGCGCGAGCAACCACCACGACGCGTCAGCCAAACAACGGCCCCTCAAGGGGCGCGAGGAACGGCGCGAGTGAGCACGACGCGGCGTCAGGTGACGGGCGGGCCTGGAGACGAGGCCACAGAACGGGCGCGGCAGCGCTCACGCTGCGCGCGCCGGCCACACCCCCGTGACCAGAAGCTGCTCGATCGTCCGGGCGTAGGGCCCGATGTCCAGCCCCTGCTCCCGGAGCCAGTCGTCCGAGTAGTACTTGTCGAGGTACCGGTCACCCGGATCGCACAGCAGCGTCACCACACTCCCCGTACGCCCCTCCGCCACCATCTCCGCAACGATCTTGAGCGCGCTCCACAGCCCCGTACCGGTCGAGCCCCCCGCCTTGCGGCCGATGGCCCCTTCGAGCGCGCGGACGGCGGCGACGCTCGCCGCGTCGGGCACCTTCATCATGCGGTCGATGGCGCCGGGCACGAAGCTCGGCTCCATGCGCGGGCGGCCGATCCCCTCGATGCGCGAGCCGCAGTCGCTGGAGGCGTCGGGGTTGTTCTCCGTCCAGCCCTCGAAGAAGCAGGAGTTCTCCGGGTCGGCGACGCAGACCAGGGTGTCGTGCTGCATGTAGTGCACGTACCGGGCGAGCGTCGCCGAGGTGCCGCCCGTCCCGGCGGTCGCCACGATCCAGGCCGGGCAGGGGTAGCGCTCCAGCTCCATCTGCCGGTAGATCGACTCGGCGATGTTGTTGTTGCCGCGCCAGTCCGTGGCCCGCTCCGCGTACGTGAACTGGTCCATGTAGTGCCCGCCGGTGCGGGCGGCCAGCGCCGCCGACTCCTCGTACATGGTCCTGGGGTCGTCGACGAAGTGGCAGCGGCCGCCGTGGAACTCGATCAGTCGGCACTTCTCGGCGCTGGTCGTACGCGGCATCACCGCGATGAAGGGCACCCCGATCAGCTTCGCGAAGTAGGCCTCCGAGACCGCCGTGGAGCCGCTGGACGCCTCGATGACGGGGCGGTCCGGCCGGATCCAGCCGTTGCACAGGCCGTAGAGGAAGAGCGAGCGGGCGAGCCGGTGCTTGAGGCTGCCCGTGGGGTGCGTCGACTCGTCCTTCAGGTAGAGGTCGATGCCCCAGTGCTCGGGGAGCGGGAAGCGCAGCAGATGGGTGTCGGCCGAGCGGTTGTGGTCGGCCTGCACCTTGCGGACGGCCTCTTTGAGCCACGTCCGGTAGGCGGGGTCCGTGTGGTCGACGTCGAGCGTCGGGACCGGCTCACCGGCCGGGTCGTCGCCCGTCAAAGCGCCCTGCTGGGTCGTGCTCACCGCGCGGCTCCTTCGCGTCGTTCCGCGCGTCGGGCCGGACGGGGCCGCCGGGAGCGGCGTACCGAACGAACCGGTGCGGGCCCGGTCGGACCTGACCGGACGCCTCGATCATAGACACCTTCCTCACCCTTCTCACCTGCATAAACATGCCTTTGGGCGGCTCAAAGGCTGGGCTGGCGGGACGGGGAACGGGCGTGCGAGGGGGCGCATATCCTGGATGCACCCGGCGGCCCGCTGCGCGGCGCCCGCGTACTGGTGCTGCCGGGCAGGTGCGTGCAGACTGCACCGCACAGGAGGAGTCGAGGGGGCGAGACGGCATGGCGGAGCCGGAGTTCACGGCGACGGGTGTGCGGATCGGGCGGCGGCTGCGCTCGCTGACCCGGGCCGGGCAGATCCGGATCACGGGCGGCAGGCTCGAACTCCTCACCAGCTACGGCAGTGAGATCGACAGCGCCCCCCTGGACGAAGTCCGCGCGGGCAAGCCCTGGTTCGGCTCCGAGGACCGGGCGACGGCCGAGGTCGACGGCCGCAGGTACCTGCTGCGGCTCGGCGGTCAGGGCCCGCAGGCGGGGCCGCCGGCGGTGCGGCAGTTCCTCGACGCCGTGCGCCGGGCCGGGGCGCGCACCACCTGACGTCATCCGCCCCCGGCGGCGGCCGCCGAAGTTGCACCCCCGCACCCCCTGGGTCACGCTGGTCACACATCATTACTCAGGGTGCACCGGCGATGACGCTGCGAACCAGCCCCGCCGGACATGAAGCGGGCGGTCCTGCCACAGCGTGAACGTACCGCTCGATCCGTTCTCGTCTTCTTCCGGACCTCATTCGGGGAGTCGCAGCCGTGATCAGCCAGCCGAGCAGGTATTGCACGGTGGAGCTCCAAGCCCTGCCGTCGCGGATCAGCCAGGTCCGCAGGATCGTATCGGCGCAGTTGCGCTACTGGCATCTCGATCCCTTGACGGACCTCGCCGCACTCGGTGTCACCGAGTTGCTGAGCAACGTCCACCGGCACGCCGAGCCGGACAAGAGATGCACGGTGGAGCTGGCCCTGCGCGGGAACCGGCTCACCTTGTCGGTCCGCGACCACGATCCACGGCTTCCCGTCGTGCGCGACCTGGACGCCGTCTCGACCTGCGGCCGGGGCCTCGCGATGGTCGCGGCGCTCAGCGAGAGCTGGGGCGCGCGGCCGCACCGGGACGGCGGCAAGGTCGTCTGGTTCGCCCTGCCCGCCCCGTCCCCGGCCACGGCCCTGCCGCCGGTTACGCCACACAGTGCCCGGGGCGCCTTCCGCGCCGACGCGCCCGGAGTGCGCGTGTCGGAGCATGCTCCCGCCCGGTCGGCCGTCGCAGGCTGACCGGGCGGTGACGACCCCCCTGCGCCGCTTCGGCGGCTTTCGCTGCGGGCGGGAGCGCGGGGCGCCGCGGCCGTCAGGCGGTGCCCTGCCCGGCCGGAGTGCCCCCGGTGGCGTACTGACCGAACTCCTCGTTCAGGACGGTCAGCCGGCGCCAGTACTCGTCCTCGTCGATCTCGCCCGCGGCGAAGCGGCGGCCGAGGACGGCGATCGGCGAGTGCTCCTCGATCCCCCGGCCCGCGCGCCGGTCGGCGCGGAGCCCGGCGCGCCACGGCCCGCCGCCCCGGCCGCGCCAGACCGTGCGCCGCAGCAGTGTGCCGACGCCGACCGCGACCGCCGCCCAGACCAGCGGGAAGAGCAGGATCCACGGTCCGGGACCGACTCCTGCGACATATGCGAAGGTCTGCATCCGACTCATCTCCCAGAGGGTTGCGCGTGCTGTGCGTGATGCGTTCGAGCGTGCCCCTGATCAGGGACGAAAGCGTCGTACGGCCAGCGGCTCCCCGTCTGCTTCTGGCGGAGTACGCGACCCGGCGCCGGTCTGCTCCCGAGCCGTGCGCCCCCGCACCCTTGCCTCCTGTAACTACTGGTATGTACAGTCACGCCATGAGCAGCACTCCGGAACGTCTGATCGAGACCACGCGCGAGCTTCTGTGGGAGCGCGGGTACGTCGGCACGAGCCCGAAGGCGATCCTGCAGGGCGCGGGCGTCGGCCAGGGCAGCATGTACCACCACTTCACCGGCAAGCCCGATCTCGCCCTCGCGGCGATCCGGCGCACCGGAGAGGAGATGCGGGCCACGGTCGACCGGCTGCTCGACGCCGGGGGCTCCGCCTCCGCGCGGGTCGAGGCGTACCTGCTGCGGGAGCGTGACGTCCTGCGCGGCTGCCCCGTCGGGCGGCTCACGATGGACCCGGACGTGCTGGCGAGCGAGGAGCTGCGCGCGCCCGTCGACGAGACCATCGCCTACGTGCGTGACCGGCTCGCCGCGGTGCTCCAAGAGGGCGTCGACGGGGGCGAGTTCGGGGCTCACGTGGTTCCGGGCGACATCGCGGCGACGATCGTGGCGACCGTGCAGGGCGGCTACGTGCTGGCGCGCGCCTCCGGTGACACCGCCGCCTTCGACGCGGGCGCACGCGGTCTGCTCGCGCTGCTCGCACCCGCGCCCGCCGCCGCCCCGGCGTCGGCCGGCTGACGTACGCCACGTGGTGGTCCGGCATCCCGGTCCCGGCTCCCGCCGGGGCCCGGCCGCGATCCGCCGGACCTTGTGAGGAGAAGGTACGACCATGTACGCGATGCAGTACGAGATCACGCTCCCCGCCGCGCACGACATGGGGCTCATCCGTGCGCGGGTGGCGGCCAGGGGCCACCTCCTGGACGACTTCCCGGGCCTCGGGATCAAGGCCTATCTGATGCGCGAGCGCGGTGTGGGCGGCTCGCCCGTGAACCAGTACGCGCCCTTCTACCTGTGGAACTCGCCGCGAGCGATGAACTCCTTCCTCTGGGGCTCCGGCTTCCAGGGCATCGTGCAGGACTTCGGGCGGCCGTCCGTCCGGCACTGGACCGGAGTCGCCTACGAGGAGGGGCGCGCGGCCTCGGGCCCCGTGCGTACGGCGGTGCGGCGGCGCACCCCGATCGCCGAGGACGCCGAACTCCCGGCGCTGATGGCCGCGTCCGTCGACGATACGGCCCGGCTGGCGGCGGCGGACGGCGCTGTGCTGGCGGCGACCGCCGTCGACCCGGACCGGTGGCAGCTGGTCACCTTCTCCCTCTGGGACCACGACGCGCCCGAAGCACCGGGCGATCTCTGTCAGGTCCTGCATCTCTCGCAGCCCGGGCGCGCGTCGCTGGCACACGGGAGGCAGTGGTGACAGGGTCCGTCCGCACGGTGCAAGGGGACCTGCTCCCCGCGGAGTTGGGGGTGGTCGACGCCCACGACCATCTGTTCTTCCGCAGTCCGCTGCTGCCCGGCCAGGAGCTGGACGACGCCGGCCTCGCCCGGCAGGAGCTGGCCGCGTTCGGCGCGCTCGGCGGCGGGACCGTCGTGCAGTGGACCCCGTACGGGCTGGGGCGGCGGGCCGAGGAGCTGCCCGCGCTCGCGGCGGCGACCGGGGTGCGGGTCGTCGCCGCCACCGGGATGCACCAAGCGGCGCACTACTCCGCCGAGTTGCTCGCCTCCCGCGCGGACGACCTCGCGGAGCTGTTCGTGCGCGAGCTGACCGTGGGCATCGCCGGCAGCGGGGTGCGGGCCGGTCTGATCAAGGTCGCCGGCGGGTTCCACGCCCTGGACGCCCATGCGCGGTGGACGATGCGGGCCGCGGCCGAGGCCCATCACGCGACCGGGGCGCCGATCGCCGTCCACCACGAGCTGGGCACGGGCGCGCTCGACGTACTCGACCTGCTGTGCGGGGAGTTGGCGGTCCCGGCCCGGCGGGTGATCCTCGGGCACCTCAACCGCTCCCCCGACCTCGTCACGCAACGGGAGGCGGCGCGGTCGGGCGCCTACCTCGCCTTCGACGGTCCCTCGCGGGCCAACCACGCCACGGACTGGCGGATGCCGGACGCGATGGCCGCGCTCGCCGAGGCCGGGTATGCGGACCGGCTGCTGCTCGGCGGCGACACGACGACCGCGGGCGCCCGGTCGGTGAGCGGCGGGCCCGGAATGCCGTACCTGCTGCGCCGGGTGCGGCCGCGGCTGGTCGAGGCGCTGGGTGAGAAGACGGTGGCACGCGTCCTGGTGGACAATCCGGCGGTAGCGTTCGCCGTGGACTGGGCGTGAGAACGACGACACCGGGGACCTGACCCCGCCTCCGGGTGGGGACGCAGGGAGTTCACCCCCCGGGAAGCACGCCCAGGGGGTCGTCGAGCACCGGCTGCCAGGCCAGTTCGGCGGCCCCGACCAGGCTGTTGTGGTCGAGCGTGCAGGCCAGGATGGGCACGCCCCCGCTGCGGCCCCACAGGCTGCGGTCGGCGACGACGGCGCGCAGCCGTTCCGGGGCGGCGCGCAGGAGGGTGCGGTGCAGCCCGCCGAGGATGATCCGGTCCGGGTTGAGGATGTTGACAAGACCGGCGAGACCGAGTCCGAGCCGGTCGACGAGCGTCTCGACGGCGGTCCGCACCCCGAGGTCGTCCGGGGCCTCGCGCAGCAGCGCGTGCGCCTGTTCGAGGAGGGAGCCGTCCGGGTCCGGGGTGCGGCCGGCCGCGGTGAGGAAGGCCAGCGGGTCGGCCTCCACGTCGAGGCAGCCACGGCTGCCGCAGTGGCAGGGGCGGCCCTCGGGGTTGACCGTGAGGTGACCGACCTCCAGGGCGAGCCCCGAACTACCGGTGTGCAGACGGCCGTCGAGGACCAGCGCGCCGCCGACCCCGCGGTGTCCGGTGGCGACGCAGAGCAGGTCGCGGGCGCCGCGCCCGGCGCCGTGCCGGTGCTCGGCGAGGGCGGCGAGGTTCACGTCGTTCGCGGCGAAGGCCGGTGTGCCGAGCCCGGCCGCGCGCACGCAGTCGGCGAAGATCTGCCGCACCGGGGACCCGGCGGGCCAGGCCAGGTGGAGCGGGTTGAGGGCGGTGCCCTCGGGCTCCGCGACGGCGGACGGCACGGCGAGGCCCGCGCCGACGCAGCGCCGCCCGGTGGACTCCAGGAGCCGTAGCCCGGCCTCCACCACCGAGCGCAGCACGTCCGCCGGGTCGGGGTCGATGATCTCGCAGCCCGGGGTGGTGGCGACGATGCGCCCGCCGAGTCCGACGAGCGCCGCGCGGTAGCCGTCGGCGTGCACCTGCGCGGCCAGCACCACGGGCCCGTCCTCGGCGACCGCGAGCCGGTGCGAGGGGCGGCCCTGGGAGCCGGCCGACGCGCTCGGCCGGGCGTCGATGCGGATGAGGCCGAGCGCTTCGAGCTCGGCGGCGACGGCGCCCGCCGTGGCGCGGGTCACGCCGAGTTCGGCGGTGAGCACGGCGCGGGTCGGCGCCCGCCCGGTGTGGACGAGTTCGAGTGCGGGGCCGAGCGCGCCGCGGCCCCGCTCCAGGCGCGGGGGCCGTGCGGCACCGCCGCCCGCCGTGTGGCCCCGGTCCCCGGAGGCCGCCCTGCCGCCCATCAGCAACTCCTCGCCCTGATCACGGTCAGGAATGGTATCCGGTGAACGCGGGGCGCCCGCCCGGTGAAGGGCGGTGTCCGCCACGGGACGAGGGGGCATGGCCGATCCGGGTGCAGGGGAAGGCCGCCCCGGGGGACGCGCGGCGCGCTGCCCGCGCCGAACGACCAGGACGGCCGCGGAGCCGCCGACCGGCGTCGACCAGCCATCGACCGGCCGTCGGTCACCCGTCGGCCACCCGTCGACCGGCCGTCGACCGGCCGTCGACCGGCAAGGTGCCGCCGAGCGGCGGCAGATGCCCGACCGGCCGGTGCCGCGGTCGGCCGGGGCCTCGTGCCGGTACCAGCGGGGTCCTCGCTAAGCTCGGGCATCGCGCCACTTCTTCGCCGCGTGTGACACGCCGGGGAGGGGGCGGCGCTTGAGCCGGTGACGGGGTGGCCGCCCTGTCACCGGCTTTCTTCCCGCTCCCTGGCGGCCATCACCGTCACGCTCAACAGGGGCGTGGGAAGGCGGAGTTGCGGCCTGGCCGACAGGAGCGTGCCCCGCGCCCCGCCCGCCCGTCCGTCCGGCGGGACGGGAAGCCGGGAAGCGGCGCGCGGCACCGGCCGTTCTCGCTGAACCGCCCCGCCACGCGGCGGTTCAGCCGCGCAGCACCGTGATGAGTTCGCCGACGGTACGGGCCATGGCCTCGCGCCCGACGGTCAGGTACTTGCGCGAGTCGACGGCGTCGGGGTGCTCCGCGAGGAACTCCCTGATGGCGCCGGTCATCGCGATGTTCAGGGCGGTGCCGACGTTGACCTTGGCGATGCCGCCCCGCACGGCCGCCGTGAGTTCGCCGTCGGGCACCCCGGAGGAGCCGTGCAGTACGAGCGGCACGTCCAGGCCCTCCGCGAGCCGCTTGAGCAGGTCGTGGTCGAGGGCGGCGGTCCGGGTGGTCATGGCGTGCGAGGAGCCGACCGCGACGGCCAGGGCGTCCACCCCCGCGTCGGAGACGAACGCCCGGGCCTCTCCCGGGTCGGTGCGGGCGCCGGGTGCGTGCGCGTCGAGCGGCGCCGCCCCGTCCTTGCCGCCGACCTCGCCCAGTTCGGCCTCGACCCACAGCCCGTTGGCGTGTCCCCAGTCGGCCGCCGCGCGGGTCGCGGCGAGGTTCTCGTCGTAGGAGAGGCGGGCGGCGTCGTACATCACGGAGCTGAATCCGGCGTCGGCGGCCTGGCGCAGCAGGTCGTCGCTCTGGACGTGGTCGAGGTGGAGGGCGACGTCGACGCGGGCCCCGGCGGCGACGGCGGCCGCGGCGCGGGCCAGCGGCAGCAGGCGGCCGTAGCGGTAGCGGACGGCGTTCTCGGAGATCTGCAGGACGACGGGCGCGTCCACGGCCTCGGCGCCCGCGACGACGGCCTCGACGTGTTCGAGGGTGATGACGTTGAAGGCGGCGACGGCGCCGCGCCGGGCGGCGGCCTCGCCAACCAGCGTCCCTGTTGCTGCGAGGGGCACGGCCCCTCCTTTCACATGGCCGGTGGGTGCGGTCAGCTGGCGGTCAGGATCACCGAGCGCGTGAGGTGGCGGGGCCGGTCGGGGTCGAGCCCCCGGCGTGCGGCGACCGCGACGGCCAGGCGCTGGGCGCGGACCAGTTCGGCCAGCGGGTCGAGCCGCCCCTCGATCCACTGGGCGCCGGTCGCCGCGACCTGTCCGGCCAGCCCCTCGGGGGCCTCGCCGAACATCCAGGTGGCGGTGTTCTGGGTGGTGACGCTGATCGGACCGTGCCGGTACTCCATCGCGGGGTACGCCTCGGTCCACGACAGGGAGGCCTCGCGCATCTTGAGCGCGGCCTCGTTGGCGAGGCCGACGGTCCAGCCGCGGCCGAGGAAGGTGAACTGGTCGCGCTCCACGAGCCCGGCGGGCAGCGGTTCGGCGAGCGCGGTGCGCGCGTCGGCGACGGCCTGCTCGGTGTGGTGGCCGAGGTGGGCGCGGAGCAGGGTGAGGGCGGTGGTGGCGAAGCGGGTCTGCACCACGGACCGCTCGTCGGCGAAGTCCAGGACCACGAGGTCGTCGGCGGCCGCCTTGATGGGCGTGTCGGGGTCGCCGGTGATCGCGGTCGTGCGGACCGTGCCCTTGAGGGCGGCCAGCAGGTCGAGGACCTCGGTGGTGGTGCCCGACCGGGTCAGCGCGATCACCCGGTCGTACGCGCGGCCGGCGGGGAACTCCGACGCGGCGAACGCGTCGGTCTCCCCCAGCCCGGCCTGTTCGCGCAGCGCCGCGACGGCCTGCGCCATGAACCAGGAGGTGCCGCAGCCGACCACGGCGACCCGCTCGCCGGCCGCGGGCAGGGCGGCCCGGTGGACGGCGGACAGTTCCGCGGCCCGGTCCCAGCACTCCGGCTGGCTGTTCAGCTCGTTCTCGACGTGACTCATGCGCTACCCACTCCCCGATCGGCCGTGCGGGCACCGGTGTGCCGCATCGAGCGTGTTGGTGGCATGCCTGGCGGCATGCGTGTGCGTGTCCCGTGTGGGCGCGTCCCGCGTGACCGCGGGATGCGTGTTCGTGCAAGATATAGCTAGCTTTCAATCAGTATCAAGCATTCGCGCGCAAACGGTTAAGGTCGTCCGACCGAGCCGATCGACGATTGGAGGCCGCGGATGTCCCGCGACGCCCGCTGGAAGTCCCTCCTGGAACTGCTCGTCGAGCGCGGCCGCCTCGACGTGGAGGAGGCGGCGGGTGAACTGGGCGTCTCCGCAGCGACGATCCGGCGCGACTTCGACCAGCTCGCGGAGCAGCAGATGCTGGTGCGCACGCGCGGCGGCGCCGTCGTGCACGGCGTCAGCTACGAGCTCCCCCTGCGCTACAAGACCGCGCTCGGCGCAGCCGAGAAGCAGCGCATCGCGAAGGCGGTCGCCGAACTCCTCACGCCCGGCGAGGCGGTGGGCCTGACCGGTGGCACGACGACGACGGAGGTCGCCCGCGCGCTCGCGGTCCGGCCCGACCTCGCCTCCGGCACCCCGGCCCTGACCATCGTCACCAACGCCCTGAACATCGCCAACGAGCTGGCGGTACGGCCCCAGTTCAAGATCGTGCTGACCGGCGGCGTCGCCCGCCCGCAGTCGTACGAGCTGATCGGCCCGCTCGCCGACGGCGTCCTCGGCCAGGTCACGCTGGACACGGCGGTGCTCGGCGTGGTCGGCCTCGACATCACCCACGGCGCCTCCGCGCACGACGAGGCGGAGGCCGCCATCAACCGGCTGCTGTGCGACCGGGCGGAGCGGGTCGTGGTCGCGGCGGACTCCAGCAAGCTGGGCCACCGGGCGTTCGCCCGGATCTGCGCCGTGTCCCAGGTGGACATCCTGGTCACGGACACCGCGGCGGACGGGGAGACGCTCGCCCGCTTCGAGGAGGCGGGGGTCCAGGTCGTGGCGGTCTGATCCGCCGGGCCGTCACCCGCCCCCGGAGGGCTCAGGGGCGTTCGGGGTTTTCACCCTGGGCGCCCCTCCCTGATGAGCGGACCCGGGCCCGGCCCGCCGACCCCCTTGTCCCCGGCGGAGCCACGCCCTTACCCTGACTTTGTGCCGCTACTGAACAAACTCGGGACCGTCAGCGCCGACGGACCGGCCGCCGCGTCCCTGACCCGCCTGCGAACCGTCCTCACCGTCTTCTTCGCCCTCGACGGCTTCGTCTTCGCGGGCTGGGTGGTGCGCATCCCCGCGATCAAGGAACAGACCGGGGCCTCGGCGAGCGACCTCGGGCTCGCGCTCCTCGGAGTGTCGGCCGGGGCCGTCGTCACGATGATGCTGACGGGCGGACTCTGCCGCCGGTTCGGCAGCCACGCGGTGACCGCGGCCTGCGCGGTCCTGCTCCCCCTCACGGTCGCCCTGCCGCCCCTGACGCACTCACCCCTCGCGCTCGGACTCGTCCTGCTGGTCTTCGGAGCGGCCTACGGCGGGATGAACGTGGCGATGAACAGCGCCGCCGTCGACCTCGTCGCCGCACTCGGCCGGCCCGTCATGCCGAGCTTCCACGCCGCGTTCAGCCTGGGCGGCATGGTGGGCTCGGGCCTCGGCGGGCTGGTCGCGGCCCACCTCTCCCCCACTCGGCACCTGCTGGGGATCACCGTGATCGGGCTCGTGGTCACCGCGTTCACCGCGCCGCCCCTGCTGCGCCTGACCCCGCCGCGCCCCGCGGAACCCCTGCCCGCCGACGGTGCGCCGCGCCCCGTCGGCGGCCGGACCCGTGGCCTGGTCCTCGTCTTCGGCCTCATCGCCCTGTGCACGGCCTACGGGGAAGGGGCCCTGGCCGACTGGAGCGCGCTCCACCTGGAACAGGACCTGCACGCCCACCCGGGCGTCGCCGCCGCCAGCTACTCCTGCTTCGCGCTGGCCATGACGGTCGGCCGGCTCACCGGCACCACGCTGCTCGAACGGCTCGGCAGGACCCGCACGGTGGTGTACGGCGGGCTCACCGGCGCGGTCGGGATGCTGCTCGGCTCGCTCGCGCCCTCGGTCTGGCTCACCCTCGTCGGCTTCGCGGTCACCGGGCTCGGCCTGGCCAACATCTTCCCCGTCGCCGTCGAACGGGCCGGCGCCCTCGCCGGCCCGACCGGCGTCGCCGCGGCGTCCACCCTCGGCTACGGCGGCATGCTGCTCGGACCACCCGCGATCGGCTTCATGGCCGACTGGTTCTCCCTGCCCACGGCCCTGACGAGCGTCGCGCTCCTCGCGGCGGTGGCGGCGACGATCGGCGTGGCGACGCGCAACGCGGCGACCACATGAGCGTCGGTCCCGATGGGCCCGGGCGCCCCTGATCCGTGCTGGTCCGACGGGCCCGGGCGCCCCTGATCCCGAAAATCCGTGCCCCCGGCCCCACCGCACCAGGCACACTCGCCTCATGGAGATTGCCGAACACCTGCACGTCCTCGACACGGAGGGCCGGCGGCTCGCCGCCGCGGCCGAACTGGCGGGCGTCGACGCCAAGGTGCCGACCTGCCCGGACTGGCAGATACGGGACCTGTTGCGGCACACGGGGATGGTGCACCGCTGGGCGGCGGCGTTCGTCGCCGAGGAGCATCAGGGCCCCCGCCCGGACGGCGGCCTGCCCGACCTCGACGGGGAGCCCCTGCTCGACTGGTTCCGGCGCGGCCACACCTATCTCGTCGATACGCTGACGCAGGCGCCGCCGGACGTGGCCTGCTGGTCGTTCCTGCCGGCCCCCACCCCGCTCGCCTTCTGGGCACGCCGCCAGGCCCACGAGACGACGGTCCACCGGGTGGACGCGCAGTCGGCGCTGGCGGCGGCGCCCGATCCGGTCGCCGAGGACGTGGCGGTCGACGGGATCGACGAGCTGCTGCGCGGGATGCACGCCCGCAAGAAGAGCGGGGTGCGCTCCGAGGTGCCCCGGGTGCTGCGGGTGCACGCGACGGACGCGGACGCGGTGTGGACGGTCCGCATCACGCAGGACCCGCCGGCGGCCGAGCGGGGCGCGACGGGAGAGGCGGACTGCGAGCTGGCCGGCCCGGCCGCGCGTCTCTACCTCTCGCTGTGGAACCGGCTGCCGTTCCCGTCCCTGACCGGCGACGCGACGGTGGCCGCGCTCTGGCGGGAGCGCTCGGCGATCACCTGGGGCTGACCGGTGCCCCGGGTGTCAGCATGCGGCGCAGGACGGCCCGCTGCACCGGCCGTACCTCACCGTGCAGCGCGCGCCCCTTCGGCGTGAGGCAGACCCGCACCCCGCGCCGGTCCTCGCTGCACATGCCGCGCTCCACGAGCCCGTCCTTCTCCAGCCGCCCCACGAGACGGGACAGGGCGCTCTGGCTCAGATGGACCTGCGCGGCGATCTCCTGCACCCGGAAACCGGCGGTGCCGTCCTGCGCGGTGCCCTCGGCGAGGACGTCGAGGACCTCGAAGTCGCTGGCGCCCAGGCCGTGCCGGTGCAGCACCCGGTCGAGCTCACACATCGTGCGCGCGTGCACCGCGAGGATGTCCCGCCACTGCTCCACGAGGCCCGCCGCGGCCCCCGCTCCCGACTCCTGTGCCGCCATGCCCGCACCGTAGCAGAGAAGAAGGCTTTTATTGCAGGCACATTAAATGCGCATGCATGAGGTCTGGGCCGGCCGTGCACCCGTACGCACATGGCCGGGGTCAGCCGAGCCAGCCGGGCCGCACGAGACCCGACTCGTAGGCCAGGACGACCAGTTGGGCGCGGTCCCGGGCGCCCAGCTTGACCATGGTGCGGCTCACATGGGTTTTGGCGGTGAGCGGGCTGACGACCAGGCGGCGGGCGATCTCCTCGTTGGAGAGGCCGATGCCGACGAGCGCCATCACCTCCCGTTCCCGCTCGGTCAGACCGGCCAGCGACGCCATGGACGCCGGTTCCTTGGACCGGGCCGCGAACTCGGCGATCAGCCGCCGGGTGACGCCCGGCGAGAGCAGCGCGTCCCCCTGCACGACGGCCCGCACGGCACGCAACAACTCCTCCGGCTCGGTGTCCTTGACGAGGAACCCGGAGGCGCCGGAGCGGATCGCCTCGAAGACGTACTCGTCGAGTTCGAAGGTGGTCAGCATGACCACCTTGACCGCTTCCAGGTCCGCGTCCCGGCCGATCCGCCGGGTCGCGGCGAGCCCGTCGAGGAGCGGCATCCGGATGTCCATGAGGACGACGTCGGGCCGCAGCGCACGGACCGCGCGCACCGCCTCCTCGCCGTCGGCGGCCTCGCCCGCGACCTCGATGTCAGGCTGCGCGTCGAGCAGCGCTTTGAATCCTGCGCGGACGAGCGACTGGTCGTCGGCGAGCAGTACGCGGATCATCGGGGTGCCTCCGACTCGGACGAAGGGGATGCAGGGGATGCGGGGGGTGCGGGAGGCGCCGGGCGTGAGGGAGGCGAGGAGGGGGTCGGCGGGGAGGGCGTGGCGGTGAGCGGCAGTCCGGCCACGACGCGGAACCCGCCGTCGGGCCGTGGTCCCGCCTCGATCGTGCCGCCGAGGGCGGCGGCCCGCTCCCGCATCCCGGCGAGACCGTTGCCGCTGCCGCCGGCCTCGGCCCGGCTCGCGGGTCCGTCGTCGTCGACGGTGAGCGTCAACAGGCCCGTGGTGTAGTGCAGTCGCACCCGGGCCCGGCGCGAACCGGAGTGCCGTACGACGTTGGTGAGCGCCTCCTGCACGATCCGGAAGGCGGCGAGATCGGTGCCCGGCGCCAGCGCGGGCCGCTTCCCGTCGGTGCGCACGTCGACGGTGAGTCCGGCCGCCGCCGCCTGGGCGACGAGTTCCGGCAGCCGGTCGAGCCCGGGCGCGGGGGCCCGCGGCGCGTCCCCGGGCGTCCTGAGCGTGTCGAGGACCTGCCGCACCTCCCCCAGGGCCTCCTTGCTCGCGTGCTTGATGGTGGTCAGCGCGGTCCTGGCCTGCTCCGGGTCCGAGTCGAGCAGGGCGAGCCCGACGCCCGCCTGCACGTTGATCACCGAGATGGAGTGCGCGAGGACGTCGTGCAGCTCACGGGCGATGCGCAGGCGCTCCTCGTCGGCCCGCCGCCGCGCGGCCCGCTCCCGCTCGGCCCGCTCCCGCTCCGCCTGCTCACGCCGTGTCCGGGCGAGTTCGGCGACGGCCACGACGGCGAGCACCCACGCGGCGACCACGCCCTCCTGCCCCCAGGACCCGGGCCCGTCGCCGTCCGGCGGCAGCCACGCGTACAGCCAGTGCGACACCAGCAGGTGCCCGAGCCAGAAGAGTCCGACGGCGCACCACGCCGCCCGCCTGCGCCCCGCGACGACCGCGGCGAAGCATCCCAGCACCACCATGAGGAAGACCGGGCCGTACGGATAACCGCAGCCGAGGTAGAGGGTCGCGCAGAGCGCCGTACCGAACGCGACGGCCACCGGGCGCCGGTGCCGCCACAGCAACAGCACGCAGCCCGCGAGCAACAGCAGCCGCCCGTACCCGTCCAGGTCGGCGCGGCCGCCCTGCTGCCGCCCCGCGTAGTCCGAGCCGGCCAGGACGAACAAGGTCACCAGCACCGTGGAGCGCCACGGCCACCGTCCACCGGCGCCGCCGCCCCACCACGCGCCCGCCGGGCCCGGCCCGGGCCGCAGCCACGGCGGTCCGCCCCACGCCCGGCCCGGGCCGCCGTCGCGCCCTCGCTGCTCGTCCATACCGCCACGCTAAGGCGCACGGACCGCGCGGGGCGTCCGCCGGGCGAGGTGATCGTCCGTACTTCGCGGGGAGTACGCCGGGGCGCGGGCCGCGGCGTCGCCCCGAAGCCCGGTGCCACGCTGTGCCGTGCCGTGCCGTGCCGTGCCGCCGGATGCTCCGGCCCGCTACTTCACCAGGCCGACTCCGTGGGCGAGCCCGGTCGCGGCATGGGTGAAGAACGCGGCCCGGTCCTCGACGACCTTGTTGAACTGGCCGAACAGCTCGAACCCGACGAGCCCGTACAGCTGGGCCCAGGCGGCGACGAGCGCCGTCGTCACTTCCGGCGGCAGGTCCGGCGCGAGGTCGGCGGCCAGCCGCCGCGCCTCGGCCCGCACCCCGGGCGTCAACGGCGTCAGCGCCACCCCCTTGTCCTCGTGCGCCTCCCGGAGGATGGCGAGGAGCAGCAGGCCGACGCGCGACGCGGCCCGGACGGTGGTCTCGGGGGCGCTGTAACCGGGTACCGGCGAGCCGTAGATGAGCGCGTACTCGTGCGGATGCTCCAGCGCCCAGGCGCGCACCGCCTGGCACACGGTCACCCAGCGGCGGGCCGGCGTCGGCCCCTCGCCCGCCTCCGCGGCCTCGCCGAGCTCGCGGAACGCGGCGTCCGCCGTCTCGGCGGCCTCGCCCAAGGAGTCGTACGCGTCGATGATCAGCGCCGTCAGCAGCTCGTCCCGGCTGGGGAAGTAGCGGTACAGGGCCGAGGAGGCCATGCCGAGTTCGCGGGCGACGGCGCGCAGCGAGAGCTTGGCGGCGCCCTCGGCGGCGAGCTGTCTGCGCGCCTCGTCCTTGATGGCGGTGGTGACTTCCTGGCGCGCGCGGGCGCGGGCTCCCTGCGTGGCGCGTCCGCCTGACGCCGTGCTGCGGCTCGTACTCATGGGGACAGTGTCGCACGCAGGGGAAGCACCGCACGCGTTTCGGAGCGGCGCACCAAAAAGAGAGCACTGCTCTTGCTTTGGAGCACCGCACTCGTGCACACTGCTCTCAAGCGAGAGCAGTGCTCTCGAAATGTCACTCCGAGGGGTCCCCGATGACTACGTCCGCGCACGTGCAGAAGCCCGGCTGGTTCACCGTCCACGTCCTGAACCGTTCCGTGGCGTGGCTGACCCGCCGGGGTCTCAGCGTCTGGGGCTCCCGGGTGCTGGCCGTCCGCGGCCGCAAGAGTGGTGCCTGGCGCACCACGCCGGTCAACCTGCTGACCGTCGACGGGCGGTCCTACCTCGTCGCGCCTCGCGGCCACGTGCAGTGGACGCACAACATGCGGGCCGCGGGCGGCGGGGAGCTGCGCCTGGGCAAGAGGGCCGACGCGTTCACCGCCACCGAGGTCGCCGACGACGACAAGCCCGCGCTGCTGCGCGCCTACCTCAAGCGCTGGAAGGCGGAGGTCGGCATCTTCTTCGGCGGGGTCGGCCCGGACTCGTCCGACGCGGAGCTGCGCCGTATCGCCCCCGACCACCCCGTCTTCCGGATCGACATGACGGGCTGAGGGGCTGACGGCGGCGGGCCTATGGGCCGCCGGCTGACGAGCCTCCCGGCCCACGGCCGCCAGCCGACCGACGAGCCTGCCGGCCTGTGCCCACCGACCGACGAAGCTCCCGGCCCACGGCCCACGGCCCGACGAGCTGCTGCCCTGGACGCCGGAGCGCCGAGCCGCCGAGCCGCCGAGCCCATGGCGCCCTGCACCGAGCGCCGAGCTCGAAGCTGCCTGCGCCAAGCGCCTTTGCACCGAGCGACGAGCGACGAGCGTCAGGCTCGAAGCGGCCTACGCCACGCGCCAAGTGCCCTGCGCCGAGCCACAAAAGTCCCGCGCGCCGAGCGCCGATCTCAAAGCCCTCCCGCGCCGAGCGCCGAGCGTCACCTCAGCGCTCCATCCGCGACAGCGCCCGTCCCGCCAGCGGATGGGTCCGCACCAGCTCGCCGAGGGTGGTCGAGCCCCGGGTGATCCGCGCGAACGCGTTCCACGCGGGGCGCAGCCCGGTGATCGCCGCGTGCAGCAGCGCCGGCCGGCGCTCGAAGAGGGTCAGCATGCGCTTGCCGACCGCCATCTCGACGCCGAGCCCGGCCTTGACGGCGAACGCGTAGTTCAGCGCCTGCCTGCGGGCGTCCACCGCGTCGTGCGCCTCGGAGATGCGCACCGCCCACTCCCCCGCGAGCCGCCCCGAGCGCAGGGCGAACGAGATGCCCTCGCGGGTCCAGGGTTCGAGCAGCCCGGCCGCGTCGCCGCAGACCAGGACCCGGCCGCGGGAGAGCGGCGAGTCGTCGGCGCGGCAGCGCGTCAGGTGCCCGGAGGAGACCGCGGGCTCGAACCCGGCGAGTCCGAGCCGGGCGATGAAGTCCTCCAAGTACCGCTTGGTGGCGGCGCCTTCACCCCGGGCGGAGATCACGCCGACGGTCAGCGTGTCGTCCTTGGGGAAGACCCAGCCGTAACTGCCGGGCATGGGTCCCCAGTCGATGAGGACGCGGCCGCGCCAGTCGTCGGCGACCGACTGCGGCACCGGGATCTCCGCCTCCAGGCCCAGGTCGACCTGGTCGAGCTTGACCCCGACGTGTGCCCCTATCCGGCTCGCGCTGCCGTCCGCGCCGACCACGGCGCGGGCCAGGACCGTCTCGCCGTCCTGGAGGACCACGGCGACGGTGCGCCGGTCGGGGACCTCGCTGCCGTGCTGCTCGACGCGGGAGACCGTGGCGCCGGTCCGCAGCTCGGCGCCCGCCTTCTGGGCGTGCTCGACGAGCTGCGCGTCGAACTCGGGCCGGTTGATGAGCCCGAACAGCATGGTCCGCGAGCGCCGGGTGCGCGCGTACTTGCCGTTCAGGGAGAACGTCACCGCGTTCACCCGGTCCTTGAGCGGCAGGTCGAAGCCCGGCGGCAGGGAGTCGCGCGAGGGGCCGATGATGCCGCCGCCGCAGGTCTTGTAGCGCGGCAGCTCCGCCTTCTCCAGGAGCAGGACGCGCCGTCCCGCGACCGCGGCCGCGTACGCGGCGGACGCTCCCGCGGGGCCGGCGCCCACCACGACGACGTCCCACACCTCCATGGCTCGCTCATCGTCCATGTCGTTGCCGCCCGTCGAGTTCTCGCTGCTCACGATGGTCTACTGCTCCCGATCCAGCTGCCTGCCGCACGTTTCCCCCGCATCCTACGGCGGACGCCCCCGTGACCTGCTGTGGGAGGATCATCGGCACACTCTGCACACCGTCGCACCTACGAGGAGCGTGCCCATGTCGCCGCATCCGATCGCCGAGACCGTCGCCGCCCTGCTCCCGCGGGCCAAGGCCGAACTGGCCGAGCTGGTGGCCTTCAAGTCGGTGGCGGACTTCGCTCAGTATCCGAAGAGCGAGAGCGAGGCCGCGGCCGGCTGGGTCGCGGACGCGCTGCGCGCGGAGGGCTTCGAGGACGTGGCGCTGCTCGACACCCCGGACGGCACCCAGTCGGTCTACGGTTTCCTGCCCGGGCCCGCGGGCGCGCCGACCGTGCTGCTGTACGCGCACTACGACGTGCAGCCGCCGCTGGACGAGGAGGCGTGGGTGACGCCGCCGTTCGAGCTGACCGAGCGCGAGGACGGCCGCTGGTACGGGCGCGGCGCCGCAGACTGCAAGGGCGGTGTGCTGCTGCACCTGCTCGCGATCCGCGCCCTGAAGGCGAACGGCGGGGTGCCGGTCGGCGTCAAGGTGATCGCGGAGGGCTCCGAGGAGCAGGGCACCGGCGGCCTGGAGCGCTACGCCGAGCAGCACCCGGAGCTGCTGCGCGCCGACACGATCGTCATCGGCGACGCGGGCAACTTCCGCGTCGGGCTGCCCACCGCGACGGCGACGCTGCGCGGCATGACCCTGGTCCGCGTCGAGATCGACACCCTCGAAGGCAACCTCCACTCCGGCCAGTTCGGCGGCGCCGCCCCCGACGCGCTGGGCGCCCTGGTCCGCGTACTGGACTCGCTGCGCGCCGAGGACGGCTCCACGACCGTCGACGGGCTCGGCTCCGGCGCGGCCTGGGACGGCCTGCAGTACGAGGAGGACGCGTTCCGCAAGGACGCCAAGGTGCTCGACGGGGTCGAGCTGATCGGTTCGGGGACGGTCGCGGACCGCATCTGGGCGCGGCCCGCCGTGACGGTCCTCGGCATCGACTGCCCGCCGGTGGTCGGCGCGACGCCGTCCGTGCAGGCCGGCGCGCGGGCGCTGGTCAGCCTGCGGGTGCCGCCGGGCGCGGACGCCGCCGAGGCGACGAAGCTGCTGATGGCGCACATCGAGTCGCACACCCCGTGGGGTGCGCGCGTCCGGGTCGAGCAGGTCGGCCAGGGCCAGCCGTTCCGCGCGGACACCGCGAGCCCCGCGTACGCGGCGCTGGCCGACGCGATGGCGGAGGCCTACGACGGCCAGGAGATGCAGTACGCGGGTCAGGGCGGCTCGATCCCGCTCTGCAACACGCTCGCCTCGCTCTACCCGCAGGCCGAGATCCTGCTGATCGGTCTCAGCGAGCCGGAGGCGCAGATCCACGCGGTGAACGAGAGCGTGTCGCCCGAGGAGCTGGAGCGGCTGTCGGTGGCGGAGGCGCGCTTCCTCCAGAAGTACGCCGCCGCCAACTGACCCGGCGGTCTCTCTGCTCAGAGCCGAGGAGCACGCGGTCGCGGGGGCGGTGTCCGTACGGTCGGGCCATGACGACCTATGAGCTGACGGACACGATCGACCTCACGCCCCGGCTCCGTCTGCTGCGCTTCCCGGTGGGCCAGGCCTACCTGTGGCGGGACGGCACCGGGCCGGGCGCCGAGCTGACGCTGATCGACGCGGGAGCGGCCGGCGCCGGCCGGCCGCTCGCCCGGGCCGTGCGTGACTGGGGGCACGCCCCCGAGGACGTGCGGCGGATCGTGCTCACGCACTTCCACGAGGACCATGCGGGCGGCGCCGGGGAGTTCGCGCGGCTGAGCGGCGCCGAGGTGTACGCGCACCGGCTCGACGCGCCCTACGTGCGGGGCGAGGCGCCCGGGCCCGAGCCGGTCCTGGAGGAGTGGGAGCGCCCGATCCACGCGCAGGCGCTGGCCCGGCTCCCGCCCCGTCCTGTCCACCCCGAACTGCCGCCGTCCGTACGGGAGGTGGCGGACGGGGACGTCCTGGACTTCGCGGGCGGGGCGCGGGTCGTGGGGGTGCCCGGGCACACCGACGGGTCGATCGGGATCGAACTCGGCCTGCACGGCGTGCTGTTCACCGGCGACGCGGTGGCCGCCTCACCGGTGGACGGGCAGGTGATGCTCGGCGTGTTCAACCGCCGCTCCGAGCAGGCCGTCGCTTCTTTCCACCGGCTGGCCGCACTCGACAGCGACCTGGCCTGCTTCGGCCACGGGGACCCGGTGGTGGGCGGGGCCGCCGCCGTCCTGCGGGCGGCGGCGGCCCGGTACGCCCGCGCCTGACGGGCTCAGCCGACGGGGACTCCGGCCTCCAGGTAGTGCACGGCGCCGCGCTCCCGCGCGCGCAGCGCCCAGCGCAGCCGCTCGAAGCGGACCGGCGGCAGCAGCCCGGCCGCCTCGTTCTCGTCGACGAAGCGCCAGTCCCGCAGCTCGGGGCCGGGCAGCAGGACGTGCCGCGCGGCGTCGTCCGTGAGCCGCCCGCCGTCGAAGAGCAGGCGCAGGCCGCCGTATCGGGGCGGCGCGGGCCGCTCCCAGTCGATGACCAGGAGCCGTGGCACGTCGGCGAGTTGGATGCCGGTCTCCTCGGCGACCTCGCGCATCCCGGCGCGGGCGGGCGCCTCGCCTCGCTCGACGACGCCGCCGGGGAACTCCCAGCCCGGCTTGTAGGTGGGATCGACGAGCAGGACGCGGCCCTGTTCGTCGAAGAGGAGCACGCCCGCGGCGACCGTCTCGGCGCTCGGCTCCGGGGTCTGCACGATGTCGCAGACGGGGGCGGCCCCGGTGCGTACCGCGGCCGCGATGTGGACGGCCGTGTCGTAGGGCGAGAGCGCCCCGTTGTCGACGAGGTAGGCGTCCGCGGTGAGCCAGCCCGCGAGGGCGGCGCGGTAGGGCTCGATGTCGGCGGGGGGTTCGCCACCGGGGTCACGAGCGCGCAGGATCGTTTCCCCTGGAGCGAGGAGCACATGGCACACCGGTATGCGCCGCGCCGCGAGACCGCCGAATATCTCGTCCCGGTACTCCTGGCGCAGCAGCCCCTCCGGGACCACGAGCACCCCGCCCAGCTCGGCCAGCAGGGCCGCCGCGGTGTCCACCACCAGCCGCCGCCAGATCGGCAGTTCCTGGTGGTCGCTCACCTCGGCGAGCCGCTTGGGCGGCAGCAGCCGCTCCAGCCGGTCGTCGATCTCCTCGGGGTCGAAGAGCGTGCAGTTCGGGATCAGATCGCTCAGTTCCCGTGCGGTGGCGGTCTTTCCCGCGCGGGACGCCCCGTTGACCCAGACGATCACGGTTCCCCCTCTTCCGTCGGCCCCCTGAGGCTTGCCCGCAACACCCCGCCACGGAAACCAGGCGCAGATGGGAACGGGCCCGGGCTCTCCGGCGCGGCCCCCGGGCGGCCCGCGCGACCCGGACCGATCACCGCGCCGACCCCGGCGGTTCATAAGTCGGAAGCACATTGTCAGTGCCACGCGCTAGTCTCTTCACATGATCCCCACCGAGAGCCGCGACCCCGTGCGGTCCGCCGACGAGCTGAACGAGCGGATCCGCGGTCTCCTGGCGCGCTCCGGCGGCCGGTTGAGCGAGGCGCAGCGCCGGGAGTACGAGGTGCTGGTCGTGGAGTGGGCGGCCGCGGTCCGTGGCGACATCGTGAAGGCGGCCTGAGCCGGGCGAGGGGCGCGAACGCCGCCGCCAGTCCGGCGGACCGTACTGACACCGGCCCGTGGACAGCCGGGCACCCTGGAGCCGCTCGACCGAGAGCCGCTCAAGGCCCCGCTCAGAGCGCCGCCGCCGGCAGCCGCAGCCTGTCCCCCGCGACCTCGACGATATAGAAGAGCGCGATCAGGCCGGTGCACGCAGGACAGGAGGGCGGGCCGGGAGGCCGGGGTGTCCGCCGCTGCCCGGCGGCGGTTCACCGGCCCATGTCCGGCCTCCCGGGGTCCGCACTGCGCAGTCAAGCGCAGCCGCCCGGCGGGCAGAAGCGTGTGCGCGGACGCCGTCGCGGCATGCCGCGCACACGGGGTGTGCGCCGGTCACACCCCCTGGGAGCGCGGGACCCTGCGGAGCCCGGCACAAGCTTGAGAAGTCAAGGATTCCTGCCGCGATTCACCCCATCAAGTGATGTGGGACAACCGGGAACCGGGACACCCCTCCACGCCCCGAATCCTGCGGATACCGTGGCCGCCCAGGCGCCCCGGCCCCCGGCGACCTCCCCAAAGCGTTCGCGCGACTCATGCGGCAGCGCGGGCGGCTCCCGGAGCCGTCCGCGTCCTCGGCCCGGGGGGACCGATGCGACAAGGCAACCAACAGGACCACGTCTCCGACGACCGCGGCGACCGCGGCGACTTCGGCGGCTTCGGCTACACATACGGCGACACCGCCGCCGGAATGCGAGGCGGCGAGCAATTCCCGCACTCACCAGGGGAATTCCTGCACCCGCCGGTGGTGCGCACCCCCGGCGACTGCGCCGTCGTCGAGCTTTCCGGCGAGATCGACCTGCTCGCCCTCCAGCGGATGGCGCCGCTGATCGACGCCGTGGCGGCGGGACCGTACCGCGTCGTGGCGATCGACCTGACCGGCACCACGTTCTTCGACTGCTCCGGGCTCAGCCTGCTGGCACGCGCCCACCGCGGGGCCACCGAGCGGGGCGCCCGGGTCGCCGTGGTCTGCCGGCACCGGCTGACACTGCGCGTCATCGCGCTCTCCGGCCTGACCGAGGCGGTCGCTCCGGTGGCCACGGTGGAGGAGGCGCTGCGTCCGTCACCGTGAGTACCGGCTCCGGATGCGGGCGCATGGAAACGCTCCTAGCGTGGCACTCGTCCCCCAGCTGACCAACCGAGGAGCCGACGATGGGCGAGAGCGCCATGGACAAGGCCAAGGGCAAGGCCAAGGAGATGGCCGGCAAGGCCACCGGCAACGAGCGCATGAAGTCCGAGGGCAAGGTCGACCAGGCCAAGAGCAAGGCGCGCGACGCGGTCAAGAACACGCGCGACAAGGCCGACGGCGCCCGCGACTCCCTGCGCGACGACGACAACCGGTAGTCGAGCGGCCGCAGGTGCCCCCTCGGTGACGAGGGGGCACCGGCATGTTCGGGACCCGGTGGCGCAGGGCGACCGGTGGACCACCACCGGACAGCTCCGATGTCCTGGCGCGGGACGTGGCGCGGCCGCCGCCGGGCGCAGAACCACGCGACATCCCCACCGCGGGCCCGCCAACCCAACACAACCGAACGCAAGAGTCGGCCCCCGCCCGTCCCAGACGGCGGCACAGTGCCCGCTGACGCGCTCCGGACCGATCGCGACGCGACCTCTTCCAACAGACTCCAACACGGCCTACCGTAAACGCGCGTCCGTGACGCGTACATGCAGTAGCCCTGTTCTCGGGAGTACGGAGGAACGTCACCATGCGTCGTCTTCCCATCCGCACCACCGGAACCGTCCGGCGAAGAGTCGTCGGAGCGCTGGCCGCGGCCGCGCTCTGCGCCGCCGGGGCCGTGGCGGTCCCCGCGTCCGCCGCCTCCGCCGAGTCCGCCACAGAGCCCAAAGGGGCCACCGAGGCCGCCCCCGCGTCCGCGGCGGCGCCCGCCCTCGACGACGGCCTGGCCCTCACCCCGCCCATGGGCTTCAACAACTGGAACTCCACGCACTGCCGGGCCGAGTTCGACGAGGCGATGGTGGAGGGCATCGCCGACCTGTTCGTCGAGAAGGGCCTCAAGGACGCCGGGTACCAGTACGTGAACCTGGATGACTGCTGGGCCCTGCCCGCACGCGACGCGGACGGCAAACTGGTGCCCGACCCGGAGCGCTTCCCGGGCGGCATCAAGGCCGTCGCGGACTACGTCCACTCCAAGGGGCTCAAGCTCGGCATCTACACCAGCGCCGGCACGAAGACCTGTAGCGACGTGGGCTTCCCCGGCGCGCTGGGGCACGAGTACAGCGACGCGCAGCAGTTCGCCGACTGGGGCGTCGACTACCTCAAGTACGACAACTGCAACAACCAGGGCGTCGACGCCCGGCAGCGGTACACGACGATGCGCGACGCCCTGCGCGCCACCGGCCGGCCCATCGTCTACAGCATCTGCGAGTGGGGCGAGAACAAGCCCTGGGAGTGGGCCGGCGACCTCGGACACCTGTGGCGCACCACCGGTGACATCAGCGACAGCTGGGGCTCGATGCTCTCGCTGCTGAAGCAGAACCTGCCGCTCGCACCGTACGCGGGTCCCGGCCACTGGAACGACCCGGACATGCTGGAGGTCGGCAACGGCGGCATGACGGAGACCGAGTACCGCACGCACTTCTCGATGTGGTCGATCATGGCGTCGCCCCTGCTCATCGGGACGGATCTGCGCACCGCCTCCGACGCGACCTACGACATCCTCGCCAACCGCGACGTCATCGCCGTGGACCAGGACCCGCTGGGCAAGCAGGGCTCCGTCGTCGCGTCCGAGGGCGGCGGCTGGGTCGTGTCGAAGGAGATGAAGGACGGCAGCCGCGCCGTCGCCCTGTTCAACGAGACGGGCTCCTCGCGGCGCGTCGCCACCACGGCGCGGGCCGTCGGGCTGCCCGCCGCGCCCGCGTACGTCGCCCGCGACCTGTGGCAGCACAAGAGCTTCAACACCGCGGGCACCCTCGCGGCGACGGTCCCGGCGCACGGCACGGTGCTGCTGCGCGTCGCGGCGGACCCGAAGTGGGCCGCGCATCCGCCGGCCGCCGAACTCGGCCTCGGCGACGCGGTGTTCGTGGAGCCGGGCGCGGCCGCGCAGGCCGTCGCCACCTTCACGAACCTCGGCCGCACCGCCGCCCGCGACGTCACCGTCTCCCTGCGCGGCCCGGCGGGCCAGGACTGGAAGGTCGCGGCGAACGGGCCGACGAAGGCACCCGCGGTGCCGGGCGGCGCGGCCCTGCGCAGCCGGTGGACGGTGCGCGCACCCGCGGACGCGGCCACCGGCTCCTACGACCTGACGCTGCGGGCCACCTACCGCTCGCCGCAGGGCACCAGGGTCACCAGTACGGTCCCGGTGACGGCGTCCGTGGCGACGGCGCCGCCCGGCGGCACCTCGGCCCTGGGCGACCTGCCCTGGCTCGCGGCCACCAACGGTTACGGGCCTGTGGAGCGCGACACCAGCAACGGTGAGAGCGCCGCGGGCGACGGCGGCCCGCTCACGGTCGGCGGCGTGGTGTTCGCCAAGGGCCTGGGCGTCCACGCGGCCAGTTCCGTGGACTTCTATGCGGCCCGTTCGTGCGAGCGCGTGACGGCGCAGGTCGGTGTCGACGACGAGAAGGGCACGAAGGGCACGGTCGCGTTCGAGGTGTGGGCCGACGACACCCTGGTCGCGTCGACCGGCGTACGCACCAACTCCGATGCCCCGCAAGCCCTTTCGGCCGATGTGACGGGCGCTCAGGTGATCCGCCTGGTGGTCACCGACGGCGGCGACGGCATCGACTCCGACCACGCGGACTGGGGGGACCCGCACCTGACCTGCTGACCCCGCACCCGGCGCGGACGAGAGCGCGTGTACCTCGCCGCCCCGTTCCGCCCCGACGCCGGTGGGGGCTGGCCGCGCAGTTCCCCGCGCCCCTGAGGCAGCGGCCCCTGAGGCAGCGGTGAAGCCGCAAGCCTCCAGGGGCGCGGGGAACTGCGCGAGAGCCCCCACCGAAGCCGCGGACGAAGACGAGAGCGCACGCAGTGCGCCTCTCAGGGGCGCGGGGAACGGCGCGAGAAGCCCCACCGCCCGCAGCCGACAAACAGGGGCGCACGCAGTGCGCCTCTCAGGGGCGCCGGGAACTGCGCGACCAGCCCCCACCGGCGCCGCAGCCGGGAACGCACCCCCACCGAACCCGCGGACGAACGGAACCGCCCTCAAACCGCCTGCGGATGCGTCTCGTTCAGGGCGGAGCCGGACCGCAGGGCCGCGGCCGCCGCGCCCACCAGCCCCGCGTCGGTGCCCGTCGACGCCGGGGCCACCGTGAGCCGCTGCACGAAGGAGAGCGTGGCGTAGTCGCGCAGCGCGCGGCGCAGTGGGGCGAACAGGACGTCGCCCGCCTTCGCCACCCCCCCGCCGATCACCGCGATGTCGATCTCGACGAGCGTCGCGGTCGCCGCGATTCCGGCCGCGAGGGCCTGCGCCGCGCGCTCGAAGGAGGCGACGGCCACCCGGTCGCCGGCCTGCGCCGCGCGGGCCACCGCCGCGGCGGACGCGTCGCCGTCGGGCCCGGGGCGCCAGCCGTCGGCGAGCGCCCGGCGGGCGATGTTCGGACCGCTGGCGATGCGCTCGACGCAGCCGCGCGCGCCGCACGGGCACGGGTCGCCATCCAGGTCGACGCTGATGTGGCCGATGTGCCCGGCGTTGCCCGTGGGGCCGGGGTGGAGCTGACCGCCCAGAATGAGGCCGCCGCCGACCCCGGTGGAGACCACCATGCACAGCGCGTTGTCATGTCCCTGGGCCGCGCCCTGCCAGTGCTCGGCCGCCGTCATGGCGACGCCGTCCCCGACGAGCTCGACGGGCAGCCCGCCCGCGATCTGCCGGACCCGCTCGACCAGCGGGAAGCCGCGCCACCCCGGCACGTTCACCGGGCTGACGGTGCCGGCCGAGCGGTCCACGGGCCCCGCGCTGCCGATCCCGACGGCCCGGGCCCGGGGCCACAGCTCGCCGACCGTCAGCTCGGTCAGGACCGCGTCCACGGCACCCATCACCGTCTCACCGTCCTCCTGCGCGGGAGTCGGCCGCTGCGCCCGCGCCAGGATGCGGCCCTGGTCGTCCACGAGGGCGCCGGCGATCTTGGTGCCGCCGATGTCGAGCGCGGCGACGAGGTCCATGTGCATCAGTGTCAGATCCCCTGGAGAAAAGGCAGGTCGGAGAAGGAAAGTCTAGGAAGCAAAGAAGAGCGGTGGACAGTCTCCCTCGCATCTGACAACGTTGTCCAGGCCCTATGCTCGACGCCACACGCCCGTACAGGATGATGAACCCTGTTGAATCGGGTCACGTCACCTCTGCGGGGTGGCCGGCTTCCCCGGCAGCGACGACAGGACAGGACAGCGCATAGTGGACCGCACCGCCCGCCGCACCGAGAACCGCTACGGCAATCGCCCGACCATGAAGGACGTCGCCGCGCGCGCAGGGGTGGGCCTGAAGACGGTCTCCCGGGTCGTCAACGGCGAGCCGGGCGTCACGCCGGACACCGAGCGCCGCGTCCAGGAGGCGATCGCCGCGCTGGGGTTCCGGCGCAACGACAGCGCGCGGGTCCTGCGCAAGGGGCGTACGGCCAGCATCGGTCTCGTCCTGGAGGATCTGGCGGACCCGTTCTACGGCCCGCTCAGCCGCGCCGTCGAGGAGGTCGCCCGGGCACACGGCGCGCTGCTGATCAACGGCTCCAGCGCGGAGGACCCCGAGCGCGAGCAGGAGCTGGTGCTCGCGCTGTGCGCGCGCCGGGTGGACGGCCTCGTCGTGATCCCGGCCGGGGACGACCACCGCTATCTGGAACCGGAGATCGCGGCCGGCGTGGCGACCGTGTTCGTGGACCGGCCCGCCGGCCGGATCGACGCGGACGTCGTGCTCTCCGACAGCTTCGGCGGCGCCCGGGACGGCGTCGCGCACCTCATCGCGGGCGGCCACCGGCGCATCGGCTTCATCGGCGACCAGCCGCGCATCCACACGGCCGCGGAGCGCCTGCGCGGGTACCGGGCGGCGATGGAGGACGCGGGGATACCGGTCGACGAGCGGTGGATGTCGCTGGGCGTCACCGATCCCGAGCGGGTGCGGCGCGCCGCGGAGGAGATGCTGAAGGGGCAGGAGCCGGTCACGGCGATCTTCGCGGGCAACAACCGCGTGACGGTGACGGTGGTGCGGGTCCTGGCCGAGCTCGACCGGCGGGTCGCCCTGGTGGGCTTCGACGACATCGAGCTGGGCGATCTGCTCCGGCCGGGGGTCACCGTGGTCGCGCAGGACGCGGCGCAGCTGGGCCGGACGGCGGCCGAGCGGCTGTTCCGCCAGCTGGACGGGGTGGCGCTGCTGCCGGAGCGCATCGAGCTGCCGACGCGGCTGATCCAGCGCGGCTCCGGGGAGATCCCGCCCGCGCGGTGACCGGCTCCAGATGACGCCTCCGCGGCCGCTGCCGCACCGGCGCCGAGGACGGAAGAAGGCCCTGGCGGCTTCCCCGAGGGGAAGCCGCCAGGGCCTTTGCGTCGTCGTCCCGGCCGGCTACGCGGTCGTGGCCGTCAGGTCGCCGCGGCGCGGCCCGGCGTACCCCTCCAGGTCGGCCCGGGTCAGGCCGCTGAGGCGGGCCACCTCGGCGACGTCGAGCGCACCACAGTCCAGGCCGCGCAGCAGGTACCCGGCGAGCGCCTTGGCGGTGGCGGGCTCGTCGGCGATGTCGCCGGCGGTCTGGTGCGCGTAGGCGGCGAGGCGGGCGGCGGCCTGCTCGAAGCCCTCGCGGTAGAAGGCGAAGACGGCGGCGTACCGCGTCGGGATGTGGCCCGGGTGCATGTCCCAGCCCTGGTAGTAGGCGCGGGCGAGGGCGCGGCGCGTGAGGCCGTAGTGCAGGCGCCAGGCGTCGTGGACCTTGGCGGTGGGGCCGACGGGCAGCACGTTCGTCGAACCGTCGGAAACCCGCACCCCGGTGCCGGCGGCGGCGACCTGCATGACGGCCTTCGCGTGGTCGGCGGCCGGGTGGTCGCTGGCCTGGTACGCGGCGGAGACGCCGAGGCAGGCGCTGTAGTCGAAGGTGCCGTAGTGCAGCCCGGTCGCGCGCCCCTCGGCGGCGTCGATCATGCGGGCCACCGCGGCGGTGCCGTCGGCGGCGAGGATGGACTGGCTGGTCTCGATCTGGATCTCGAAGCCGAGCCGCCCGGCGTCCAGGGAGTGGCTCTTCTCGAAGGCCTCCAGGAGCCGGACCATCGCCGTGACCTGCTCGGGGTAGGTGACCTTGGGCAGTGTCAGGACGAGCCCGTCGGGCAGACCGCCGTGCTCCATCAGACCGGTGAGGAAGATGTCGAGCGTGCGGATGCCGCGGTCGCGGACCGGCGCCTCCATGCACTTCATGCGGATGCCCATGTACGGGGCGGCGGTCCCCTGCGCGTACGCCTCCGCGATGACGCGCGCGGCCCGCGCGGCCGTCTCGTCCTCGTCCGCGGAGGAGGCGGGCCGGTAGCCGTCCTCGAAGTCCACGCGCAGGTCCTCGACGGGCTCGCGCTCCAGCTTCGCCCGTACGCGGCTGTACACGGGCTCGGCGAACGCGTCGCTCAGCCCGAGGACCCCGGCGAACGAGGCGGCGTCCGGGGCGTGCTCGTCGAGCTGCGCGAGGGCCTGGTCGCCCCAGGAGCGGATCGTGCCCGCGTCGAAGGCGTCACCGGGGACGTAGACCGTGTGGACCGGCTGCCGGGTTCCTGGGTCTCCGGGGTAGCGGCGGCCCAGCTCCGCGTCGACCGGGGCGAGTGAGGCGCTGATGCCCTCGCTGACCGCGCCCGCGAGGCTCGTCGACACCTTCTCCTGCTGACCCATTCCTGCACCCTCCATACGCTCACGTTTTCCGCTTCACGGAATCAACAATCCGTATAGCGAAGTTAACCGGCGGGGTGTTCGGCGTCAATGGCCCTCTCGCATGGTCCCGGTACGCGGACGGGGCCGCGCGGCGATGAACGCCACACGGCCCCGTCGGCAGGTCCGCCTGCCCGGTGAGCTCAGCCCTTGCGGGTCTTGACCTCGTCAGTGAGCTGCGGGACGACGTCGAAGAGGTCGCCGACGACGCCGTAGTCGACGAGGTCGAAGATCGGGGCCTCGGCGTCCTTGTTGACGGCGACGATCGTCTTCGAGGTCTGCATGCCGGCCCGGTGCTGGATCGCGCCGGAGATGCCGTTGGCGATGTACAGCTGCGGCGAGACGGCCTTGCCGGTCTGACCGACCTGGTTGGAGTGCGGGTACCAGCCGGCGTCCACCGCGGCGCGCGAGGCGCCCACGGCCGCGCCCAGCGAGTCGGCGAGCGCCTCGATGATCGCGAAGTTCTCGGCGCCGTTGACGCCCCGGCCGCCGGAGACCACGATCGCGGCCTCGGTCAGGTCCGGGCGGCCCGTCGACTCGCGCGGCGTGCGCGAGGTGACCTTCGTCCCCTTCGCGGCGTCCGAGAAGGAGACCGACAGGGCCTCGACCGCACCGGCGGCCGGGGCCGCCTCGACCGCGGTGGAGTTGGGCTTGACCGTGATCACCGGGGTGCCCGTGGAGATGCGGGACTTGGTGGTGTAGGACGCGGCGAACACCGACTGGGTCGCGACCGGGCCCTCGTCCCCGGCCTCCAGGTCGACGGCGTCGGTGATGACACCGGACTTGATGCGCAGCGCCAGCCGCGCCGCGACCTCCTTGCCCTCCGCGGAGGACGGGATCAGCACGGCGACCGGGGAGACGGCCTCGACGGCGGCCTGCAGCGCCTCGACCTTCGGCACGGCCAGGTAATCGGCGTACTCGGCCGACTCGTCCGTGAGGACCTTGACCGCGCCGTGCTCGGCGAGCGCGGCCTGCGTGCCCGCGGCACCGGCGCCGAGGGCGACGGCGACCGGGTCACCGATGCGGCGGGCCAGGGTCAGCAGTTCGAGGGTGGGCTTGCGGACGGCACCGTCCACGTGGTCGACGTAGACCAGAACTTCAGCCATGGGACTTCAATCTCCTGCAACAAAGGAAGGTGGGGTGGACTTGCCGGAACGGCCGAAGCTGCTAGATGAACTTCTGGCCAGCGAGGAACTCGGCGAGCTGCTTGCCGCCCTCACCCTCGTCCTTCACGATCGTGCCCGCGGTGCGCGCCGGACGCTCGGCGGCCGACTCGACCTTCGTCCAGGCGCCCTCCAGACCGACCTCTTCGGCCTCGATGTCCAGGTCGGACAGGTCCCAGGACTCCACCGGCTTCTTCTTCGCCGCCATGATCCCCTTGAACGACGGGTAGCGGGCCTCGCCGGACTGGTCCGTCACCGAGACGACGGCTGGCAGCGCGGCCTCCAGCTGCTCGGAGGCGGTGTCGCCGTCGCGGCGGCCGGTCACCTTGCCGCCCTCGACGGCCACCTCGGACAGCAGCGTGACCTGCGGCACACCCAGCCGCTCGGCGAGCAGCGCCGGCACGATGCCCATCGTGCCGTCCGTCGAGGCCATGCCCGAGACCACGAGGTCGTAGCCGGCCTTCTCGATCGCCTTCGCCAGCACCAGCGAGGTACCGATCGCGTCCGTACCGTGCAGGTCGTCGTCCTCGACGTGGATCGCCTTGTCCGCGCCCATCGACAGCGCCTTGCGCAGCGCGTCCTTCGCGTCCTCGGGACCCACCGTCAGGACGGTGATCTCCACGTCGTCGCCCGCTTCTCGTCGTACTTCCGAGATCTGCAGCGCCTGCTCCACCGCGTACTCGTCCAGCTCCGACAACAGCCCGTCCACGTCATCACGGTCGACGGTCAGGTCATCAGCGAAGTGCCGGTCGCCGGTGGCGTCGGGCACGTACTTCACAGTGACAACGATCCTCAAGCTCACGCCGGCTCTCCTACTGCAATCGTCTTGTACTTCGCGACTTATGCTGCTGCGGCTGACAGCACCTTCTTGCAGGCAGCATAGGCGCCTGAAGCGGACTCCTCCGGTCGGGGCGGCCCGCGCTCCGAACGAAATATTACTCGTCAGTACACCCAGTTCATGCCCGCTGAGCAAGCGCTTTGAACTGTGACCTTCCCAACGCCCCGCAGCCGTGCGCCAGCAGGCACTTCCGGCGCGTCGCTCAGTCCCGCAGCCCGTTGAAACGGCCCTGGTGGTACAGGAGCGGGCGCCCGTCTCCCGCCGGGTCACCGCAGACCGCCTCGGCGAGCACGATCCGGTGGTCCCCGGCGGGTACCCGCGCGATGACCTTGCAGACGAGCCAGGCGAGGACGCCGTCGAGGACGGGGACCCCCTCGGGGCCCTCGTGCCAGCGGGTGGGGGCGGCGAAGCGGTCGGCTCCGCTGCGGGCGAACGTGCCGGCGAGGTCGGCCTGGTGCTCGCCGAGTATGTGCACGCCGACGTGGCCGGCCTCGGCGACGGTGGGCCAGCTGGAGGCGGCGAGGCCGATGCCGAACGAGACGACCGGGGGCTCGGCGGAGACGGAGGTGAGGGAGGTGGCGGTGAAGCCCACGGGGGCGTCGCCCGCCGCCGTGATCACCGCGACGCCCGCGGCGTGCCGGCGGAAGACCGAGCGCAGGAGGTCGGGGGTGGCGGGCCGGGCGGCGCGCAGGTCGGGTGTGGCCGTCATGGAGTTGTCCTTCTGCCGGAGGGTTCGAGCGGGGTCCGTGGCTGCGTCAGGAAGCAGGACAGCGCGCGCTCGAACAGCGGGCCAGGTCGACGTGGACCCGCTGGAAGAGAAGGAGTTCATGAAGCATACGGTCAGACTGACGATAGGTGGTGCGTGCAGTCAAGCGCGTTCCGTCATCCGGGAAGCCGCCTCTCAGACCGCTTGCCCCAGCGCTGCGATGACATCCGCCTTGCGGGGCTGCCCCGCGGCGCGGCGTACTTCGCGGCCGTCCGCGGCCAGGACCAGGACGGTCGGGGTGCGCTCGACGCCGGTGCGGCGGACGAGGTCGAGTCTGTCCTCGGCGTCGATCTCGATGTGCCGGACGCCGGGGACCAGTGCGGCGACCTCGGCGAGGACACGCCGGGTGGCCCGGCAGGGCGCGCAGAACGCGCTGGAGAACTGGACGAGCGTGGCCCGCTCCCCCAGTTCCGCGCCCAACTGCTTGGCGTCGAACGTCATTTCACCGACCGCCATCCCACACCTCCTGAATCCACCCTTTCCCCAGCAGCGTCACGACGCCACGCGCTATTCCCGCCCACGTGACGAGGATCTCGCGCACGGACGGAACCAGGGCTGGTCAGTCGGCCGTTCTTGGGGCACGATCTGCGCAAGCCGGAAAACCTACGGCTGCGTAACTTACCGCCGGGAGCCACCTCCTCCGGAATCCTCCGGAAGAAACTCCCCACGGCAATAAGAAGGGTCCACCCCCTCCATGGCAGAGCTCGTCTACCGTCCGGTCATCGGCGCCGCCAAAACGATGTTCAAGGCGCTCGACCTGAAGATCGACTGCAAGGGCTCGGAGAACATTCCGCGCTCGGGCGGAGCCGTCCTGGTCAGCAATCACATCAGCTACCTGGACTTCATCTTCGACGGCCTCGCAGCCCTGCCCCAGAAGCGGCTGGTCCGCTTCATGGCGAAGGAGTCGGTGTTCCGGCACAAGATCTCCGGCCCGCTCATGCGCAGCATGAAGCACATTCCCGTCGACCGCGCCCAGGGCGAGCACGCGTACCAGCACGCCCTGCGGTCGCTGCGCTCCGGCGAGGTCATCGGCGTCTTCCCGGAGGCGACGATCTCCGAGTCGTTCACGCTCAAGAGCTTCAAGACGGGCGCCGTGCGCCTCGCGCAGGAGGCCGGGGTCCCGCTGATCCCGATGGCGCTGTGGGGCACCCAGCGCGTGTGGACCAAGGGGCGTCCGCGCAACTTCAAGCGGCAGCACATCCCGGTCACGATCCGGGTGGGCGAGGCCCTGGAGGCGCCGCGCGACCAGTACGCCGGGGCGATCACCCGCCGGCTGCGCGAGCGGGTGCAGGAGCTCCTCGAAGCGGCGCAGCGCGCCTATCCGGTACGCCCCAAGGGCCCGGACGACACGTGGTGGATGCCCGCGCACCTCGGCGGGACGGCCCCGACCCCCGAAGAGGTCCGGGCCGCCGAGGCGGGCTGACGCCGGGGCTCAGAGCGCCGCGCCGACGCTGAGCCGGGCGCCGGGGCTGACCTGCCGCAGGAGCTCGGCCAGCTCGGCGGCGGCCGCGTCCAGGCCCGCGTGCGCGCCCATGCCCTCCAGCAGGAACAGGGCGTCGACGGAGGTGTCGGTGAGCCGGGTGCGGGTGCCCTGCCGCCAGTTCCAGCGGCGGCAGGTGACGCCCTCGTCGTCGCACCACACGACCTCGCCCGTGTCCGGGTGCTCGACGACCTGCTCGCCTGCGGCGGCGGTCACGAAGTCCTCGGTACCGGCGGCCCGCACGAGCCGCATCCCGCCCCGGATGCGGCCGAGGTCCTCGCCGCCGACCGGGATCAGATGGGCGACGCTGACGGCGTTGTAGACGTCCACCAGTGCGTTGACGCGCGGCAGCCCGCCGTCGGCGAGGGCCCGCCGGGCGAGCGCCTCCGCGGAGTTGCGCGTGCGGTTGGGCTTGGCGCCGAACGCGGTGTACGCGGCGCGCCAGGCCGCCATGTGCGGGTCCTCGTGCGGGGCGCGGCCGTCGAGCCGTCCGGCCAGCCGGCGCGCCGCGTCGTCGAGCAGGGCCGCCGTCCGCGGGGTGCTGGGCGCGTTCGTGAGTCCGTGCGCCTCGACGGCGACGTGGTGGAAGTCCGGGGCGATCGTCCGGACGTCGTCGGAGACGGTGAGCTGGAGGGGCATGGCCTGCCTTACGGGTCGAGCGAGTCGGGGAGGTGCTCCCAGAGGTACGGGCGGTCCGGGGAGCGGCGCAGGACGTCGAGCACCGCCGGATGGGGTGCATCGAAGAGTACCGGATAGTCCATCTCATTGGACTCGACGTCGGGCACCCAGGCGAGCCGCTCACCATCCAGGGAGAACTGGGCGTCGACGCCCGGCTTGTTGCCCCGCGGGTCCTGCCGGTGCCACGCGCCGCGGAACCGGACGGCGACCAGGCCGTGCAGGCACCAGCCCGTCCCCGCGTCGTGCGTGAGCCGCTGGTAGCACAGGGCCGTGGGGATGTCCTCGGCGCGCAGCAGCGCGGCGAGGGCGTGCGCCTTGGCGTGGCAGATGCCGGTGTGCTGCTCCAGGACGTCGGAGGCCCGCCAGGTGACCCGCAGGTCACCGCTGTCGGCCGAGTGCACGACGGTGTCGCGGACGAACTCGTAGGCGGCGCGCGCGTACGCGTAGGAGTCGGCGGCGCCCTTCGCGAGGCGCGCGGCCGTCTCCCGCACCAGCGGGTGGTGGTGGTCGACGGCCTCGTCCGCGGCCAGATAGGCCGACAGGTCGGGGTTCTGCTGGATCAGCTGCATGGCACGGGAGCATAGGAACGCGACCGGCCACCGTCAATACATTTACGGCCGATCGCATACCTATGCAGCCCGGGAGGCCTGGTGGTTACCGGGCCATCTCCTCCTTGAGCGCCGCGACGAACCCGTCGACGTCCTCCTCGCGGGTGTCGAAGGCGCACATCCACCGGACGTCACCGGCGTTCTCGTCCCAGAAGTAGAACCGGTAGCGCTTCATCAGGCGCTCGGAGACGTCGTGCGGGAGACGGGCGAAGACGCCGTTGGCCTGCACGGGGTGGAGGATCTCGACGCCTTCGACGGCGCGGACGCCCTCGGCGAGGCGTTGGGCCATCGCGTTCGCGTGGCGTGCGTTGCGCAGCCACAGGTCCTTGGCGAGCAGCGCCTCCAGCTGCACGGAGACGAAGCGCATCTTGGAGGCGAGCTGCATGGAGAGCTTGCGCAGGTGCTTCATGTGCCGGACGGCGCCGTGGTCGAGGACGACGACGGCCTCGCCGAACAGTGCGCCGTTCTTCGTGCCGCCGAGCGAGAGGAGGTCGACGCCGACCGCGTTCGTGAACGTCCGCATCGGCACGTCCAGGGACGCGGCCGCGTTGGCTATGCGCGAGCCGTCGAGGTGCACCCTCATGCCGCGCTCGTGGGCGTGGTCGCAGATCGCGCGGATCTCGTCGGGCGTGTAGAGCGTGCCCAGCTCGGTGGACTGGGTGATCGAGACGACCTGCGGCATCGCCCGGTGCTCGTCGTCCCACCCGTACGCCTGCCGGTCGATGAGCTCGGGGGTGAGCTTGCCGTCGGGGGTCGGGACGGTGAGGAGCTTGAGGCCGCCCATGCGCTCGGGGGCGCCGCCCTCATCGACGTGGATGTGCGCGGACTCGGCGCAGATCACCGCGCCCCAGCGGTCGGTGACCGCCTGGAGCGCGACGACGTTGGCCCCCGTGCCGTTGAAGACCGGGAACGCCTCGGCGCCCGGTCCGAAGTGGCTGCGGATGACGGTCTGGAGGTGGTCCGTGTAGTCGTCCTCGCCGTACGCGACCTGGTGCCCGCCGTTGGCGAGGGCCAGCGCGGCCATCACCTCCGGGTGTGCGCCCGCGTAGTTGTCGCTGGCGAAGCCCCGGGTCGCGGGGTCGTGGTGCCGGCGGGCGTCGGTCTTCGGAGGGTTCACGGCTTCACTGTCTACTCGGTCAGCCACAGACGGGTCCCGTTCACTTCGGCGGCGGGCCGGTTCCAGACGTCGGCGACGGCCTCGGCCAGCTCCTTGACGTCGGTGAAGCCCGCGAACTTCGCGTTGGGGCGCTCGGCGCGCATCGCGTCGTGCACCAGTGCCTTCACCACCAGGATCGCAGCCGCCTGGCGGGGTCCGGCATCGCCCCCCGCCTTGCGGAAGGCGTCGCCGAGGGCGAGCGTCCACGCCTCGGCGGCGGCCTTGGCGGCGGCGTACGCGGCGTTGCCCGCGGTCGGCCTGGTCGCGCCCGCCGCGCTGATCAGCAGGTAGCGGCCGCGGTCCGAGCGGCCGAGACCGTCCTGGAAGGCGAGGGAGGTGTGCTGCACCGTGCGGATGAGCAGCTTCTCCAGCAGGTCCCAGTCGGCGAGGTCGGTCTCGGCGAAGCTCGCGCCGCCCCGCCAGCCGCCCACGAGGTGGACCAGGCCGTCGATCCGGCCGAAGTCCTTCTCGACGCGGTCCGCCCACTCGCGGGTGGCCCGCAGGTCCAGCAGGTCGACGGTGTCGCCGATGACGGTGGCGCCGCCGTGCGCGTAGCGCGCCGCGTCGACGGCCTCGGCGAGGCGCTCGGGGTCCGCGTCGGCGCCGACGACCGTGGCGCCCGCCTCCGCGAGCCGCTTCAGCGTGGCGCGGCCGGCGGGCCCGGCCGCTCCGGCGACCGCGATCACGGCGCCGTCCAGCGGGTCCCCGGCGGCGCCGGTGTGGGTCTCGGTCATGGCGGTCGCCTCCTGTGCGGGCTTGCTCATGCGGCGACCCGCTCGCCGTCCGTGGCGCGGATCCCCTTGGTCGACGCGATGACGCTCTTCAGCTTCTTGGACAGGGCCTCATAGAACATGCTGAGCGGAAACTCGTCCGGAAGCACCTCGTCCACCAGCTTGCGCGGCGGCAGGCTGGTGTCCAGGGCGTCGGGGCCCTTGGCCCAGCGGGAGCCGGGGTGCGGCGCGAGGTACGTCGACACCAGGTCGTAGGCGGCGAACCAGTGCACGAGCTTCGGGCGGTCGATGCCGTCGCGGTACAGCGCCTCGATCTCGCCGCACAGCTGGTTGGTGACCTCCGGAGCGCGCTGCCAGTCGATGTGCAGCTTGTTGTCGGTCCAGCGCACCACGTCGTGCTTGTGCAGGTAGGCGAAGAGGAGCTGGCCGCCGAGCCCGTCGTAGTTGCGCACGCGCTCGCCCGTGACGGGGAAGCGGAACATCCGGTCGAAGAGCACGGCGTACTGGACGTCGCGGCCCTGCGGGACGCCGTCGGCCTCCAGCTTCACGGCCTCCTTGAAGGCGGTGAGGTCGCAGCGCAGCTCCTCCAGGCCGTACATCCAGAACGGCTGGCGCTGCTTGATCATGAACGGGTCGAAGGGCAGGTCGCCGTGGCTGTGCGTGCGGTCGTGGACCATGTCCCACAGCACGAAGGCCTGCTGGCAGCGGTCCTGGTCGCCGACCATCTCCGCGATGTCCGCGGGCAGTTCGACCCCGAGGATGTCCACGGCCGCCTCGGTGACGCGGCGGAAGCGGGCCGCCTCGCGGTCGCAGAAGATGCCGCCCCAGGAGAAGCGCTCGGGGGCCTCGCGCACGGCGATCGTCTCGGGGAAGAGCACCGCCGAGTTCGTGTCGTAGCCCGAGGTGAAGTCCTCGAAGGTGATGCCGCAGAACAGCGGGTTGTCGTAGCGCGTGGCCTCCAGCTCGGCGAGCCACTCGGGCCAGACCATGCGCAGCACGACGGCTTCCAGATTGCGGTCCGGGTTGCCGTTCTGCGTGTACATCGGGAAGAGCACGAGGTGCTGGAGGCCGTCCCGGCGCTGCGCGGCGGGCTGGAAGGCGAGGAGCGAGTCCAGGAAGTCCGGGACCCGGTAGCCGTCGTCGGCCCAGCGGCGCAGGTCGCGCAGGAGCGCCTCGTGGTAGGCGGCGTCGTGCGGCAGCAGCGGTCCGAGCTGCTCGACCGCCGATATGACGCGGTCCAGGGCGAGGTCCGCGGCGGACCGGGCGGGGGCGTCCGCGGCGTCGAAGTCGATCGACCCGTCCTTCTCCTGCCAGGTCCTGATCTCCTCCACGGCACCCTTGAGCACGGGCCACGCCGGGTGGTCCACCACCCTGTCGCCGTCCGGTCGAGCCGGAGGAACGATTTCCTCCGTACCCGTCTGCACAAGAATTTCCGTCATGACCCATCCTCCACGGGAGAACCTCGCGTCAGAACACCGTATGTGTTCCGGGTTCTCCGCGACAAGGGGAGGCCCGGGAAATTATCCTGCGCACCCCCCGGTATCACCGCTGTTTTTCCTGTTTCCAGGCGCCCAAACGATGACGTCTGCCACATCGGCCGGACTCGCCGGAGGTGGGTGAAGATCCGCCCGGAACCGCCGGGGCCTACGCTGAGCGCGCCGTCCCCCGACCCCAGGAGCGCCACCGTGTCCGACCCCGCACCCACGTACCCGTACCGCGACAGCGACCGGGCGGACGAGGCTCCCGCGCCGCACCCGCTGCTCACGCCCGTGCTCGGGCTGCTCGGGAGCTGGCGCGGCAGCGGGCGCGGCGGATACCCGACGCTGGACGGGCAGTTCACGTACGCGCAGGAGGTCTCCTTCCGGCACGACGGGCGCCCCTTCCTGCGGTACGAGGCGCGGGCCTGGCTGCTGGGCGAGGACGGGGCGGCGCTGCGGCCGGCGGCACGGGAGAGCGGCTGGTGGCGGGTGCGGCCGGACGGCCACCTGGAGGCGCTGATCACCCAGCCCACCGGCATCGCGGAGATCGCCGTCGGCCGGGCGGCCGACGGCGCGGTCGACCTCACGACCGACAGCGTGGCGCTCACCCCCACCGCCAAGGAGGTGGCGGGGACCCGGCGCCGCTACACCCTGGCCGACGCCGACACCCTGGAGTTCACGCACGACCTCGCCGCGGTCGGGCAGCCGTTGCAGCACCACCTCTCCGCGCGGCTGCGGCGCGTCAACTCCCTTGCGGGCCTCGCCCACTGACGGGGGCCGTTAGGCTCGGGCACCTCGCGTGCGTGGCGCACGCGGGGCAGCCGAGCCGCCTCCGACGGAAGCGAGACCACCTTGAACTTCCTCACCATCGGGCACCGCGGAGCCATGGGTGTCGAACCCGAGAACACCCTGCGCTCCTTCGTCGCCGCCGAGCGGGCGGGACTCGACCTCATCGAGCTCGACCTGCACCTGAGCAAGGACGGCGCGCTCATCGTGATGCACGACGCCGACGTGGACCGCACCACGGACGGCAAGGGCCCGATCGCCGAGAAGACGCTCGCGGAGCTGCGGACGCTGGACGCGGGGCGCGGCGAGCGCGTGCCCGTCTTCGAGGAGGTCCTCGGCGCGGTGAGCGCCCCGCTCCAGGCGGAGATCAAGGACACGGCCGCGGCCCGGGCGCTCGCCGAGGTGATGCTGCGCCGCGATCTCGTGCACCGCGTCGAGGTGATCTCCTTCCACGACGAGGCCGTCGCGGAGATCGCTCGGCTCGTGCCGGGGGTGCGTACCGCGCTCGTCGCCAGCCGCTACGGCACGGACGTCGTCCGGCGGGCCCAGGCGGTGGGCGCCACCACCCTGGTCCTGAACATCCGGCGGCTGACGCAGGAGATCGTGGAGCACGCCCGCAAGGCCGACCTGCGGATCATCGGCTGGGTGGTCAACACCCAGGACGACCTGCGCCTCGTGCGCGCGCTCGGCCTGGACGGGGCGACCACCGACTACCCGGAGATCAAGCGGACCGGCCGCTTCACCGCCTGACCTCTCACACCAGCGGCTTGACCAGCAGCTCGAACTGCAGGTCCGCTCGGTGCGGAAGGCCGAAGCGCTCGTCGCCGTACGGGAAGGGGCTCATCTTTCCCGTACGGCGGTAGCCGCGCCGCTCGTACCAGGCGATGAGCTCCTCGCGCACGGAGATCACCGTCATGTGCATCTCGCGCACGCCCCACGTCTCGCGCGCCGTGCGCTCCGCCTCGGCGAGGGTCACCTTGCCGAGGCCCGCGCCCTGGAGGGCGGGGCTGACGGCGAACATGCCGAAGTAGGCGTGGTCGCCGCGGTGCTCCAGCTGGCAGCAGGCGACGAGCGCGCCGTCCCGCTCGACCGTGAGCAGCCGGCTCTGCTCGGCCTCGATGACGTCGAGCACCCCTTGCGGATCGGTGCGCTGCCCGCCCAGGATGTCCGCCTCCGTGGTCCAGCCGACCCGGCTGTCGTCCCCGCGGTAGGCCGACTCGACGAGCGCGACGAGTGCGTCGACGTCGGCGGCGGTGGCCTCGCGGAAGCTCAGGCCGTCGGTGGCGGGGTGCGGGGCGGCGGTCATGGGCGGCTCTCCGATCTCGTACGGGCACGGGCCTGTCGGCGCCGTCGAGGTTAACCCGGTCGCACTACTGTGCATCGTCATGGTGCACGTACTGAGCAGCAGGGTTCTCATCCGGCCCGGCGACCCCGAGCGGTCGCGGGCGTTCTACGGCGAGGCGCTGGGCCTGGCCGTCCACCGCGAGTTCGGGACCGGGCCCGAGCGGGGGACGGTGTACTTCCTGGGCGGCGGCTTCCTGGAGGTCTCGGGTCGCGCCGAACCCCCGGTGAGACCGGGGTTGCAGCTGTGGCTCCAGGTGGCGGACGTACACGCCGCGCACGAGGAGCTGGCGGCGCGGGGCGTGCCGGTGCTGCGGGAGCCGCGGACGGAGCCGTGGGGACTGGTGGAGATGTGGATCACCGATCCGGACGGCACCCGGATCTGTGTCGTGGAGGTCCCCGAGGAGCATCCGATCCGGTTCCGGCCGGGGATCTGACGTGCGAGGACACGCGGTGCGGCGCAGGATGGCGTGGTGTCAGGGGATTCGGCGGCGCCGATCCGGATACATGACCGGGAGCGCTCCTCGCCTGTCCGTACACCGTCCAGCTCAGGAGAGATCCGAACCATGACCGCTCCCCGTACCTCGACCGTGCCCCGGATCCTGATCATCGGCGGTGGGTTCGCCGGCATGGAGTGCGCCCACAAGCTGGAGAAGGAGCTGAAGCCCGGGGAAGCCGTGCTGAAGCTGATCAGCCCGATGGACCACCAGCTCTATCTGCCGCTGCTGCCCCATGTGGCATCCGGCGTCCTGACGCCCCAGTCGGTCGCGGTGCCGCTGCGCCGGATGCTGCGGCGCACCTCGATCATCCCGGGCGGCGCCATCGGCGTGGACCCGAAGGCCAAGGCCGTCGTGGTGCGCAAGATCAACGGTGAGACCGTCGTCGAGCCCTACGACCAGCTGGTGCTGACGCCGGGCAGTGTGACGCGGCAGTTCGACATCCCCGGGATCGAGGAGCACGCGGTCGGCGTGAAGACGCTCGCCGAGGCCGCCTGGATCCGGGACCACGTCATCTCGCAGCTGGACCTCGCCGCGGCCAGTTCGGACCCGGCCGAGCGGGAGGCGCGGCTGCAGTTCGTCGTGGTGGGCGGCGGGTACGCCGGGACCGAGACGGCCGCCTACCTCCAGCGGCTGACCACGTCGGCGGTGAAGCGCTATCCCGGGCTCGACCCGCGCGGCATCAAGTGGCACCTGATCGACATCGCCCCCAAGCTGATGCCGGAGCTGGGCCCGCGCCTCGGCGACAAGGCCATGGAGATCATGAAGCGGCGCGGGGTCGACGTCTCGCTCGGGGTGTCGGTCGCCAAGGTCACCGAGGACCGGGTGACCTTCACCGACGGGCGTGAGCTGCCCTGCCACACCCTGATCTGGACGGCGGGCGTCGCGCCGAGCCCGCTGGTCTCGACGCTGGAGGCGGAGACGAACAAGGGGCGGCTCGTCGTCACCCCCGAACTGACCGTGCCGGGGCTCGACGGCGTCTTCGCCCTCGGCGACGCCGCGGCCGTGCCCGACCTCGTCAAGGGCGGCGACGCGGTCTGCCCGCCGACCGCGCAGCACGCGATGCGCCAGGGCTGGGCGGCGGCGCGCAACGTCCTCGCGGCGGTGCGCCGGACGCCGATGACGCCGTACCGGCACAAGGACCTCGGGCTCGTCGTCGACCTCGGCGGCATCCAGGCGGTGTCGAAGCCGATGGGCGTCCAGCTCACCGGGCTGCCCGCGCAGATCGTGGCCCGCGGTTACCACCTGGGGGCACTGCGGACCCTGACGGCGCGCTTCCGTACGGCGGCGAACTGGGGGCTGAACGCGCTCGCGGGCGACGACTTCGTGCGCACCGGCTTCCAGCGGAACCGGCCCGCGACGCTCAAGGACTTCGAGATGACGGACGCGTACCTGTCGCCGGAGGAGATCCGCAAGGTCCTGGCCTCGCAGGTCGCCGGGCGGTCGATGGCCCCCGAGAAGCCCGAGCTGCCGATCACCTGACGCCGCGGCGCGGGATCAGCCCCGGGGGCCGCCGAGGCGGCCTTCGAGCTGGGAGAGCAACTCCCCCAGCAGGGCGCTCAGTTCGGTGTCCCGGCCGCCGTCGAGACCGCCGAGCACCGTCGCCTCGTACGCGAGCTGGCGGGGCAGCACCTCGTCGACGAGGGCCCGTCCCTCCTCGGTGAGGCTCAGATGGGACACCCGCCGGTCGCGGGTGTCCCCGCGGCGGGCCACCAGGCCCCGCTCCTGCAACTGCTTGAGCCGCTTGGTCACGGCCGCGCCCGAGGAGAACGTCTCGCGCGCCAGGTCGCCGGGGGTCAGCTCCCGGCCGGTGCGGCGCAGCGTGCCGAGCAGATCGAACTCGGAGCGGGTCAGGCCCGCGTACCGCAGCGGCGCGTCCTCGGCCTGCTGGAGGAGTGCCGCGCACCGGTTGATCCGGCCGATGATCTCCATCGGCGCGGTGTCGACGTCGGGGCGGACGGCCTGCCACTGCCGGACGACCGAGGAGACGGTGTCGGGCGGTCGCGCCGCCGCCGTGTGGGCTTCCCTGCTCATGCCGCCTGACCGGAGTTCATCCTGCCTGACCCGACCTTCCTCGACCGATGCCGCTATCCGCGGGCGCCGCTGTGTTCGCCCGTCGCCCGCCCAGTCTCCCCGACGGCGGCAGCTCCCCGCGCCTGCCCCCGGACCGTGGCCGCGAGCGTACGGTGTCCGCTCCGCTCGGCCGCGACCACCCGGTCCTCCGGCAGGGCCCGCTGCCACCACTCGCCGGCCGCGGTGTCGGCGGCGGCGCGCAGCTCCACCAGGGCCGCGGCCAGCGTGCGGCGGACCGATTCCAGGGTGGCGGGCGCGGGCGCGGCCTCGGCGAGGGCCCGCTCGGCGGCCTCGCGGGCGGCGGCGACGCGGGTGAGGGCGGTCTCGATGCGGTCGCCGGCGCGCCGGTTGGTGACGGCGACCGCGGCGACGACCCCGAGGAGCGCGCCGACCAGCGTGTCCACCACCCGGTCGGTGATCAGTTCGGCGGGCTCCTGGAAGCGGGCGAACTCGGTGACGAGCAGCGCCATCGGTGTCACGCACAGGCTGCCGAGCCAGTAGTTGCGGGTGATGAGCGCCTCGGCGCCGAAGCTGAAGGCCATGCAGCACAGGACCAGCGCGACCGTGCTGAGGTGGGCGAGCGGGACGACGGCGGCGAAGACGAGCACCCCGGCGAGGTTGCCGACGACGCGCTGGACGCCGCGGTTCCAGGTCAGCGTCACGTTGGCCTGGTAGAGCGAGGCGGCGGTGACCAGCGCCCAGTAGGGCCGCCCGACGCCGAGGGCGAGCGAGGCGTACCCGGCGAGGGCGCAGCCGACGAAGGTGCGCAGGGCGACCGGGAGCAGGGGCGAGCCCGGGCCGAGGCGCCGCCACAGCGACGGGGCGCCCTCGGCGCGCTCGGCCTCGACGCCGAGCAGTTCGTCGTCGATCCCGGCGATCCGGGCGGGCCGCGGCACGGCGCCGGTGCCGCGCAGCCCGGCGGCCCAGGCGCGCAGCTGCGCCGGGTCCGCGTCGCCGGGCGCGGCGAGGGCCACCTCCGCCCGCACCACGAGCCGCTCCAGGGCGCGCCGCGCGGCGGTCCTGCCCCCGGTCGCCAGCAGGGACTGCCAGGCCGCGTGCACGGCAGCGGCGGCGGCGCCGCGGGCGGGCGCGTGGCCGGGGCGCTCGGCGCAGGCCGCGGCCGCGTTCAGGGCGCGGGCCGTGGCGCGCCGCTCCGGGCCGTGCGGGCGTACGAGCACGGGGGCCATGCCGACGAGCCAGGCGACGGCGCCCGCGCCGAGCATGAGGGCGAGGCGGCCCGGGACCTGTCCGATGGTCTGGGGCGCGAAGAGCGACGCGGAGCTGATGAAGGTGAAGATCAGGTGGCCGGGCGGGCCGATCCGGGTGGCGTCGCAGAGCGTCTTCTGCGCCGCGGCGAGCAGGGCGCCGATCGCCACGAGGGCCGCCGCGCAGGAGACGAACGACGCGGCGACGAGGGCCACGGCGACGCTCGCGAACATCCCGGCGACGACGCCGGCCAGCGCCCGGGCCCGGGCCGCGTAGGGCAGGTTGTGCCCGTACAGGGCGCAGAAGCTGCCGGCCATCGTGTACATCATCAGGTCGAGCCGGCCCAGGGCGAGCAGCGTCAGGTTCGGCAGCGCGGCGGAGGCGACGACGCTCGTCGCGGGTTTGAACCAGATGTCCGACGGCCGGTTCGGGCGCAGCACTCCCGCCAGCGGGAGCTTTCGGACGGTGGGGCGCGTGCGCGGGGTGGCCGGGACGGGCGGTGTACTGCTCATACCTAAAACATTAGCAGGTGTTTTACTCGTAAAAGAGATTCGCCCGTAGACGCTCCCGCCCGGCTGGGCGCCGCCGCGCGACCGCTCGTGCTTCCGCGCGCCGCCATAAGCCCCCATATGCCCGGGCATCTCCCCCAGAGCCGCTGAGAGAGGGGTGACCCGGGGTGCACGGACCGCTGTCGGCCGCCTGGCTGCTCGTCGCCCTGTGCGCGGCGAGCGGCGCGTACTGCCTGCTGCGGTTGCGCAGCGGGGTCGAGGAGCAGCGCCGCACCGCCGGCGACGAGGCGCTCATGGGGTTCGGGATGGCCCTGATGGCGGTCCCGGCCGCCGTCCTCACGCCGCCGGCCTGGGCCTGGCTGCTCTACGCGGCCGTCTTCGGGGCCGCCGCCCTGCGGGCCCTGTGGGCGGCCCGGCGCGGCGCGCACCACCTGCACCATCTGATGGGCACCGTGGCCATGGCGTACATGGCGCTGGAGATGGCCGGCCGCCCGGCGGGCCACGCCCACCACGGCACGACCGGCGCCCCGGCGCTCACCGGGGTGCTGCTCGGCTACTTCGCGGTGTACGTCCTGTGGGCGGGGGCACGCCTGGTCCCCGCGGCCTCCGCGGGCGGCGCCTCGTTCGCCGGGTGGGGCGACCGCCCCGAGCTGGCGCGCGCCTGCCGCCTCTCGATGGGGATCGGGACGCTGGCGATGCTGCTGACGATGTAGGCCGGTGCGCAGCCGCCGCGCCGCGGTCCCGTCCGGGCCCGAACCAAACCGTGTCGTAGGTCACTTGGCGCGCGAGATCATATCGCCGGGCCGCCCCGCCTCATAGGCTGACGACCATGACGGTCCCCGTGGCGCTGTTGCTGCTCGGCACCCTTCTCGCCCTGGTCGCCCCGCGCCTGCTGGCGCGCGCCGACTGGCCCGAGCGGGAGCCGGTCGTCGCGCTGTGGGTGTGGCAGTGCGTGGTGGCGGGCGTCCTGCTCTGCTGCGCGCTGTCGATGGCCCTGAGCGCGGCCTCCGCGTGGCAGGCGGTGCGCGGCCACCTGTTCGCCCCCGCGCCGCACGGGGTCGTGGACGCCTACGCGCTGCGCACCACCGGGCCCTGGGCGGCCACCGTCGCCGTGGCGCTCGCGCTCGGCGGGGTCTGGACCGCCGCCATGCTGGTCCGGGAGGTGCGCAGGGCGCGGACGCGCCGCAGGCACCGGCGGAGCGAACTGCTGGTGCGGGCACCCCTGTTGCCCGGCGAGGAGCCAGGCCCCGACCGGCTCGTGGTCCTGGAGGGCGAGCGGGCGGACGCGTGGTGGCTGCCCGGGCAGACGCCGCAACTGGTCATCACCACGGCCGCGTTGCGCCGCCTCAAGGGGCGCCAGCTGGACGCGGTGCTCGCGCACGAGAGGGGCCACGCGCGGTGGCGGCACGACTGGCTGCTGCACTGCTCGGGCGCGCTGGCCACCGGCTTTCCGCAGGTGCCGGTCTTCGCCGCGTTCCGTGACCAGATGCACCGGCTGGTCGAGCTGGCCGCCGACGACGAGGCCTCGCGGCGCTTCGGCCGCCTCACCATCGCGCTGGCCCTGGTCGAACTCAACGAGGACCGGGGCGTGTTCGGGCCCTGCCCGACGCCGCACACGCACGTCCCGCAGCGCGTGCACCGGCTGCTCACCCCGCCCTCGCGGCTCACCCCGGCCCGGCGGCTGCGGCTGACCGCGGCGGCGGCCCTGGTGCCGCTGGCGCCGCTGCTGGTGACGTTCGTCCCGGGACTGCGCGCGTTGGGATAGTGTGCGCGGCTCGTTTCGGGTGAGGATCTCCGGTATGTACCCGGCGCGAACCGCAACCCCGCCCCGGTCGCGCGCCCCGCTCACCGCGGCGCTCGCCACCGCCTGTCTGCTCCTGCTGCTGCTCGTCGCGGCCGGCTGGCGCCCCCTGCTGGACCTGGACTCGTCCATCGTCCGGGCCCTGCACCGCCGGGCGGTCGCCGACCCCGGGCTCACCCACGTCAACCGCGTCCTCTCCGACTGGGTGTGGGACCCGTGGGCGATGCGGGCCGTGTGCGCGGTGCTGGTGGTGCTCGTGGTCGTGCGGCTGCGGGACCGGCTGCTCGGGGCGTGGCTGGTGGCGACGTGCGCGCTGGGCACGCTCGTCCAGCAGGCGCTCAAGGCGGCCGTCGACCGGGCGCGGCCCGTGTGGAGCGATCCGGTGGACTCGGCGCACTTCGCGGCGTTCCCCTCGGGCCACGCGATGACCGCGACGGTCGTCTGCGGCCTCGGCCTGTGGCTCCTGCGCCGCTACGGCGCCCCGCCCGCCCTGTTCGCCGCGGCGCTCGCCCTCGCGGCGCTGTCGGTCCTCGGCGTGGGCCTGACCCGCCTCTGGCTCGGGGTGCACTGGCCCTCGGACGTCCTGGCCGGCTGGCTGCTCGGGGCGCTGACGGTGGTGGTGTCCGCGACGACGTACGAGAGGTGGCGCGGGCGCGGCGAAGCCCTTGATGGGCGGCGCGGCCGGGACGCAGGATCGGACGCATGACGATCAAAGCGGTGCTCTTCGACTTCTCCGGGACGCTCTTTCGCATCGAGTCGACCGCGTCCTGGCTGCGCGCGGCGCTCGACGCGACGGGGGTGACGCTTTCCGGTGCCGCGTTCACGCAGGCGGAGCGGGCCTTGCACGAGGCAGGAGCGCTGCCCGGGGGCACCACCGGCCACGGGACGGTCCCCGGCCACCTCGCGGAGGCGATGGCGGTCCGCGACGTGGACGCGACGCGGCACCGTGCCGCGTACACGGGCCTCGCCCGTGAGGTGCCGCTCCCCGACGACCGGCTCTACGACGCGCTGTACGAGCGCCACATGCTCCCGGCCGCGTGGCACCCCTACCCCGACGCGCTCGACGTGCTGACGGCCCTGCGCGAGCGCGGCCTGCCGGTCGCCGTCGTCAGCAACATCGGCTGGGACCCGCGCCCCGTCTTCGTCGCGCACGGGCTCGACCCGTACGTCGACGCGTACGTGCTGTCCTACCGGTACGGCGTCGCGAAGCCGGACCCGCGCCTGTTCGCGACCGAGTGCGAGGCGCTGGGCGCGGCGCCGGCCGACGCCCTGATGGTCGGCGACGACCGCCGGGCCGACGGCGGGGCGGCGGAGCTGGGCTGTGCGGTGCACTTCGTGGATCATCTGCCGGTGGACCAGCGGCCGGACGGGCTGCGTCCGGTGCTCGGGCTGCTCTGAGACGGCCTCGCGAAAAAGACCCCGGGAAAAAGCGGGGGTCTTTGTCGATCCGGCTCCCGCCCGTTCGACGTCAGGGTGTGCGGTGCCCGCCGCACGATGACGCGACCGGATCTGCCGAGGACACCATGGACCAACTTCTGCGAGTCATGAACTTCAACGTCTCCAGCGACGGCATCGGGGCAGGTGAGCACCAGAGTCGCGAGCTGCCCTTCGGCCTGGAGCGCCCGGAGCGGCTGTTCTCCTGGGCGGGTGCCACGGCGAGCTGGCCCATGCGGACGGACGGCGGTGGCAGCCGGGGCCTCGACGACTACTTCACGCGGGACTTCGCCCGCGACATCGGGGCCGAGATCATGGGCCGCAACAAGTTCGGACCCCAGCGCGGGCCCTGGGCGGACCACGCGTGGCGCGGCTGGTGGGGTGAGGAGCCGCCGTTCCACACGCCGGTCTTCGTCATGACGCACCACGAGCGGCCGTCGTTCACGCTCTCCGACACGACGTTCCACTTCGTGGCCGGTGAGCCGGCCGCGATCCTCGAACGGGCGCGGGAAGCGGCGCACGGCAAGGACGTCCGGCTCGGCGGCGGTGTCGGCACCGTCCGGCAGTTCCTCGACGCCGGCCTCGTCGACACGCTGCACGTGGCGGTCTCCCCGCTGAAGCTCGGATCGGGGCTGCGGCTCTGGGACACCCCGGAGGACCTGCTCGACCGGTATCACCTGGAGGTCGTGCCCAGTCCGAGCGGGGTCGCGCACCACTTGTTCTGGCGCAGGTGAGACGCCCGGGGCGGGGCCGGCCTGCCGTGCCCCCCCGAGGTTCGCGCGTAGACCGGCCGCCGGGCAGCGCCGACACCGTCCGGAGGCCGGTAGGCCGGTGGCGCGGCCGTACTCGGACGATCCCCCGCGTCGCCCGAATACGGCCGGCCCACACCCGCGCACGCCGCACCCAGGGGGCCGGCGGCCGGGACGCGTTGAGTATAGTTGGCTGAGAGCCAGTCAACGCAGGAGTCAAGGATGTCCCCCCGAAGCGCGTCGGTCAATGAGGAGTTGCGCCGGCGTTCCCGGGAGCGGCTCCTGCAGGCGACGCTGGAACTCGTCGGGGAGCGCGGCTACGACGCGACGACGCTCGGCGACATCGCGGACCGGGCCGGTTCGGCACGCGGTCTGGTCTCGTACTACTTCCCCGGCAAGCGGCAGCTGTTGCAGTCCGCCGTGCACCGGCTGATGCACCGGACCCTCGAAGAGGCCCTGGAGTGCGAGCCGCGGACGCAGGACGGGGACGAGCGCCTCGCGCGGGCGGTCGACGCGATCCTGGGGCTCGCCCGGGACCAGCCGGTGCTGATGCGCACGCACATGGCGGGCATCCTGCAGGCCGAGGGGTTCGTGCAGTGTCCCGAGCAGCAGCGGCTCGCGGCGCTGCTGCGCGACACCGTCGTGCGGCACGGGACGCTCGATGTCGACCGGGACTATCCGATGCTGCGCGCCGTGCTGATGGGTGCGGTCTTCGCGATGCTCGTGCCGGGCGCTCCGATGCCGCTGGTGGCGCTGCGCACCGAGTTGTTCGAGCGGTACTCACTGGAGTGGGAGCGGGGGTTCCCGCCGGGCGACGAGGAGCCGCCCGGCGCGAGCGCGACGCACGGCAGGGCGGCGGACTTCTCCCGCTACTTCGAGTGGCCGCGGCCGGCCGCCGAGGACGACGGCCGGCCGACGGACCCGCATCAGACGCGTCAGACGCGTCAGTCGAAGTAATCCGGCTGCGTCTGGACGTTGAGCTCGTCCATGCGGACCCGGGAAGCGGGGTCCGTGCGCCGGTCCTTGAGCTTCAGGACGTCGAAGCCCTTCTGGATGTCGTTCGAGTAGATGTAGCCGTTGTAGTAGTACGCCGACCAGGAGCCGCCGAGGGTCAGCGTGTCGGTGCTCAGCGGGCCGCGCTCGAAGTAGCCGATCTCCTTGGGCCGGGTGGAGTCCGTGAAGTCCCAGACCGAGACGCCGCCCTGGTACCAGGCCTGGACCATGAGGTCCTTGCCCTTGACGGGGATCAGCGAGCCGTTGTGGGCGACGCAGTTCTCGGTGTCGGCCTGGTGGCGCGGGATCTTGAAGTAGCTGCGGAAGACGAGCCGGCGCTTGTCGCCCTTGCCGACGATGTCGTAGATGCCGTCGGCGCCGCGGTCCGGGCCGGTCGCGGCGTTGCAGGTGGCCGCGCCGCCGCCGCCCAGCTCGTCGGTGAAGACGACCTTGTTCGCCTTCTGGTTGAAGGTCGCCGAGTGCCAGAACGCGAAGTTCACGTTGTCCTGGACCTGGTCGATGACCTTGGGACGGGCCGGGTCCTTGATGGAGAAGAGGATGCCGTCGCCCATGCAGGCGCCGGCGGCCAGGTCCTCGGAGGGCAGCACGGTGATGTCGTGGCAGCCCGTGGTCTTGGAGACGCCGGGGTTGACGGGTCCGCCCGGGTTGCCGCCGCCGTCCGCGCCCTCACCGGGGAACAGGACGGGGAAGTTGACCACGGCCGCCTTCTGCGGGGCCTTGCGCGGCACCTTGATGACCGAGATGCCGTCGTGCGGCGGCTGGCAGTCGGGGAAGGTCGCGCTGGGCGAGTACGAGGAGACGTAGATGTACACGTCCTTCTTCTCCGGCACCAGCGTGTGCGTGTGCGAGCCGCACGCGGTCTCGACGGCGGCGACGTACTTCGGGTTGCGCTTGTCGCTGATGTCGAAGACCTTCATGCCCTCCCAGGACGACTTCTCCGTCGCGGGCTGGGTGGTGGAGGCGCAGGAGTCGTCGCTGCGGGAGCTGTCCGTGGACAGGAAGAGCAGGTTCCCGGAGACGGAGATGTCGTTCTGCGAGCCGGGACACAGCACCTGCGAGACGGTCCGGGGCGCCTTCGGGTTGCTGATGTCGTAGATGCGGAAACCGTCGTAGTTCCCGGCGAACGCGTACTTGCCCTGGAAGGCGAGGTCCGTGTTGTAGTTCGGGAGCGCGTCCTTGGGGATGTTGGTGAGGTGTTCGATGTTGGCCGAGTGGACGATCTCGTCCTGGCCGGGTATCTCACCGGCGGCGATCGCCGCCCCGGCTTCGGTCTCGACGCTCTTCGAGACGCCCTTGGGCGCCGCCGAGCGGTCGCCCGGGTCGGGCGTCGCCGAGACCGGCCCCGCGGCCAGGAGTGCCGCGAGCAGTCCGGCGGCCGCCGCCCCGACTCCCAGGCGTCTGCGGCGCGTTCGGGTGGAGTCCTGCAACAGGGTCACTGTTGTCTCCCTGACTGACGATGACGTCGTTGACACGTGAACGGTTCACGGATCCCCCGAGTATCGTCTTCATCATGCTCAGATCAACAGATGGCAACAGACTCGTCATGAAAGTTGCTGTTCCCGCACTGCTGGGGGCGCTCGCGCTGGGGGCGACCGGGTGCGACGCGGGGAGTTCGGATCAGGGCAACTCCCGTGCGTCCAGTGGTCCTTCGGTCATCGCTCCCGGCAAGCCGGGCGAGGCCGCGGAGACCCTGTCGGCGCAGGACGCGCGCCGCCGCGGCGCCGATGACCAGCCCAACTCGGCCGACGTCCGCTACGCCCAGATGATGATCGAGCACCACCAGCAGGCCCTGAAGATGACCGAACTGGCGCCGGAACAGGCCGAGTCGGGGCAGCTGAAGCGGCTGGCCGAGCGGATCGCCGCCGCGCAGAAGCCCGAGATCGCGGTGATGCGCGGCTGGCTGGAACAGCACGGCCGCGGCGCGAGCCCCGAGGGGCACGACGCGCACGAGGCGATGCCGGGGATGGCGAGCGCGGCGCAGCTGACGCGCCTGCGGGCCGCGCGGGGCGACGCGTTCGACACGCTGTTCCTGAAGCTGATGATCACCCACCACCAGGGTGCCGTGACCATGGCGACCGAGGTGAAGAGCGCGGGCAACGACGTGCAGGTGGAGGAGATGGCGGACGACGTGATCGCCCAGCAGACGACGGAGATCAGCCGGATGCGCGACATGTCCTGAGCGGCTCCCGGTCCGGGCTCCCGGCCCCGAGGGCCGCGGGGCCTCCCCGGTCCGGGAGGCGGTGGCGCGCGGGACCTCCCCGGGTGCGCCCGCCGGTGCCATGCTGGAAACAGCAGCGCACCTGCGGAAGGAGCCGCCTGTGCCGCACATCGCCGTCGTCGGATCGGGCCCCGGCGGGGTCTACACCGCGCAGGGCCTCCTCCGGCAGAACCTCCTCCGGGACGTCCGGGTCGACGTGCTCGACCGGCTGCCGTGCCCGTACGGTCTGGTGCGCTACGGGGTCGCGCCCGACCACGAGAAGATCAAGTCGCTCCAGGGCACGCTGCGCGCGGTGCTGCAGGACGAGCGCGTCCGTTTCCTCGGCGGTGTCGAGATCGGTCCCGCCCTGCCGCCGGCCAGGCTCCTGGAGCTGTACGACGCGGTCGTCTACTGCGTGGGGGCCGCGGCCGACCGGCGGCTCGGCGTGCCCGGCGAGGACCTGCCTGGCAGCTGGTCGGCGACCGACTTCGTGGCCTGGTACAGCGCGCATCCCGACGCCCGCGACGACGGGTACGTCCGCGCGGTGCGCACCGCCGTCGCGATCGGCGTGGGGAACGTGGCGGTGGACGTGGTGCGCATGCTGGCCCGGGGCGCCGCCGAGCTCACGCCCACCGACATGCCGCAGGCGGCGCTCGGGATCCTGGCGGCGAGCGAGGTGCGGGACGTGTACATGGTGGGCCGGCGCGGCCCGTCCCAGGCCCGCTTCACCACCAAGGAGCTACGGGAACTCGGCTCCCTCCCGGACACGGAGGTCGTGGTGGAGGAGGCGGAGCTGGCCCTCGACGCCGGTTACCGCGCGCCCGCGGCCCTGCCCGGCGCCGTCCGCCGGAACGTGGAGGTGCTGCGCGCCTGGGCGGCCCGGCCGCGGCTGGGCGCCGCTCGCCGCATCCACCTGCGGTTCTTCCTGCGGCCCGCGGAGATCGTGGCCGGCGGCGGACGGGTCGCCGGAGTGCGCTTCGAGCGGACCGCGCCGGACGGGCTCGGCGGGGTCGTCGGCACGGGCACGTACGAGGAGATCGGGGCGCAGCTGGTGCTGCGGTCGGTGGGGTACCGCGGGGTGCCGCTCGCGGGGCTGCCGTTCGACCCGGCGTCCGGCACGGTGCCGCAGGCGGCGGGCCGGGTGCTGCGCGGGGGGCGCGTCTCGCCCGGCGAGTACGTGGCGGGCTGGATCAAGCGCGGCCCGACCGGGGTCATCGGCACCAACCGGCCCTGCGCCAAGGAGACCGTGACGTCCCTCGTCGCCGACCTGGGCACCCGCCCGTCCCGCGACGGGACCGCCCGCGACCCGCTGGACGGGCTCGTCGCGGCCGGGGTGCGCCCGGTGACCTGGGACGGCTGGCAGGCGATCGAGCGCGCGGAGACGGAACTCGGGGCCTCGCTGGGCCGCGGCTCCGTCAAGATCGCGGACTGGGCGGGGCTGCTGGGCGCGGCGCGGGGCGCCGGGGAGGGGTGAGGACGGGGGCCGTGCGGCGCCGGGAAGGCGTCAGGCGTCGCCCAGGCGCTCCGCCTGGCGGGCCGCCGCCGCGAGGACGCTGTCGAGGAGTCCGGGGAAGAGGGCGTCCAGATCGGTCCGGCGCAGGCCGTTCAGCTTCGCGGTCCCCCGGTAGACCTGCTCGATCACGCCGCTCTCGCGCAGCACCCGGAAGTGGTGCGTGGAGGTCGACTTGGTGACCGGCAGGTCGAAGTGCGAACAGGACAGGCCCGGCGAGTCGGCGCCCTGGGCGGCCGCCATCTCGCGGACGACGGCGAGCCGCATCGGGTCGGAGAGCGCGTGCAGCACCGCTTCGAGCCGGATCTCCGCGCGCTCCGGGTGGGCGAGGGCGCGGCTGCCGGTGGTGTGCGGTGCGGCGGTCGTCATGGCGGTTCCCCTTGGATCGTGCGTCCCGGCTCGTGCATCCCGGAATCATTGTACGAGGACTCTCGTAGTTTGACAGCCCCCGTACTACGATGCCTATCGTACGAAGGAACCTGGAGCCGTACGAATGGAGTCCGTCGTGAGCGCGCTGTTCGATCCCTACACCCTGCGGTCGCTGACCGTCCCGAACCGCGTCTGGATGCCGCCGATGTGCCAGTACAGCGCCGCTCCCGAGGGTCCGCTGACCGGCGCCCCCACGGACTGGCACTTCCAGCACTACGGCGCCCGGGCGGCCGGCGGCACCGGCCTGATCATCGTCGAGGCGACCGGGATCAGCCCCGAGGGCCGCATCTCCCCGTACGACCTCGGCATCTGGAACGACACGCAGGTCGACGCGTTCCGCCGGATCACCGCGTTCCTGCGGTCGCAGAACACGGTGGCCGGTATCCAGCTCGGCCACGCCGGACGCAAGGCCTCGACCGACCGCCCCTGGAAGGGAGGTGCGCCGCTGGGCCCCGAGGAGCACGGCTGGCAGGCCGTGGCGCCCAGCGCCGTCCCCTTCGACGAGCGGCACGCGGTGCCCACCGAGCTGACCGCCGAGGGCATCGCGGAGATCGTCGGGCAGTTCGCGGACGCGGCGCGGCGGGCCCTGGACGCCGGGTTCGAGGTCGTCGAGATCCACGGCGCGCACGGCTACCTGATCAGTGAGTTCCTCTCTCCGCACAGCAACCGCCGCACCGACGCGTACGGCGGCTCGTACGAGAACCGGACCCGGTTCGCGCTGGAGGTCGTCGACGCGGTGCGCGCGGTGTGGCCCGACGGGCTCCCGCTGTTCTTCCGCATCTCCGCCACCGACTGGCTGGAGGAGAACGGCTGGACCGCGGACGACACGGTGCGCTTTGCCGCCGACCTCCAGGCGCACGGCGTGGACCTGATCGACGTGTCCACGGGCGGCAACGCCGCGGGCGTCCGGATCCCGGTCGGCCCTGGCTACCAGGTGCCGTTCGCGGCGCGGGTGCGCGGCGAGGCCGGTGTGCCGACCGCCGCCGTCGGTCTGATCACCGACCCGCAGCAGGCCGAGAAGATCGTCGTGGACGGCGAGGCGGACGCGGTGCTGCTCGGCCGTGAGCTGCTGCGCGACCCGTCGTTCGCGCGGCACGCGGCGCGCGAACTGGGCGCCGAGGTCCACGTGCCGGACCAGTACCACCGGTCCGTCTGAGCGCGGCCGGATCGAAGGGGAAGGGGGCGCCCGGCCGGGCGCCCCCTTCCTTCAGAGCCGGTCCTCGGGCGCCGGCCCTCTCAGGCGCCGGTCCGCAGGGGCGGTACGGCGGGGACCTCGATCGCGGCGTCGATGTCGGCCTGGGTCAGCTTGAAGAGGTCCGGGTAGGCGTCGCGCCGGGTGCGACGGGCGGGCTCGCTGGTGCGCCACGTGTACAGGCAGCGCGCGCACTGGAGCACGTCCCAGACTCCGGGCACGGGTGAGGCGGCGAGGTGCGAGACGGTCGCGAAGGCGCAGCGGGGGCACTCAAGAGGCTGGTCGGTCACGGGAGTCGGCCTTTCTCGGTGTGGGGAGCGGTCAGCGGCGGGCCGCGAGGAGACGCTGGAGACGGGCCGTCCACTCGGCGGTCTCCGGCAGGTCCTTGGCCGGGGTGGAGAAGTTGCCGCGCACGTCGGGGGCGACCGGCGTCGTGGCGTCGATGATCATCTTGCTGGTGATGCCGGCCGGCTGGGCGGCGGGCGCGAGTTCGAGGACCGACAGGTTCGGGATGACCACGACGTCGTCCTTCGGGTTGACCTTCGCGGACATCGCCCACATGACCTGCGGCAGGTTGAAGGGGTCCACGTCCTCGTCGACGACGATGACCTGGGAGACGTAGCCGAGTCCGTGCGGTGTCGTCATCGCGCGCATGCCGACGGCCTTGGCGAAGCCTCCGTAGCGCTTGGCGGTGGAGATCACCACCATCAGGCCGTGGGTGTACATGGCGTTGACGGCCTGCACCTCGGGGAACTCGGCGCGCAGTTGCTTGAGCAGCGGCACGCAGGTGTTGGGGCCGACGAGGTAGTCGACCTCGGTCCACGGCATGCCGAGGTAGAGCGACTCGAAGAGGGAGTCCGTGCGGTACGAGACGCGCTCGACGCGGATCACCGGCATCCGGCGGCCGCCCGAGTAGTGCCCGGTGAACTCGCCGAAGGGGCCCTCGATCTGCCGCGTACGGGACTCGATGTACCCCTCGATGACGACCTCGCTGCCCCACGGCACGTCGAAGCCGGTGAGCGGCGCGGTGGCGATCGGCGCGGGCGCCCCGCGCAGCGCGCCGGCCATCTCGTACTCGCTCCGGTCGTACGCCATCGGCATCCCGGCGACGATCGCCATCACCGGGTCGTTGCCGAGGGTGATGGCGATGGGCAGGTCCTCGCCGGCCTCCTCGGCCTTGCGCAGGTGCTGGGCGACGTCGTGCATGGGCACGGGCTGGAAGGCGAGGCGGTCCTTGCCGATGACCTGGATGCGGTAGGTGCCGACGTTCTGCTTGCCGAAGTCCTCCGGGTCCTCGGGGTCGCGGGAGACGACGGCGGCCTTGTCGAGGTAGAAGCCGCCGTCGCCGTCGTTGAGGCGGAAGAGCGGCAGGACCGAGAAGAGGTCGACGTCCCGGCCCGCTTGGCTGTTCTCGCGCCAGGGTGCGTCCTCGCGGCGTTCGGGGGCGACGGGGAACGCGTCCCAGCGGCGGGCGAACTCCTCGACCTGTTCCTTGACCGGGGTGGTGCGCGGCAGTCCGAGGGCGAGCGCGTGGTTGGCCCAGGAGCCGTGCACGTTCAGTGCGATGCGGGCGTCGGTGAAGCCCGTGACGTTGTCGAAGTAGAGGGCGGGGGCGTTCTCGCCGATGCGGCCCGTCGCGTTGGCTGCGGCCGCGAGATCGGGTTCGGGCAGGACCTCGTCGGTGATGCGCAGCAACTGGCCCTCCTCGTCCAGGGTGGCGAGGAAGCTGCGCAGATCGTCATGGGCCATGGGAAGTTCCTTTGTGCGGTACGGCGGTAGGGTGGTACGGCGGTACGCGGGGGCGTTCAGGCGGCGGCGTCGCGGGAGGCGGCGCGGGCCGCGCGCAGGCCTGCCCAGCGGCGGGCGGCGGGGGCGGGCAGCTCGAACTGGTCGAGGATGCGGGCCGTGATGTGGTCGACGATGTCGTCGACGGTCCGCGGACGGTTGTAGAAGGCGGGCATGGGCGGCACCAACTGCACTCCCATGCGCGCGAGTTCGAGCATGTTCCGCAGATGGATCTCGCTGAGCGGCGTCTCGCGCGGGACGAGCACGAGCGTGCGGCGCTCCTTGAGGGTGACGTCGGCGGCGCGCGCCACGAGCCCTTCGGCGTACCCCGTCCTGATACCCGCGAGGGTCTTCATCGAGCACGGCACGATGACCATGCCGTCGGTGTGGAACGAACCGGAGGAGATCGTCGCGCCCTGGTCGTCCGGGTGGTGCGTGACGTCCGCGAGCGCGGAGACCTCGGCGCCGGACAGTCCGGTCTCCAGCTCGATCGTGGTGCGCGCCCAGCGGGAGAGGACGAGGTGCGTCTCCACCCCCGGCAGCTCACGCAGATTCTCCAGGAGCCGGACACCGAACGGCGCGCCCGTCGCGCCCGTCATCCCGACGACCAATCGCACGGCACTCTCCTCGCCCGTCGCTGACCTGTGCTTTCACGCTAGGGCGCGGGCCGGGGCCGACAACGGTACGCTCGGGACTCGGTATGGGGAGAAACGGACAGAAAGCAGCGGACGCGTCCGGCGCGGGCGTCCGGGACCTCGCGTACACGCCGGCCGTCGGCGCGCCCGCCGGGGTCGAGGTGATGGAGCTCGCCGATCTGTACGAGCGGGCCCGGCGGCACGGGAACGACCCCTACGTCCCCGCGCGCCCCGCCTTCCACCAGCTGATCGGCGCCCGGGACCGGCCGGTGCGGTTGGGGGTGGACTTCGTCGAGCAGGAGCTGCGGCCCGGCTCGTGGCTGTGGATCCGGCCGGGGCAGGTGCAGCGGTTCGGACCGGGGCTGGCCTCGGCGGACGGGGTGATCGTGCTCTTCCAGCCCGGTTTCGTGCCGCCCGCGACCGTCGCGGCCGCGCACATGGACCCGCCGTACGAGCAGCGCCCGCTGACCCCGCGCGGTGCGGACGCGCAGGCCGTGGCGCGAGCCCTCGACCATCTGCGGCACGAGTACGGGGCGATGGCCTCCCTCCCGCTGGACGCGCACACCGAGGTGCTGCGGGCCCTGCTCTCCGTCCTGCTCGTGCGGCTGGCGGCCGTGCGGGAGCCGGCGCCGGACGCGGCGACCGCGTCCGGCACGTTCCGCCGCTTCCACGCGGCCGTCGAGCGGGACCACGCGGTGACCCGGCGGGTGGCGGAGTACGCGGCGGCGCTCGGCTACAGCCCGCGCACGCTGACGCGGGCCGCGCTCGCCGCGACCGGCCGCACCGCGAAGCAGTACGTCGACGACCGGGTACTGCTGGAGGCGAAGCGGCTGCTGTGGCACAGCGGGCTCCCGGCGCGGGAGGTGGCGGCGCGGCTCGGGTTCGCCGACGCGAGCGACTTCACCAAGTTCTTCCGGCTGCGGGCGGGCGAGACGCCGGGCGCGTTCCGCGCGGGCCCTGCCAAGGAGGTGGCGGAGGCAGGGGCGGAGACGGAGGCGGAGGCAGGGGCGGAGGCCGAGGCAAACGGGTAACTTGCCTTCCGTTTGCACGTTTCCTTACCGTGCGGTCATGCGGCTGACGCGATTCACGGACCTTGCCCTGCGCGTCCTGATGCGCCTCGCGGTGCAGCGGGGCACGACCCCGACCACGCGCGAGGTCGCGGGCGCCATGGACGTGCCGTACACCCACGCCGCGAAGGTCGTCGCGAGACTCCAGCACCTGGGCCTCATCGAGGCACGGCGCGGGCGCGGCGGCGGGCTCGCCCTCACCCCGGCCGGACACGTGGCCTCGGTCGGCGCGCTGGTCCGCGAGCTCGAAGGCACCGGGGACGTCGTGGACTGCGACGGTGAGGGCGCGACGACACCTTGCCCGCTGCGCTCGGCCTGCCGGCTGCGCGGGGCACTGCGCGCGGCGCAGGAGGCGTTCTTCGCCTCGCTCGACCCGGTGACGCTGGACACGCTGGTCGAGGCGCCCACCGGCCCGCTGCTCATCGGCCTCTCCCCCACCCCAGCACGGGACTGACCCACCCCCGTGCGGCCCGCGCGGAGCCGCGTCCTAAAATCTGAATCTCAGATGCAGATTAAGGAGTCGTCGATGCTCACCCAGGCCTCGGCCGTCGTCGTCCGCGCCACGCTGCCCGCCGTCGGCGCCGCCATCGAGGACATCACCGCCCTCTTCTACGAGAAGCTGTTCGCCGCCCACCCGGAGCTGCTGCGCGACCTGTTCAACCGCGGCAACCAGGCGGCGGGCTCGCAGCGGCAGGCGCTGGCCGGCTCCGTCGCGGCGTTCGCCTCGTACCTCGTGGACCACCCGGACGAGCGCCCGGACGTGATGCTCCGCCGTATCGCGCACAAGCACGCCTCGCTGGGGGTGCGGCCGGACCAGTACGAGGTCGTGCACCAGCACCTGTTCGCGGCGATCGCCGAGATCCTGGGCGAGGCGGTCACGCCCGGAGTCGCCGCCGCCTGGGACGAGGTGTACTGGCTGATGGCCAACGCGCTCATCGCGATCGAGGAGCGGCTCTACGCGGAGCAGGGCGCCGTCGCCGGTGACGGGTGGCGGGAGTGGGAGGTCGTGGGGCGCACCGAGGAGACGGCCGACGTCGCCTCCTTCCGGCTGCGCCCCGCCGACGGCCGCCCCGCGCCCGCGTTCCGCGCCGGCCAGTACGTCTCCGTCCAGGTCGAACTGGCCGACGGCGCACGGCAGATACGCCAGTACAGCCTGACGGGCGCGCCGGACGAGCGGACCCGGTCGATCGCGGTCAAGCGCGTCCCGAGCGTCGGGGCGAGCCCGGAGGGCGAGGTCTCCAACCACCTGCACGGCGCGGTCCTCGCCGGAGACCGGCTGCGCGTCTCCGCCCCCTACGGCGATCTGACCCTCCGGGCCGACGCGGCGCCGCTGCTGCTCGCCTCGGCGGGCATCGGCTGCACCCCGATGCTCGCGATGCTGGAGCAGCTGCACGCGGCCGGGCACCCCGGCCCGGTGACGGTGGTGCACGGCGACCGCTCCCCCGCGGCGCACGCGCTGCGGGCCGGGCACGAGGCCCTGACGGGCGGGCTCGCGGGCGGGTCGGCGCACTTCTGGTACGAGAACGGTCCGGCCACGGGCCACCGCACCGGCCTCGTCGACCTCGCGGACGTCCCGGTCGCCCCCGGTACCCGCGCCTATCTGTGCGGCCCGCTCCCCTTCCTGCGCGCGGTGCGCGAGCAGCTGCTCGGCAGGGGCGTGGCGGCGGCGGACATCCACTACGAGGTGTTCGGCCCGGACCTGTGGCTGGCGGCCGCCTGACCTGCGACACAACCGGATGAAAGGGCCATTGTCAGTGCCGGGGTGCAGACTGACGGACACCTGGGGACAACGGTGTTTCGGAGGTGTGCGACATGACGGACGTACTGCTGGCGGTGGGCACGCGCAAGGGGCTCTTCCTGGGGCGCAGGCGCTCGCACGGGCCCTGGGAGTTCGACGGGAGTCCGTACTTCAACGCGCAGGCGGTGTACTCCGTCGCGCTCGACACCCGGACGCCGACGCCCCGGATCCTCGTGGGCGGGGACAGCGCGCACTGGGGTCCGTCCGTGTTCCACTCGGACGACCTGGGCCGCACCTGGACCGAGCCGACCTCGCCCGCCGTCAGGTTCCCCAAGGACACCGGGGCCTCCCTGGAGCGGGTCTGGCAGCTGCACCCGGCGGCGGCCGAGCCGGACGTGGTCTACGCGGGCACCGAGCCGGCGGCGCTGTACCGCTCGGCGGACCGCGGCGAGAGCTTCGAGCTGTGCCGGCCGCTGTGGGAGCATCGGACGCGCTCCCGGTGGGTGCCGGGCGGCGGCGGTGAGGGCCTGCACACGGTCCTCACCGACCGGCGGGACCCGCGCGCCCTGACCGTGGCGGTGTCGACGGCCGGGGTCTTCCGCTCGGCGGACGGCGGCGCGAGCTGGGCCCCGTCGAACTCCGGGGTGTCGGCCGTGTTCCTGCCGGATCCGGACCCGGAGTTCGGCCAGTGCGTGCACAAGGTGGCGCGGGACGCGGCCGACCCGGACCGGCTGTATCTGCAGAACCACTGGGGCGTGTACCGCAGCGACGACGCGGGCGGCACCTGGACCGACATCGGCGCGGGCCTGCCCTCGACGTTCGGTTTCGGTGTCGCCGCGCACCCGCACCGCGGGGACACGGCGTACGTCTTCCCGATCACGGCGGACTCCGACCGGGTCCCGGCCGACCACCGCTGCCGGGTCTACCGCACCCAGGACGCGGGCGCGACCTGGGAGCCGCTCGGCAAGGGGCTGCCCGAGGGCGACCACTACGGCACGGTGCTGCGGGACGCGCTGTGCACGGACGACGCGGACCCGGCGGGCGTCTACTTCGGCAACCGGAACGGGGAGGTGTACGCCTCCGACGACGACGGCGACAGCTGGCGGCAGGTGGCGTCCCACCTGCCGGACGTGCTGTGCGTGCGCGCGGCCGTCGTGGCGTGAGGCCGCGGCCGGGGCGGCCGGGGCGCGCCGGACGGACCAGCGGCCCCTAGGGCAGGCGCCAGTCGACCGGCTGGGCGCCGACTCCGGCCAGCAGGTCGTTGGTCCGGCTGAAGGGGCGGGAGCCGAAGAAACCCCGGTCCGCCGACATCGGTGAGGGGTGCGCGGACTCGATCGCGGGCAGCTCTCCGAGCAGGGGGCGCAGATTGCGGGCGTCCCGGCCCCACAGCACCGAGACGAGCGGCCGGCCCCGGGCGACCAGGGCCCGGATCGCCTGCTCGGTGACCTCTTCCCAGCCCTTGCCGCGGTGCGCGCCGGGCGAGCGCGGCGCCGTCGTCAGCGCGCGGTTGAGCAGCAGGACGCCCTGACGCGTCCAGGGCGTGAGGTCGCCGTTGGACGGGCGGGGCAGGCCCAGGTCCGCGTGCATCTCGCGGAAGATGTTCTCCAGGCTGCCGGGGAGCGAGCGCACCTCGGGGGCGACCGCGAAGCTCAGTCCGATCGCCATCCCCGGTGTGGGGTAGGGGTCCTGACCGACGATCAGGACGCGGACGTCGTCGAACGGCTGCTGGAAGGCCCGCAGTACGTTCGCCCCGGCCGGGAGGTAGGTGCGGCCCGCGGCGATCTCGGACCGCAGGAAGTGCCCCATGCCCGCGATGCGTTCGGCCACGGGCTCCAGGGCCTTCGCCCAGCCCGCTTCGACAAGTTCGTTCAGAGGTCGTGCTGCCACGACGCGTCACTCTACTGCCCGCGGTGGCGCCGCACGCGCCGGGGGAAGCCCGCTGTACGCGCGCGCACCGCTCGGCGCTAGTCTTCCTCCTCACCCGCCCCTGGCCGCAGGAGGACAGCGGCGGGACCGAGCGGGAAGTAGGGGTGTCGGGTGCGTCCAGCGAACGAGCGGCCGGCTGCCGGCACGGTCCCGGACCCGCGGCGCTGGGTGCTCGGCGTCGACTCGGGCGGCTCCGGGCTGCGGGTCGCCCTCGCGCCCGCCGACGATCCGGCGACAGCCACCAGCACGGTCTCGCGCGAGCCGGTGCGCACGGTGGCGGCGGGGATCGACCCGGCGCATCTGCTGGAGCAACTGCTGCCGATGGCGCGTGAGTTGCTGGACGCGGCAGGGGTGGCCGCGCCCGCCGCGGTCGCGGTCGGCGCCGCCGGGATGGCGACCCTGGGCGACGGACTGCGAGCCGCGCTGCCGGGGGCGCTCCGGCGTGAACTGGGCGTGACGCGGCTCGCGTTGGCCGGGGACGCCGTGACCGCGTACGCGGGCGCGCTGGGCCAGCGGCCCGGCGCGGTCGTCGCCGCGGGCACCGGACTGATCGCGCTCGGCACCGACCTCGCGACCTGGCGCCGGGCGGACGGCTGGGGGCACCTGCTGGGCGACAGCGGCGGCGGCGCGTGGCTCGGCCGGGCCGGGCTCGACGCGGCGATGCGGGCGTTCGACGGGCGGCGCGGGGGCAGCGCGGCGCTGCTCGCGCTCGCCGAGGAGCGGTTCGGTCCCGCGGGCGAGCTGCCCGGCCGGATCTACCCGCGCACCGACCGGCCCGCCGCGCTGGCCTCGTTCGCCCCGGACGTGGCCCGCTGCGCCGCGCACGACCCGGTCGCCGCGGCGATCCTGCGCCAGGGGGCGCGGCACATCGCCGAGGCGGCCGCGGCGGTCTGCCCGGCGGGCGGCGGGGACGTCGCCCTCACCGGCGGCCTGTTCAAGATCGGCGAACCGCTGCTCGGTCCGCTCCGCGAGGAGCTGGCCGCGCTGCTCCCCGGCGCCACCGCGGCCACCGCCGCGGGCGACCCGTTGCACGGCTCCCTCGTCCTCGCCGGGGCGCTCGCGTCGGGCGGCCTGCGGCTGCCGTGCGAGGGGCGGCTGCTGTCCGTCGCGTAGCCCGCCGCACCCGCGCGGACCAGGACACTTGAACCATCCGGAACTGAACGGACAATCGCGGACGGATACCGCTCAGCTGCCCCCTGACCGCGCGACGGGGGCCGGCGAGCCAGTAGCATGCGGCGCCATGAGCTCCCCCAACGGGCCCGCTTCCGGCCTGCCTGTACGAATGCCGCGACCTCGCCAGCCCGGACGCCACCGCCGTCCGGAACCCGTGGCCGCTCCCGAGGGCGCACCGGCCCTCGTGCTGGCCGTGCCCGGCACGCCCAGCGCCGCGACGCGCATGCTCGCCGACGAGGTCGTGAGCATCGCCAGGTCCGAGCTCCCCGGCCTGGACGCGCGCGTCGGCTTCGTCGACGGGGAGAGCACCGATTTCCCGGTGTCCGCCGAGTTCCCCTCTCTCGCGTCCGTGCTCGCGCACGCCGCGAAGGAGCGCACCGCCCGCTTCGAGCAGGCCCTCGCCGCCGGAGTCGAGGCCACGGCGCCCGAGGGCCCCGTCGCGGTCGTCGTGCCGCTGCTCGCGGGCCCGGACAGCGCGCTGCTGCGCCAGATCCGCCAGGGCATCGCCGACAGCCGGGTCGCCGCCGAGCTGACGGACGTGCTCGGACCGCACCCGCTGCTCGCGGAGGCCCTGCACGTGCGGCTGTCGGAGGCCGGGCTGGCCCGCGCCGACCGGGCCCGGCTCTTCACCGTGGCGACCGCGGCGGACGGCATCATCCTCGCGTCGGTGGGCGGTGACGAGGCGGTGCAGGCCGCCGGGATCACCGGGATGCTGCTCGCCGCGCGGCTCGCCGTGCCGGTGATCGCCGCCGCGCTCGACGAGGAGGGGGCCATCGCCGCGACCGCGGAGCAGCTGCGGGGTTCCGGTTCTCAGCAGCTGGCGCTCGCGCCGTACCTCGTCGGGCCCGAGCTGGACCCGAGCGTGTGGGAGGCCGCCGCCAAGGACGCGGGGTGTGCTGCCGCGGAGCCGCTCGGGGCGTATCCGGCGATGGGGAAGTTGGCTCTGGGGAAGTACACGGCTGCGTTGGGGATCGCTCCCCAGCCGGTTGCCTCCGGCGGTTGAGCCGGTTCGCGGCGGGTCCGGGTCCATTTGGGCCCGGGCCCGCTGCGTTGTGCCTCCGGCGGGTGCTTTCTGCCCGGGGGGCGTGCGCGTCACTGATGTCCTCAGACGCCGGACGGGCTGGGAGTGCGGGTTGGCCCCGGCTTGGTGCGCGTGCGCGTTACTGATGTCCTCAAGCGCCGGACGGGCTGGGAGTTGTGCCGGAGCGGGCTGGGAGTTGTGCCGGAGCGGGCTGGGAGGTGTGCCGGAGCGGGCTGGGAGGTGTGCCGGGGCGGGCTAGTAAGGGTGGCTGGGGAGGGTCAGGTGAAGGTGAGGCACGAAGGGGACGGGGTGCGGAGGGAGGATGTTCTTGTGGGGGTGCCTGTGCGGGGGTCCAGGGTGAACCAGGTGATGTCGCCGGAGCGTTCGTTCGCCGCGTAGAGGTGGCGGCCCGTGGGGTGCAGGGCCAGGTCGCGGGGCCAGTGGCCGCCGCAGGGGGTCGTCGAGGTGAGCGTGGGGCGGGCGCCGGTGGCGTCCAGGGTGAAGTGGGAGATGACGTCCTCGCCGCGGGTCGCCGTCCACAGGAAACGGCCGTCGGGGGCGACGACGACCTCGGAGGGGAAGGCGTCCCCGCGCGGGGCGTCGGCGAGGACCGGGACCTCGGCCAGCGGCTTGAGCACCCCGGCCGCGGCGTCCCACTGGCACACCGTGAGCGTGGGGGCGAGCTCGTTCAGGACGTAGGCGTGGCTGCCGGACGGGTGGAAGGCCAGGTGGCGGGGGCCCGAGCCGGGGCGCAGCGCGGTCTCGTGGTGGACGGTGAGGCGGCCGCCGGTGAGGGTGCAGACGCGGACCGAGTCGGTGCCGAGGTCGACGCTGACCAGCCAGGCGCCGCTCGGGTCCGGTAGGACCTGGTGGGCGTGCGGGCCCTGCTGCCGCTGCGGGTGCGGGCCCGAGCCGGTGTGGCGGAGCACGTCGCGGCCGGCCGCGTCGGGGGTGCCGTCGGCGCGCAGCGGGAGCGCGGTGACGCTGCCGGAGCCGTAGTTGGCGGTGACCACGTGCCCGCGCCACCGGGCCAGGTGCGTGGGGCCGTCGCCGTCGACGGGGGCGGGCCTGCCGACCGGGGTCACCGGGGTGGTGTCCGTGCGGAACGCGGTGACCGACCCCTGCGCCGTCTCGCTGACCGCGTAGAGCAACCCGTCCGCGAGCGTCAGGTACGAGGGGTCGGGCGTCACGTCCGTGGCGCCGAGGAGCGTCAGCGAACCGTCCGCGGCGTCCACGGCCGCGGTCGTGATGCCGGGCCCGCCCGCCGCGGTGAACGATCCGATGTAGACCCGCCCTGGCTGTCTGCCGGTCACGGCTTCCCCTTTCGGCATGCGGGCCGGGTGCCCGTGCGCCGACGGTAGCAGCGGGTCTAGACCAGGGGGTGCCAGGGTCCGACCGCGTCAACAACGCTGCGGGTCAATACACCTAGGCGCCCACGCTCGCGCGGCCCCCGCGCAGCGGCACGGCGAGTTCGACGAGGGCCGTTTCCAGGGCGTGCAGATGAGCCAGGACGGGTTCGGCCTCGGCCGCCCGGGGCGAGGCGTCCACCCGCGCGTAGGGGCCGGGCGCGGTCAGGGCTTCGACGGCGCTCTCCACGCGCCAGCAGGCGGCGGCGAGCCGGGCGTCGTGGGACGCCTCGGGGTCCGCGGCGACGGAGGCGAGCCCGCGCACCTCGCGTGCGCAGTCGTCGAGCAGCGCGAGCACCTGCCGGGCCCGGCCCTTGCGGGCCCGCAGCGGGGTGAGCGGGTGCACGAGCGGGGCGAGCGAGAGACGGACGCGGCCGAGCAGTGCCTCCAGTTCGGCGACGCGCGGCGCGGGGTCGGCGCCGGTGTCGCCGGCGAGCCGGGCGGCGGCCTCCGCGGTGCAGGCGTGCACGCACCGCAGGGCGCGTTCGACCCAGGCGTCGGTGACGGAGTGCGTGGTGACGGGCAGGACGACGAGCACGGCGAGCGCGGCGCCGAGTGCCCCGACCGCCGTCTCCCCCACCCGCAGGGCCAGCAGGCCGGGGTCGAGGACGCCGAGGAGCCCGTAGAGCATGCTCGCCATGACGGTGACGGAGAGCATCATCCAGGTGTAGGAGACGGCGGCGGTGTAGAAGATGCCGAAGACGCCAGCCGCGATCACGAGGGCGGCCGCGACGGGTTCCTGGTGCAGCGGTACGGCGACCAGGAAGCCGAGCCCGATGCCGAGCAGGGTGCCGAGGAACCGCCTGAAGCCGCGGACCAGGGTCTCCCCGCGTGAGGTGGTGTTGACGAAGACCCACCAGGTGGCGCCCACCGCCCAGTACCAGCGCTGGTCGGAGAGGAGCTGGCCGACGGCGAGCGCGAAGCCCGCCCCCGCGGTCGCCTGGACGGCCTGCCGGGTCGTGATGCGGGCCAGTCCCCGGCCCGCGGTGGGCTGGGGTACGGCCCCGGGCACCGGCACGCCGCGCTCGTAGCACCACAGGCCGAAGCGCACGGCGGAGGCGACGGCGAGGGAGAGCAGCACCGCCGCGTACAGCTGCGGCAGCTGCCCCGGGGTGGTGCGCAGGAACTGCGCCGCGAAGTAGGTCATGAAGGCGAACACGCCCAGCGAGTGGCCCCGGGGGCCCCAGCGCCGCGCATACACGCCCGCGCCGACGACGGCGAGGAAGACCAGGTCGCGGGCGAGGGGCGCGGTGTGCAGCAGGGCCGCGAGCGCCAGCACCGGCAGGCCGACGACGGGCAGCAGCGCCGTCGTCACGGCTTGGCCGCGGACCGTCGGGTCGGTCACCGTGAACAGGGCGAGCAGCGCGGCCAGGCCGCCCGTGACCGCCGCCGCCAGGGTGTGTCCGGCCGCGCCACACACCGCCACGGCACCCGCGATCCCGAGTACCGCCCGGCTCGCGAACCGCAGCCGCGCCCGGCCCGGGTCCGGCGCCACGAAGGCCCTCTTCAGCACGGTGTCCCGCCCCTCCCGCACCTCAGGTGCACCGCGACCGGCGTCGCGGTATGAGTCCCGACATGAGTAAGGCGCCACGGAGATCCCAGGGGATCCGAGGCGCCATCGACCTCTTCATCTCAGCACTGATGGGGCTGGTGGTTCAAGCGGGGCCGGAACGGCTGGGCCATTGGTCCAGCCGGCAGGGGCAGGGGTCGGCCGGTGGCGGGCCAACGGACCAGACCGGGGGCGCCGCCGGCCCGGACGAGGCGCCGGTCAGGCCACGTGCGGCCCGCCGAGGTAGCGGCCCGCACGGTCGTAGGGCCAGGCGTTGGCGGTGCAGCCGTGCAGGCCCTTGATCTGCTGCATCATCGCGGGAGCGGGCCGGCCGGCCCCGGGGCACGTCTCGTGTCCGTGGCCGATCCGGTGGCCGACCTCGTGGTTGACGATCAGGGCCCGGTACTCCCCGATCGGCCCGTCGAACTCCGGTGAGCCCGCCACCCAGCGGCGCAGGTTGACCACGACGGACTCCCCGACGCTGCAGTTGACCTCGCCGCCGGTGTCGAGGCCCGCGGAGCCGCAGAGGCAGTCCACCGTGTGCGGGGTGGCGATCTTGACGACGAAGTCGCGGGGGCCCGAGCCGACGAGCTGGAAGGAGTCGGTGCCGTCGTGGCTCCAGCCGCGCGGGTCGCCCAGGATGGCCGCTATCTGCCGCGCCGCGTCGTCGGCGCGGATGCCGATGCCGTCCTCGACCAGCACCTTGTAGCGGCGCAGCCGGTGCCCGGTGCCGACGGCGCTGCCCGCGCCGTGGGCCACCGCGAAGGTGCCGGGCCCGACCACGGGCAGCACCCCCGGCGCGGCGCCCGCCACGGGTCCGGCCGTACCGGCGGCGGTCCGGACGCAGCGGGTGACGGCGAGTTCCTTGGTGTGCCGCCAGTACGCGTACGCGGCACCGCTCGCGGCGACCACGGCCGCGGCCACCGCACAGGGCAGCAGGAGCTGTGTCAGGCGTCTTCGCACTCTCCCGGCGCGGCCGGCTCTCGGTCGTCGTTGTCCTCGGTCCACCTGGGCCCCCCTTGATCGCGAACCCCCCGATCCTGCCACTTGGCGCGGACGGGCCCCCGGCCGCCCCGGCGCGTTCAGCCCTCGCCGCTGGGCACGACGCAGTTCTTGGGCTGCGCGTGGCCCCGGGGCCAGCCGATGCCGACGAAGTCGACCTCGCGGGTGCGCGGGTCGAGCTCCACGACCGCGACGGGCTTGTCGTAGGCGTTGCCCGCGTTGGTGAGGCAGATCCAGCCGCTGGTTCCCACGACACGGTGGCGGGCTTCCAGGCGCGGCCACTCCGCCACGATCCGGCGCAGCGGCGGGATGGTCTGCTCGTTCTGCGCGTTGGCGAGGAAGACGGCGGCGGCGATGGTGCTGACGCCGTCGTGAACCAGCATGGTGCGTGAGTCGTCGAGGCGCACCGGGCCGATCTCGCCCGCGGACCCCCCCCCGGACCAGCCGGCGCAGCTCGGCCAGCTCGTGCTGGGGTTGCGTGAGGTACTCCGGGCGCGACCGCGGATCGGGGTGGCCGCGGTCCCAGGCGCGCAGGGTCTCGTCCCAGGCGTCGGGGTGGCCGGGGGCCGTGTACTGGACGGTCACGGTGGGTTCGGTGGCGCCGCTGCCGCCGCGCAGCGTCTCCCAGTCGTCGGCGTCCATGTAGCGGTTGAGGGTGGCGGAGCCGGAGCCGCTGACGATGGTGTACTTCTTCGCGTGGCAGGAGGTCTCGGCGAGCTTCAGGGCGAACAGGCGCAGGTGCACCGGGCGGCCCGCGAAGTACACGTAGCGGGCGTCGGAGTCGCAGAGGTTGAGGCTGATCTCCTTGAAGTCGTTGCCGGTGTCGCCGAGTTCGGTGATCGCGGGTGAGCGGAAGGGCTGGTCCTTGGGGCCCGGCGGGCCGGCTTCCTTGTGGCTGAACGCGCGGGCCAGGGACGCGTTGTAGATGTCGCCCGGCCGGGTGTCCTTGACGAGGACCGTCTGCGCGTCCTTGAGTCCGCCGTGGAAGTCGGCGAGCGCCGCGGCCTGGTCGGTGTTGGTCGGGATGATGCGGGCGAGGCCGGGGTAGGGCTGCCGGTCCTCGCCGGGCTCGGGGTTGGCCGGGTCGTCGCCGCTGATGCGGCTGGCGAGGACCGGGATGCCGAGGTCCTTCGTGAGGCGGGTGATGGCGTCCTTGGTCTCCTTCAGGCTCAGGTTGAAGCCGGTGACGGCCCGCAGGTTGTGCCGCTTGTCCCGCGCCATCTCCGCCAACTGGTCGACGATCTTGGCCTGTTGCCCGTAGTCGCTGCCGGGGTTGGCGAGGACCAGGCGCATCAGCGGGGCCTGCTCGCTGCGGTTGGCGCGGTACTGGGCGAGGTAGGCGCCCTGGATCTCGCTGCGCAACTGCTGGCGCTCGGCGGCCAGTCCGGGGTGCAGGGGCAGCACCATGGCGACGGTCACGTGCGGCCGGTCCCCGACGAACCTCTCGTTCTCCTTGGCGATCGCGCGGGCCACCGCGGTGATCTCGGAGGTGCCGAAGTCGTAGCCGGAGCCGTTGGCTCCGATGCACTCACCGTCGCTCTTGTCGACCCCCGCGGCGCAGCTCTCCGGTCCCCGCGGTCCGGGCCACAGGAGGACGGCGGCGACGACCACCAGGGCGATCCCGCAGACCGTCAGGCTCCGCCGCAACAGCGTCGCCCAGAAGACGACGTACACCGAGTCCCACACCTTCGCCCACCCCTCCTCGTCGTGTGCCGGTCAGGACCGAAGCCGGCCCGGGCCGGCTTCGGTCAGCCGAAGCCGATGTGCTGGGTGCACGCGCAGCGTTCGAGCGGCTGGCGCGCGTCGGCCCTGTCGCCCCATTCGCGGGCCACCCGGGCGAGCTGTTCGGCGCCCTCGGCGGCCCGGTCCGCGTCCACCCCGGCCGGGGCCCGGCCCGCGACGGCCTCGTCCGCGAGGTGCGCCGACCACTCGCTGAGGCCGCCCAGTTCGTCCCTGAGGACGCCCGGGACGGTGTCGGCGAGCGGCCAGGTCCGCTCGCCGCTGAGCCAGGCCGCGTTCAGCAGCCGGTCGATGCGCCGGCGCTGGGCGTCGCCGGGCACGTGGATCTCGCCGTGCGCGTGGTCCAGGCGCCGGTCGGGCCTGCCGAGCAGCGGCGCGTCGGCGATGGCGAGCAGCTCCGCGGACCAGGCGCGCGCCGACCGGGTCAGGAAGGCCTGCGCGAGGTAGCGCGTAACGTGCTCGGTGCCGTCGGAGGCGAGCAGGTGGTGCATGCGGTGGGCGGCCGCGGTGCCGAACCGGGCGTCCGGGTGGGCGTCGCCGAGATCCCGGTAATGGCCCTGGAGGACGGCGTGGGCGGTGTGCCAGGCACCGCCGTCCGGCCGCATCCGGTACAGGCGGCGCATCAGCAGCCGGCGCAGGCCGAGGTCGCCGATGAAGTGCCGGGGGCAGGGCGGCCAGCCGCTGTCCTCCAGGAGTTCGGCGGCGCGGTACGCGGTCAGCGGGTGGGTGCGGCCTTCCTGCGCTGCCCGCAGCACGGCCTGCGCGCATTCGGCGTCGTGGGCGACGGAGAGGTGGCTGAGGAGGTCGAGCCAGTGTCCGCGGTGGACGGGCGGCAGTTCCTCGGGGAGCTGCCGGGCGACGAGTTCGTCGAGGAGCACGTCGGCCACCTCGCGGTCCGGGGTGTGTTCGGTGGCGGGCAGCCGGCCGTCCAGGAGCGACCAGTCGGTGCACGCCTCCCACTCCCGCGGGGGCAGGGCCGCGGTGGCCTCGCCGAGCCGGGTCACGACCAGCGGCCGGCCGGCGCTGAGCCGGTGGATGCCGGTGTTGATGCGCAGCCGCGCCGCGTGGCCGAGGCCGGTGAGACCGGCGTGCAGGCTCTCGTTGGCCTCGCGCTGCTCGTCGCGGGTCAGCCGGGGCATCCGCACCAGCAGCACGCCGCGCCACAGCGGTGCGCCGTCGGGGACGGTGCCCGCGGGCCGCTCCCACCGCGGGAGAGCGCCGGTGGCGGCGTCCCACACGGCGGGGGCCGCCGGTTCGCGGCCCGCGTGGTAGAGGAACCGGCCGCCGTCCTCCCGCCGGGCCGTCGCCAGGATGACGAGGCGGTCGTGGCGGCGCCGCTCCCGGTCCTCCAGGACCGGCCCGAGCAGGCGGCGGCCGAGTTCCGTGTCGGCGTGGTCGACCAGCAGGACGGGGCGGCCGGAGCGGGCCACCCGGCCCCGCACCGAGCGGTGCGCCGCCTCGATGTCCTCGCGCAGGGCGCGGAACAAGAAGGCCTCGGCGACCCGCCGGGACTCCCCGCCCTGCTGGAAGTCGGCGGCCAGCCCGCGCAGCCCGGACCTGGGCTGACCGCCGGCGCCGGGGTACGTCCCGTAGAACTCGGTGAGGGTCTTTCTGCCGTCGGCGGAGGCGCGGGCCAGCAGCCCGTCGATCAGGGCGTTGACGAACGGGCCGAGCACGGGCGCGGTGACCAGGCCGGCGAGGAAGCCGGCGTAGTTCTTCACGGTGCCGCGCAGCACTCCGCGCCAGAACGAGGCCGGGGGCAGCAGCTCGTCGAGCCGGCGCACCTCGTCCACGAGGACGTTGGCGGCGGCGAGGCCGTCGCTCGCGGTCACGGCCGCGAGGCCCGCGTACAGACGCGGGACCGCGACGGGGCCGCCGTCGCCGTCCCAGTCGTGGTAGTCCAGGGCCGCCTTGCGCAGGAGTTCGGTCATCTCCGAGCGGGTGCGCGGGGGTTCGTCGGGCAGGACACGCAACTCGGGTGCGGCGCAGTCGACATGGGCGACGGGGACCCGCGGCTTGAAGTCGCGCTGGACGGAGCGCAGCAGCCGCCCCTTGCCCATGCCGGGTCCGCCCACGAGCAGCACGACGGGCAGGTCGGGGCCGAACAGCGGCTCCCTGTTGCGCCCGGTCCGGGTCCGGCCGACGAGCCTGGCGACCAGGCCGTCGTGCCCGAGCAGCGTGTCGAATCCGAGATCGTCCCCCACAGGCCCCTCAGCCCCCGGCGTGCAGCCGTCCCTGGCGCGGATCTTCGTGCAGTGGCGTCAGGTTAGCGAACACATGCGACATGTACACCACATTGGCGCGCCGCCGCCCGATCCCGGCACGGGCCGAGGTGGTACGGGAGAGCGGCGGCCGGGGGCGAGGGGCGCCGCGTCAGTCGCGCCCGGCCAGCAGGGCCAGCACATCCTCGGTGGTGCCGGTCTCGCCCAGGCGGGGGAAGATCCGCTCGACGCTGCCGCGGTGGCCCTCGGCGTCCAGGTCGGTCATGGCGTCCGTGGCCAGGGTGACGTGGTAGCCGTGCTCGTGGGCCGCGCGGGCGGTCGACTCGACCCCGATGCTGGTGGCGACGCCGGTCAGGACGGTCTGGGTGACGCCGCGCCTGCGCAGCTGAAGATCGAGGTCGGTGCCGTAGAACGCGGACCAGTTCCGCTTGGTGACGACGATGTCCTCGGGGTGTCCGGCGAGGGCGTCGACGATCTCGTCCCAGCCGGCGGGCCTGGCCGCCGCGCCGCGCGGCGTCTCGGTGCGGCCGGGCACGGTGTCGGAGCCGTCGGCGTGGTGGCTGACGCGGACCGGGACGACAGGCAGCCCGTGGGCGCGGAATGCGGTGGCGAGCCGGGCGGTGCGCTCCACCACGTCGGCGGTGCGGTACGGGGCGCCGGGTATGCCCATGATGCCGTTCTGCAGGTCGACGACGACGAGGGCGGACCTGGGGTCCAGGGTGGTGACGGGCATGAAAAAGTGCCTTTCAGGAGGGGGGAATCAGGGGGCTGGGGAGGCCGCGCCACTCAGCGCGCGCCACTCAGCGCGCGCCACTGACCGCGCACCGCTCACCGCGCGCCGCTCAGCGGTCCCGGCCGACCCGGCCGAGCGAGCGGTCGGCGACGCACGCGACGAGGAACACCGCGGCCACGGCGAGCAGCAGCCGGGCCATGTCGTGCAGCCCGGCACTGGTGGCGCCGGAGCGGAAGAAGACGGCGTTCGCCGCGGAGGCGAGCAGGGCGCCGAGGTAGGTGAAGGTGCGCAGCAGCCCGGCGGAGGAGCCCATGCGGGCCGGGTCGGCCTGGGCGTAGAGGGCGTTCTGGTTGGCGAGGCCGTTCAGGCCCTGTGGGATGCCGAAGAGCACGCCGAGGACGACCAGGAGCCAGACCGGGGTGTCCGCGCCGACGGCCAACAGGGCCGCGCAGCCGATGAGCTGGACGAGGGCGCCGGCCAGGAGCTTGCCGCGCACGCCCGGGCGGCGTCCGGTCAGCGCGGTGGCGGCGACGGCCGCCAGCGACATCGGCAGCAGGAGCAGCCCGGCGTGGGCGGCGCTCAGCCCGCGCCCTTCCTGGAGCCACTGGGTGTAGCCGTACAGGAAGGCGTACGAGGTGGTGTAGGCGAGGAGTTGGCGGGCGTACGTGGCCAGCAGCGGGGTGTTGCCGCCGAGGACGCGGAGGTCGATGAAGGGGCCCTCGACGGTCAGCTCGCGGCGGGCGAACCACAGGCCGCCCGCCGCCGCGATCACCGGCAGGTACCAGTGCGCGGTGCCCGGGTCGGTCAGGAAGAGCATGAACGCGGTGAGGGAGGCCGCGAAGAGGACCATGCCGGGCACGTCGGTGCGGGGGCCGGTGCGCGCGGCGGCCCGCGGGCGCGTCCGTGGCAGCCACAGGGCGCCCAGGACCAGGCAGGCGAGCGCCAGCGGCACGTTCACCCCGAAGATCAGGTGCCAGCCGCCGGCCCCGATCAGCAGGCCGCCGAGGGTCGGCCCGATGACGGCGACGACCTGCCCGGAGGCCGACAGGACGGCCAGGATGCCGCTCGGGCTCTTCAGCCCGGTGCGGTCGGACTCGGCGCGCAGCAGCGCCATGGAGGCGGGGTAGGCGGCGGACGTGCCGAAGCCGAGCAGTACCCGGGAGGCGACGAGGACCCACAGGTTCGGGGCGAGCATGCCCAGCAGGCCGCCGACGCCGACCAGCGCGGTGCCCGCGAGGTACAGGCGGCGCGGCCCGAAGGCGTCGACCAGGCGGCCGACGACGGGCTGGCCGACCGCGGTGGCCAGGTAGAGGCCCGTCACCAGCCAGGCGGTCCGGTCCGGAGGCGCCCCGAAGGCGCGGCCGATGGGGATCAGGGCGACGGCGAGCATCGAGGAGTTGATGGGGTTCAGGACCGAACCCAGGACCATGGGGACGACGAGGCGGCGGTCGAACCCGGCCGCTCCGGTGGTGCGCGCCCCGCGCAGCCGCTCGGCGAGCCGGGTCATGCCTGGGTCACCTCGTCGATCAGTCGCATGGCGGTGATCACGGCCTGGAGCTCCGCGTCGGTACCGCGCTCCTGGAGGGCGCGGGCGAGCCACTCCTGGCGGGCGCGGCGCACTCCCTGGCCGCGCTCGCGGCCGCGCCGGGTGAGCGAGACGAGCTGGCGGCGCCCGTCGTCGGGGTCCTGGCGGCGCTCGACGAACCCGTCCCGCTCCAGGGAGATGACGGTCTTGGCCATGGACTGCGGCCGGACGTTCTCGACGACCGCCAGCTCGCTCGCGGTGGCGGCGCCGATCTTGTCGAGCCGGGCGAGGACGGAGGCCTGGCCCGGGGTGAGGTCGATCTCACCCTCCTGGCCGGTGACCCCGTCGATGTGCTCCAGCGACCGCAGTTTGCGGCGCAGCCGGCCGACCACCACCCAGATCTCCCCGGCCGCCTGGATCGCGGCCGGGGAGAGGGGGTCTGCGTTCTCGGTCATGCCCCTACCGTAGATCGACAGCCTGAACTGTGCAACTCAGGCTGTCTTTATCTCGGACCGGGGACAGCGAGGTGCCACACCTGGGACAACGTGGTACCGCACCCGGGACAGCGCGGTGCCGCACCCGGGACAGCGAGGTGCCCCCGCGCCAAACGTGCGGGGGCACCTCTTGCCTCACGCGCGGCGGAACACCGCCACCGTGCGCGCGGGCACCGAGAAGGTTCCCGATCCCGCCTTGTACGTCGAACCCTTCACCACCTCGTCCGCGCCGGCCGCTTGCATCGGGTGCAGCCGGTAGCCGCTTCCGGCGAGCGAGGCCACCGTCTGGTCCTGCCGCTGCGGTGTCGCGTTCAGGACGACCACGAGGTCACCGAGGCGCAGGGTGAGGACGCCGGGCGTCTCGCCCGGGCCGGAGAGCGGGAAGGAGAGGTCCCGCTGCACCTGCCCGGCCGTGGCCAGATGGAAGGCCGGCTCGGCCGTGCGGATCCTGAGGAGGTCCTGGTACGCGGCGGAGGTACCGCCGATCGCGGCACAGCCGGGTACCGGGACGGAGGCCAACAGCGGTTGCGCGTACGGCCACTTCGGCCGGTTGTCGGCGGCCGGGGGCAGGCCGCGGCCGAATCCGTTGCCGGTGCGGCAGTCCCAGTGGATCGCGTTGAACCAGTCGCCGCTGTCGAAGGAGTTGCGGTCCAGGGACTTGGAGCGCAGCAGGTCCGTGCCGGCCTGGGAGAGCGCGGGGCCCTGCGACAGGGCCGCGGTGGCCATCGCGAGGACCTGCATGCGCGAGCGGTCCGCGGTGCTCGTCGTCGCGGGCAGCTTGTACGTCATCGCGTCGTACAGCGATTCGTTGTCGTGCGCGTCCGCGTAGGCGAGGGCGTCGCCGGGGGCGGCGGCGTACCCGGCGGGGGCGCCGTTGTAGTCCACGTCGGCCCCCTTCACCTTCTTCCCCGCGCTGTCGGTGAACTCGTAGCCGGCGAGGTTGCCCGACAGGCCGACCTTGAGGAGGTCCTGGTAGTGCAGCAGGCGGGCCTTCTGCTCGGCCGGAGTGCCGTTCGCCGCCGAGGAGTTGGGGTCGGTGTAGAGGCCGGTCGCGAAGCCCTGTACGCCCGGGTCCTCGTCGAAGGGGCTGCCGCCGCGCACCGCGTCGCGGGCCCGGTCGGAGAAGGTGGCGATGCCGGTGCCCGCCATGTTCCGCTGCGTGGCCTGCTCGAAGCGGGCGTCGTCGGCGACCTCGCCGAAGTTCCAGCCCTCGCCGTACAGAATGATCTTCTTGCCGTCGACACCGTCCCTCGCGACGGTGAGCGCGTCGAGCGCCTTGCGGACCGCGAGGATGTTGGCCTTGGGGTGGTGGCCCATCAGGTCGAAGCGGAAGCCGTCGACCTTGTACTCCTTGGCCCAGGTGACGAGGGAGTCGACGACGAGCTTGCCCATCATGGCGTGCTCGGGCGCGGTGTTCGCGCAGCAGGTGGAGGTGGCGACGGAGCCGTCCGCCATGAGCCGCTGGTAGTAGCCCGGCACGATCCGGTCGAGGACGGAGGCCTTGTCCTGCCCGGCCGCCGCCGTGTGGTTGTAGACGACGTCCATGACGACGCGCAGGCCGTCCTCGTTCAGGGACTGCACCATCTGCCGGAACTCGACCGTGCGCCGGGTGCCGTCGGGGTCACTGGCGTACGAGCCTTCGGGGACCGTGTAGTGGTACGGGTCGTAGCCCCAGTTGAAGGCGTCCTTCGCGGCCGACCTGCCGACGCATTCCTGCTGCTGGTCGCTGTCGGCGGGGTACGACGCCAGGTCGCAGGCGGGCGTGGCCTGCCCGGACTTCCGCTCGGGGACGGTCGCGAGGTCGAAGGCGGGCAGCAGGTGCACGTACGAGGTGCCCGACCTCGCCAGCTCGCGCAGGTGTCTGGAGCCGTCGCTCTTCTTGTCGGTGAAGGCGCGGTAGGTGCCGCGGTCCTTCGCCGGGGTCGTGCCGTCCGCCACCGAGAAGTCGCGGATGTGCAACTCCTGGATCTGCGCGTCCTTCATGGCGACGGCCTTGGGCTTGGCCAGGCCCGACCAGCCCTTGGGAGCGAGGGCCCGGTCGGCGAGGTCGACGACCAGACTCCGCTCCGAGTCCGCGGTGAGGGCCACCGAGTACGGGTCGGTGACCTTGTCGGTGACGAGCTTGTGCGCACTGGGCGCCCACACGGTCACGGCGAACCGGTACTCCTTGCCGCGCCAGGCCTTCGCGGATCCGGTGACGGACCAGATGCCGCTCGCGGCGTCGCGCCGCATCGCCCGTTCCCGGCCGCCGAGTTCGAGCCGGACGTCCCGGGCGGTCGGCGCCCACACGGACAGGGTCACCTTGTCGCCCTTGAAGACAGGGCCGAGGGCCGCCTTCTCCGCGCTGCCCGCGTACACGTCGTCGAGGGCGCCAGGGATCTGGACTCCGGTGGCGGCCAGCAGGGCGCCGTTCGCCGCGCGCTGCGTCGCGATCAGCTGACCGCGCAGGGCGTCCCGTACCCGGTCGCGGTCGCGCGGGTCGACGGTGAACGCCGGGTAGTCCTTAAGGTGCGGGTACTTCGCCTTCTGCGCGTCGGTCAGGGCCCCGGTCCTGAGCCGCAGCCAGTGCCCCTCGCTGCTCAGCGCACCGTCCTGGACGGTGATGCCGCCCTCGGGCGCGTAGACGAGCTGCTGGCTGCCGGCGGCGGTGGCGGCCACCTTCCAGACGACGGTGTCGGCGTCGATCCACTGCGCCTGCGCCTTCGACAGGTCGAGGTCACCGCCCGAGCCGACCGACGGGAGCAGGTACGAGGCCTCCCCCGCGTTGAGCCACACCTCCTTGCCGTACGTGGCGAAGTCCAGGACGCGGTCGGTGGGGATGTCCTTCTCGTCGCCCTTGTGGACGATGTAGTTGAGGGTGCTCGCCCCGTCGGCGAGCGGCACCTCGAAGGTCAGGCCGTACGCGTCCTCGCCCGTCGGCCGCAGCGGCTCCGCCCAGTCGGTGGGGTCCGCGGCGCCGGTCCAGGTGTGCAGCCCCCAGCCGTCGTAGTCGCCGTCGGCGCGGTGGACGTGGATGACGGCCTTCTTCTCGTCCTGCGGCGGATAGACGCCGTCGGGCCTGGCCGTCGCCTGGTCGTCCTTGCCCTGCTCGACCCAGACCTCACCGGTCCTGGCGAGGTCGACGGTGCGCTGCGGGCCGTCCGCGGAGCCTCCCTTCTCGACGGTGTACGTCAGTGAGCCTGCCCCGTCCGGGACCTTCACCCAGGCGAAGGCACCGAAGGCGTCCCGGCCGGTGAACTGCCCACTCGCCTCACCGGACTTGAGCGTCCAGCCGTCGTAGTCGCCGTCCGTGCGCCGGTAGTGGACGACGGCGTGGTCGCGGTCCACGGCGGTCGGCTTCTCGGGCGCGGGCGGCCGGCCCGCCGTCGAGGAGGCGAGCGCGCTCGCGGTGCGGCCGGCCCGGTCCACCACGACCGCCTTGTACCGCAGCGGCGTCCCGGCCGCCACCGTCGGCGGCAGGTACTGGGTGACGCGGTACGGGGCGTGGTCGACGGAGCCGAGTGTCCTCCAGGCGCCGTCGCCGGTCTGCGCGGCGAAGACCACGCGGGCGGAGGCGGTGGCGCCCGGGTCGGCGGCGAGGGTGACGGTGCCCGTGGCACCGGCGGCCGGGGCCTTCAGGGTCAGCGTCGGCGCGGTGGCGGGCGCGGGCAGCTTGCCGTCGGCCCGCAGGACGAGCGACGACAGCGCCGGGACCGTCACTTCGACGGTGCCGCCGGAGGCGCGCACCGCACCCGAACCGCCGTACACCGTGCGGTATGTGGCGGACTCCACGGGCAGCGTGACCGTCTTCGGGGTCGTCGCGTTGTTGACCGCCACGACGTACTCGCGGTCCGCGCCCGTACGGGAGAAGGCGTACACCGAGTCCTTGGCGTACAGCTCGCGCTGGGCGCCGTCGGCCAGCGCCGGGTTGTCCTTACGGAGCTTCGAGAGCGCGGCGATCGCCTTGTAGAGCGGGTGCCGGGTGTCGTAGGCGTCGGCGGCGTGGGTGCGCGCGGTGCCCAGCTCGTCGTCGTCGAGGTAGTCGGCGACCTTCGAGGCGAACATGGTCTGCCGGGCGTCCTTGTCGCCGCCGGGTCCGGTGAAGCCCTGCTCGTCGCCGTAGTAGACGACGGGGTTGCCGCGGGAGAGGAACATGACCTCGTTGGCCAGCTTGTCGCGTCGCAGCAGTTCGGCTTCGGAGGCGCCCGGGTTGTCGGCCTTCAGGAAGCCGCCGATGCGGCCCATGTCGTGGTTGCCGAGGAAGGTGACCTGTTCGTAGGCGTTGGCCTTGTCGGTCGCGTACTTGTAGTCGTCGGCGAACACCGCGGCGAGCTTCCCGGCGGGTGCGCCCTGCGAGGCGTAGGCGCGGGCCGCGTCCTGGAAGGGGAAGTCGAGCGTCGCGTCCAGGCGGCCCCGCGTGACGTACGGGGACGTGACGTCGGTGTCGGCGGAGTACACCTCACCGAACATGAAGAAGTCGTCGCGGCCGTGGCGGGCCGCATACGTGTCGAGCGCCGTGGCCCACTGGGTCCAGAAGTCCAGGTCGACATGTTTGACCGTGTCGATGCGGAAACCGTCGATGTCGAAGTCGCGCACCCACGTCTTGTAGATGGACTCCATGCCCGTGACGACCTCGGGCCGCTCGGTCCACAGGTCGTCGAGGCCGGAGAAGTCGCCGTACGTGGTCGACTCACCCTCCCAGGTGGAGTCGCCGCGGTTGTGGTACATGGTCGGGTCGTTGAGCCACGACGGGACCATCTCGCCGGTGTTCTTCGGCGTGTACGGGAAGGAGTCCGCGTCGACCTCGGCGGTCACGCCCTTGCTGCCGGCCGCGTCGGCCGCGTCGGCCGCGTCGTCGAAGGGGCGGCCCTCGGTGTCCAGGTACGGATAGGCGCCCTTGGGACGGTAGTTGTACGTCTTCTCCGTGTAGTCGACCGTGTCGGCGGTGTGGTTGGTGATGACGTCGAAGAAGACCTTCATGCCCTTGCGGTGGGCCTTCGAGATGAGGGTCTTCAGGTCGGCGTTGGTACCGAAGTGCGGATCGACCTGGGTGAAGTCGGTGATCCAGTAGCCGTGGTAGCCCGCGGACGCGTTCTCCCCGGTGCCTTGCACGGGCTTGTTCTTGAAGATCGGCGCCAGCCATATCGCGGTGGTGCCGAGGTCCTTGATGTAGTCGAGCCGCTTCGTCAGGCCCTTGAGGTCGCCGCCCTGGTAGAAACCCTTGTCGGTCGGGTCGTAACCGGTGTCGAGGCGGGTGCCGGTCAGGCCGCCCTTGTCGTTGGAGGCGTCGCCGTCGGCGAAGCGGTCGGGCAGGACGAAGTAGTACTGCTCGCGCGTCAGGTCGTGGCGCGCGGGCGCGGCGGCCAGCCGCGCGTCGGACGGCGGCGCGGGCGGCGCCGCGGCACGGGCCGCGAGCGGCTGGACCAGGGTCAGGGCCAGCGCGGCGGCCGCGGTGCACGCGGCGGCCCGTCTGTGCCGGCGCGGCGTGGGAAGCGTGCGGCTCAAGGCGAACTCCTCGCAGGATCAGGGCTCTTGCGGGTGCGTGAATCCGGGGGCGAGGGGCCGGCACCGGTCCGCCGCGCGACCGTATCGCTTGCAGGAACTTTGCTGCAAGAGTTCTGCAATACATAGCAAGAACTTTCAACCGAGTTCTTGACGCGGCCTCCTGGGCTCCCCCACGCTCGCGGTGCGCTGCCCGTCTCCCCTCCTCCGCGGACGGGCCGGAATCCCCACCGACAGGAGCCGCACATGCGCCCATCCCCCATCACGCGCGCCAGATTCGGGCGCCGCGCCGCCACCGGCGCCGCCGTCGCCGCGCTCGCCCTCGGCGGTGTCGTCACCCTGCCCGCGCCGTCCGCGTCCGCGGCCGACGCGGGCGTCAAGAACGGCGACGTCATCGCCAACCTCTGGTCGTGGAACTGGGCGTCGGTCGCCAAGGAGTGCACCGACGTCCTGGACCCGGCCGGTTACGGGGCCGTACAGGTCGCCCCGCCCGAGGAGTCCCTCAAGCAGGCCAGTTACTTCTGGTGGGACGTCTACCAGCCGTACTCGTACAAGCTGGACAGCCGGTTCGGCAGCGCGAGCGACTTCAAAAGCATGATCGACACCTGCCACGCGGCCGGGATCGAGGTCTACACCGACGCCGTCATCAACCACACGGCCGCGCAGACCGGCACCGGCTACGCGGGCACCACGATCGGCAACAAGTACGACACCCCGGACTATGACCCCGCCGACAGCGACGACTGCACCAAGACCATCGCCAACTGGTCCGACCAGCACGAGGTGCAGCACTGCGAACTGCTCGGCCTGCCCGACCTCGACACCTCCGAGGCCGGGGTCCGCGCGAAGATCGTCGGCTTCCTCAACAAGCAGATCGACCTCGGCGTGGACGGTTTCCGCGTGGACGCCGCCAAGCACATCGAGACCGCCGACATGAAGGCCGTCGTGGGCGCCCTGCACACCACGAAGGCGGGCGACGCCCCGTACATCACGCAGGAGGTCTACCCGGGCACCCCGCCCGCGCTCGGCGACTACTACGCCAACGGCGACGTCCTGGACTTCACGTACGCGGCCGCCATGAAGTCCCAGTTCGGCGGCGGCGACATCGCGAACCTCGCCTCGTTCGGCAGCAGTTGGGGCCTGGCGAACGAGGCGAACGCCAACACCTTCGTCACCAACCACGACACCGAGCGCAACGGCTACACGCTCAGCTACAAGGACGGCGCGACGGCCGTCCTCGCCAACGTCTTCCAGCTGGCCCGCGGCTACGGCCGCCCGTCGGTCTACGCGGCCTGGAACTTCTCCCAGAGCGACGAGGCACCGCCGAACAACGGCGGGTTCGTCACCGACACCACCTGCTCCTCCGGCTGGTCCTGTCTCGACCGGGACACCGCCGTCTCCGGGATGATCGCCTGGCACAACGCGGTCGCGGGCGCCTCCGTCGCCAACTGGCAGTCCCCCGCCGCGAACGTCATCGGCTTCGCGCGCGGCACCGGCGGCTTCGTCGCCCTCAACAACTCCTCCGCCGCGCACGCCCACACGTACACGACCGGCCTCAAGGACGGCACGTACAAGAACGTCATCGACGGCGGCGCCACCTCCGTCACCGTCTCGGGCGGCAAGGCGGCGCTCACCGTCCCGGCGAAGGGCGCGGTCGCGTTCTACGACGGGTCGTACAGCTGCCCGGTCAACTGCGGCGGTGGGGACAATGGCGGCGGCACCACCGTCACCGCCTCCTTCAACGAGTACGCGCCCACGACCTCCGGCAGCGACGTCTACGTGGTCGGGTCCACCCCCGCCCTCGGCTCCTGGAACACGGCGAACGCCGTCAAGCTGTCCGCCACCGGCTATCCGGTCTGGAAGAAGGACGTCGCCGTCCCGGCCTCGTCCGCGATCGAGTACAAGTACCTGAAGAAGGACGCCTCGGGGAACATCACCTGGGAGTCCAACGCCAACCGCAAGCTCACCACGGGCACGGCGTCCGCCAGCGTCGACAACACCTGGAACGTCGCGGACGCCGACGCCACCGACGTGCGGTTCACGGTCAGCGCCACGACCACCACCGGCACGAACGTCTACGTCGTCGGTTCGATCCCCTCGCTCGGCTCCTGGAACCCGGCCGACGCGATCCCGCTGTCGCCGGCCGCGTACCCCTCCTGGGGCAGCAGGGTGATCGCCCCGAAGAACACGTCCTTCACGTACAAGTACCTGAAGAAGGACGCGTCGGGGAACGTGACCTGGGAGTCCGGCGCCGACCGGTCCTACGCGACCGGCTCGGGCAGCGGCTACACGGTCAGCGGCACCTGGAAGTGAGGCACACGTAGGAGGGGGGCCGGTACACCACCGGCCCCCCTCACCTGTGCGTCCGCGGATCAGACCGTCTGCCACCACACCGTGGTGTCCGCGGGCAGGGCCACCGTGCCGTCCTCGGCGGCCGGCACCGGGCCCGAGGCGAGCAGGCGCCGGCCGGGCGCGGGGACGCGGACAGGGGCACCGGTCGTGTTGACCGTGCACGCGAACCCCGGGCGCTCGAAGAAGAGCACGCCCGCCGGCACGTCGTCGCGCCAGGTCACGTCCGTGCCCGCGCCGAGGCCCGGCTGCGCGCGGCGCACGGCGAAGGCCGAGCGGTACAGCTCCAGGGTGGAGTCCGGGTCGCCGGTCTGCGCCTCGACGCTGAGCGCGCCCCAGCCCGCGGGCTGCGGGAGCCAGCTGCCGCCGTCGCCGAATCCGTACGAGGGACCCCCGGTGGTCCAGGGGATCGGCACCCGGCAGCCGTCGCGGAAGCCGTCCTGGCCCTGGGCGCGGAAGAAGGAGGGGTCCTGGCGTGCCTCGTCGGGCAGGTCCGTGACGTCGGGCAGGCCCAGCTCCTCGCCCTGGTAGACGTAGGCGGAGCCGGGCAGCGCCAGCATGAGCAGAGTCGCGGCGCGGGCGCGGCGCAGGCCCAGCGGGCGATCGCCCGCGGTACGGATCTGGGTGCCGCCGGGCGGGTTGGCGTAGCGGGTGGCGTGCCGGGTGACGTCGTGGTTGGAAAGCACCCAGGTGGCCGGGGCGCCGACCGGCCGCATCGCGTCGAGGGTGTCGTCGATGATGGCCCGCAGCTCGGCCGCCTCCCAAGGGGCGGACAGATACTGGAAGTTGAAGGCCTGGTGCAGTTCGTCGGGGCGCACGTAGTGGGCGGTGCGCGCGACGGTCGGGGTCCACGCCTCGGCGACGAAGACGCGCTCGCCGTCGTACTCGTCGAGGATGGTGCGCCACGAGCGGTAGATCTCGTGGACGCCGTCCTGGTCGAAGAAGGGCATCACGTCGTTGCCGAGCAGCTTGAGCTGGTCGTGGGCGCCGAGGTCCGGCAGCCCTTCGGCCTTGACCAGTCCGTGGGCGACGTCGATGCGGAAGCCGTCGACGCCGACGTCGAGCCAGAACCGCAGGATCGAGCGGAACTCGTCGGCGACGGCCGGGTGCTCCCAGTTGAAGTCGGGCTGCTCGGGCGCGAAGAGGTGGAGGTACCACTCGCCGTCCGGCAGCCGCGTCCAGGCGGGGCCGCCGAAGATGGACTCCCAGTCGTTGGGCGGGAGTTCGCCGTCCGGGCCCTTGCCGGGGCGGAAGTGGTAGCGGTCGCGCAGCGCGGATCCGGGGCCCTCCGCGACGGCCCGCTTGAACCACTCGTGCTGGTCGGAGGAGTGGTTGGGCACGAGGTCGACGATGATGCGCAGACCGAGTCCGTGGGCGTCGCGGATGACCGCGTCGGCGTCGAGGAGCGTGCCGTACATGGGGTCGACGGCCCGGTAGTCGGCGACGTCGTAGCCGCCGTCGGCCTGCGGGGACGCGTAGAAGGGGGAGAGCCACACGGCGTCGACGCCGAGGTCGCGCAGGTAGGGCAGGCGGCGGCGGACGCCTTCGAGGTCGCCGGTGCCGTCGCCGTCGCTGTCGGCGAAGCTGCGCGGGTAGACCTGGTAGATGACCGCGTCGCGCCACCAGTCGGCGCTCGCTCGGGTCGTGGTGGCGAACGCCGGGGACTCGTCGGTGGAGTGCTGAGTCATGGTGTCCTTGCTGCGTAAAGGAGCCGGCTACTGATCGGTGTGCGTGAGGGAGGTCTCAGCCCTTGGTCCCGCCCGCGGTGAGGCCGGTGACCAGGTGCTTCTGGACAAGGTAGAAGAAGGCGGTGACGGGGACGGCGATCAACACCGCGGTGGCGGCCATGAGGTTCCACTGCGCGTCGTGCTCGCTGACGAAGCTCTGCAGGCCGACCGCGAAGGTGTATTTGGAGTCGTCGAGCAGGAAGGTGGAGGCGAAGGCGACCTCGGCGAACGCGGTGATGAAGGCGTAGAACGCGGCGACCGCGATGCCGGGCTTGGCCAGCGGCAGGATCAGTCGCCAGAAGGTGCCGAACGGCGAGAGTCCGTCGATGCGGCCCGCCTCGTCGATGTCGACGGGGACGGTGTCGAAGTACCCCTTCATCAGCCAGGTGCAATACGGCACGATCGTCGTGCAGTTGACCAGGACGAGGCCGAGGTAGCTGTCGATGAGGCCGAGTTCGGAGAAGATCTCGTACATCGGCACGATGAGGACGGCGATGGGGAACGCCTGCGTGAGCAGCAGCACCCACATCAGCGGCCGGTAGCCGGGGAAGCGCATCCGGGAGACGGCGTAGCCGGTGGTGGCCGCGAAGAGCACGCCGACGAGGGTGGTGCCGACCGCGACGACCAGCGTCGACTTCATCCAGTCGAAGAAGCCGGTGTGCTGGAGCACGTAGGTGTAGTTGTCGAGGGTCGCCTTGCCGGCGATGCCGCCCGGGTGCAGGTAGTCGTCCTTGTCGGGCCCCACCGACAGGTAGACCAGCCACGCGATGGGGAACAGGGCGATGAGGCTCGCGACGGTGAGGACGCCGTGCGACAGGACGCTCGCCAGCGGGCCGCGCTCGCCGCGCCGGCGCACCCGGCGCGGGTTCGTGGCGGCGGGCGGCGTGGAGCGCTGCGCGGGGACCTTCGAGGTGGCGGTCGTGGTGCTCATGGTGGGGGCTCCTGCGGCGTCAGACGGCGAGCTGCTCATTGCGCCTCAACCAGCGGTAGTAGAAGGACGTGAAGACGGTGAGGATCGACAGGAGCAGCACGCCGTACGCGGCGGACTGGGCGAAGTCGCGCGGCTGCTGTCCGAAGCCCAGGCGGTAGGCCCAGGTCACCAGGATCTGCGCGTCGGGGGCGGTGTTGCCGAAGAGCAGGAAGATGATCGCGAACTGGTTGAACGTCCAGATCACCCCGAGCAGGACGACCGTCGAGGAGACCGAGCGCAGGCCCGGCAGGGTGATGTGGCGGAACTGCTGCCAGGCGCCGGCGCCGTCCATCTCGGCGGCCTCGTAGAGGGAGGCGTCGATGGACTGCAACCCGCCGAGCAGGGAGATCATCATGAAGGGGACGCCGCACCAGGTGTTGACGAGGATCGCGGCGGCCTTCTGGAAGAAGGGGTCCTCCAGCCACTCGGGCTGGGGCAGGTGGAGCGAGCCGAGCGTGGCGTTGACGATGCCGGAGTCGGCGAGCATGATCCGCCAGGCGAAGACGGTGACGAAGGTGGGCACCGCCCACGGCAGGATGAGCATGAGGCGGTAGAAGGTGCGTCCGCGCATCTTCTGGTTGAGCAGCAGCGCGAGGCCGAGCCCGATGCCGTAGTGCAGGGCGACGCAGAGCGCCGTCCACACGATCGTCCAGAGGAAGTGCGACCAGAAACGGTCGTAGGAGGACGGGCCCCACAGGATGTCGGCGTAGTTGTCGAGACCGACGAACTTGTAGGTGGCGTCGATGTGGTTGACGCCGATGGTGCGGGCGGAGTTGAGGCTGTCGGCGTCGGTGAGCGTCAGGTAGAAGCCCCGCACCAGGGGGTAGCCGACGAGGACGCCGAGGACGATCACCACCGGGGCGATCATGACGTACGCGTACCAGTACCTGCGGTACGAGTTCTTCAGGCGCTGGATCGGTCCCGGGCGCGGTGTCTTGCGTACGGGTTGCGTCGGTCGGTCGACGGCGATGGTCATGGCGGAGCACCTTCTGGTCAGGTCGACGCCGGTCCGCGCCCTCCCCCTCGGGGGCGCGGACCGGCCGAACTACAAGGACGCGTACGTCCCTCGCGTCACCGGGACGCGTACGTCCCTCGCGTCACCGGGACGCGTGCGTCCCTCGCGTCACGTGCCGGACGTCACTTGCCGAAGTCGGGCACCAGCTTGGCGAACGAGGTCTCCAGGGTCTTGAGCCCCGCGTCCAGGGACTGCTTGCCGGTGGCGATCTTCGGCAGCTCCTGGTCCATCGGCGTCCACAGCGAGCTGTACTCGGGCAGTTCGGGGCGCGGCCGGGCGGCGGCGAGCACCTTCTGGTAGCCGGCGATGCCCGGGTCGGCGGTGACCTTCGCGGTGTAGGCGTCCGCGCGGGTGGGCAGCGTGGAGTTCTTCAGGGCGATCTGTTCCTGCGTCTTCGCCGAGGTCATCCACTTGACGAACTTCAGGGACGCCTCCTGGTGCGCCTTGTCCGAGCCCGCGTAGACGGAGAGGTTGTGGCCGCCGGTCGGGGCGCCCGCCTTGCCGGTCGAACCGGCCGGGACGGTGGCGATGCCGAGGTTGGACTTGTCCTTGAAGGCCGAGCCCTTGTAGAAGTTCGTGATCTCCCAGGGGCCTTGGATGACCGAGGCGACCTTGCCGTTGACGAACGCGTCCTGGATGTGGGCGTAGGCGTCGGCGGTGGCGTCGGCCTTGTGCAGGCCCTTGCCGTCGAACAGGCCCTGCCAGGCGGTGAGGCCCTTCTTGGCCGCGGCGGAACCGATGGTGATCTTCTTGCCCGCGGCGTCGACGGTGTCGGTGCCCTCGCCGAAGAGGAACGGCTCGGCGTAGTAGCCGGCGGTGGAGGCCCAGTAGCCGTCGGCGCCGGTCTTGTCCTTGACCTTGGCGGCGTCGGCCTTCAGCTCGTCCCAGGTGGCGGGCGCCTTCGTGATGCCGGCCTTCTTGAAGAGGGCCTTGTTGTAGACGAGGGCGAGGGTGTCGGTGACCAGCGGCACGCCGTAGGTCTTGCCCTCGAACCGCGCCTGCTCGATCAGGCTCGCCTGGAACTTGTCCTGCTCGGCGAGGGCCTCGGTGCCGTCGAGGGGGAGCAGGTAGCTCTTCTTGGCGAAGGCGGGGGTCCAGCCGACCTCGGCGCGCAGCACGTCCGGGGCGCCGCTGGCCCCGGCCGCGGTGTCGAACTTGTTCTGCGCCTGGTCGAAGGGGACGTTGGTGTACGTGACCTTGATGTCGGGGTGGGCCTTCTCGAAGTCCTTGACCAGGGCCTTGTACGTCGGCGCCTCGTTCGTGGCGTTCGACGTGTCCCACCACGTGATGGTGGTCGGGCCCGACGCCTTGTCGCCGTCGTCGTCGCTTCCGCCGCACGCCGTCGCCGCCAGAGCGAGGGACGCCACCACCGCGGTGGCCGCTATGCCACGCCGCATGAGATCTCCTAGAGGGTGAATGCCCGTGAGTGGGCGAGGAGCGGTCCCGTCCGCTCCTCTGGCCTACTTGCCGACCGCGCCGTCGCCGCCGCCGGGCGACGTGAACGTAACAGCGCGGGAAGCCGGACGAAAGACCTTGCAGCAAAAAATTGCAGCCAGCGTGGCGAGTTATCGCTTCGTGATCCCCAAGGTCCGGACAAATGTGGAGACTTATGCCCGGTTTTAACCGGTTACGCCACCGTGCAAGGAGCTGCAAGCTCTTGCCAGCGGGTCACCGCGCGGGGATCATCGGGACTCTTGCCAGCAGGATGTCCCCTCAAGGAGTGCGATGACGCAGCTGCCCGTTCAGGCGGCCAGGCGACCGGCCACCGCCCCACCCGTGACCGCGCGGCTCGCCGACATCGCGGCGCAGGCGGGCGTGAGCGAGGCGACGGTCAGCCGGGTGCTCAACGGCAAGCCGGGCGTCGCGTCGGCCACCCGGCAGTCGGTGCTCGCCGCGCTCGACGTCCTCGGCTACGAGCGCCCGGTGCGGCTGCGCCGGCGCAGCGAGGGCCTGGTCGGCCTGATCACTCCCGAGCTGGAGAACCCGATCTTCCCCGCGCTCGCCCAGACCATCGGGCAGGCGCTGACCCGCCAGGGCTACACGCCGGTCCTGGCCACCCAGACGCCCGGCGGCTCCACCGAGGACGAGCTGACCGAGATGCTCGTCGACCGGGGCGTCACCGGCATCATCTACGTGTCCGGGCTGCACGCCGACACCACCGCCGACCCCGGCCGCTACGAGCAGCTGCGGGCGCAGGGCGTGCCGTTCGTCCTGGTCGACGGGTTCTCGCCCGACGTGCAGGCGCCGTTCATCTCGCCGGACGACCGGGCCGCGATGCAGCTGGCCGTCACCCACCTCGTCGCGCTGGGCCACAGCCGTATCGGCCTCGCCCTCGGACCGAAGCGGTTCGTGCCGGTGCAGCGGAAGATCGAGGGGTTCGTGCGCACGGTGCACGAGCGGCTCGGCCTCTCCCCCGAGGAGATCGAACGCGACCTCGTCCAGCACTCCCTGTACACCCTGGAGGGTGGCCAGGCCGCCGCCTCCGCTCTGCTGGACCGCGGCTGCACGGCCGTCGTGTGCGCCAGCGACATGATGGCGCTCGGCGCGATCCGGGCGGCGCGCCAGCGCGGTCTCGAGGTGCCCGACGACATCTCGGTGGTCGGGTTCGACGACTCCCCGCTGATCGCCTTCACCGATCCGCCGCTGACGACGGTGCGCAAGCCCGTGCAGGCCATGGGCCAGGCGGCGGTCCGCGCGGTCCTGGAGGAGATCGGCGGCACGCCCGCGCCGCACACGGAGTTCGTCTTCATGCCCGAGCTGGTGGTGCGCGGCTCGACGGCGTCCGGCCCGGCCGTCACCGGCCGCCGCTGAACCACGGGCGCCACCGCCCGGGGCGGCGGCCGGCCGGACCACCGGCCAGGTCGAGGGCCGACGGCTGAGCCATTGGTACAGTCGGCCCGGATCGCCGGTGGAACGAAGGAGCCCGTACGCCCATGGCCGTGGACCAGCTCGACACCCGCATCCTGCGCCTGCTCCTGGAACAGCCCCGCACCAGCGTCCGCGAGTACGCGCGCATCCTCGGGGTCGCCCGCGGCACGCTGCAGGCCCGGCTCGACCGGCTCGAACGGGACGGTGTGATCACGGGCGTGGCGCCCTCCCTCTCCCCCGCGGCGCTCGGCCACCCGGTCCTCGCCTTCGTGCACATCGAGGTGACCCAGGGCCATCTCGGCGAGGTCGGGGACGCACTGGCCCAGGTGCCGGAGATCATCGAGGCGCACTCCACCACCGGCGGCGGCGACCTGCTCGCCCGGGTCGCCGCACGCGACGCCGGACATCTGGAGGACGTGATCCAGCAGCTCAACCGGTTGCCCGGCGTGGTGCGCACCCGCACCGAGGTGGCGCTGCGCGAGCGGGTCCCGCACCGGCTGCTGCCGCTGGTCGAGGCGGTCGGCCGGGCGGCGGGCGCCGGGCGCGGCTGAGCGGCGGGCACGGAGCGGGGGCCGCCGTTCCGGCATGCTGGGGACATGAACGCCCCGCACACCGCTCCCCCGTCCCCGTTCGGCGACACGGCGGTCGTCTTCGACCTCGACGGCACGCTCGTCGACAGCGAGCCCAACTACTTCAAGGCGTCGCTCGGCACCCTCGCCCGCTACGGTGTCACCGACTTCACCTGGGCCGACCACGAGACGTACGTCGGCATCTCGACGCTGGAGACCCTCACGGCGTGGCGGCGCAGGTACGGCATCACCGACCCGGCCGACGTGCTCCTCGACGATCTGAACGCCCGCTATCTGGAGTTCGCCCGCGCCGACACGCACGTGTTCGCGCAGATGCGGCTGTTCGTGGAGCGGCTGCACGCGGCGGGCACCCCGATGGTCGTGGCGTCGGGGTCCTCGCCGCAGGCCATCGAGGCGATCCTGGACGGCACCGGTCTGCGGGCGCTGCTGCCCCGGTACGTGTCGGCGGACGAGGTCGCGCACGGCAAGCCCGCCCCGGACGTGTTCCTGGAGGCGGCGCGCCGGCTCGGGGTTCCCGCGTCGCGCTGCGTGGTCCTGGAGGACGCGCCGCCGGGCGCGGCGGCGGCGCACGCGGCGGGCATGCGGTGCATCGCGGTGCCGTACGTCGCGGCGCAGGCCGAGGACCCGGCGTTCACGACGGCGGACCTGCTGTTCAAGGGGGGCCAGGAGGAGTTCACGGCGCGGGCGGCGTGCACCTGGCTGGAGCGGTGGGCGGCCGCCTAGGGCGTGTTTTGAAAGTCCCGTCGTCCGCCCGAAGGGCGGGCCCCGCGGCGTCCGGTGCGTGCGATCGCAAGGCGCCGGAGCGTCCTAA